>NZ_LT629778.1:4940000-5240000 GCF_900105485.1 Pseudomonas granadensis | reverse complement strand
CTGGCCTACTCGCTGAAACTGGTCGATGAGAAAGGCTACGTTTACATCCACCCGTACGATGATCCGCACACCATTGCCGGCCAAGGCACCGTGGCGATGGAAATCCTGCGCCAGCACCCGCAGCCACTGGACGCGATTTTCGTCCCGGTAGGCGGTGGCGGTCTGATTGCCGGCATTGCGGCGTACGTGAAATACCTGCGCCCGGACATCAAGGTCATCGGCGTCGAGCCGGACGATTCCAATTGCCTGCAAGCGGCGATGGCGGCGGGCGAGCGTGTGGTTCTGCCGACCGTGGGCATCTTTGCCGACGGCGTGGCGGTGGCGCAGATCGGTCAGTACACCTTTGAAATCTGCAAGGATTACGTCGATGAAGTGATCACCGTCAGTACCGACGAGATCTGTGCGGCGATCAAGGATATCTACGACGATACCCGCTCGATCACCGAACCTGCCGGCGCGCTGGGCGTGGCCGGGATCAAGAAGTACGTTGAGCAGCGCGGTGTCAGCGGGCAGACCTTCGTTGCCATTGACTCCGGCGCCAACGTCAATTTCGACCGCCTGCGCCACGTCGCCGAACGCGCCGAGCTGGGGGAGGGCCGCGAAGCGATCATCGCCGTGACCATCCCGGAGAAGGCCGGCAGCTTCAAGGCGTTCTGCGAAGCCGTCGGCAAACGCCAGATCACCGAATTCAACTACCGCTACAACACCGGCAGTGAAGCGCACATCTTCGTTGGCGTACAGACGCACCCGGACAGCGACCCGCGCAGCGCACTGCTGGCGAGCCTGACCGAGCAGGGTTTTCCGGTGGTCGACCTGACCGATAACGAGCTGGCCAAGTTGCACATTCGCCACATGGTCGGCGGGCACGCGGCGCATGTCATCGACGAGATGGTGTTCCGCTTCGAATTCCCGGAACGCCCGGGGGCGCTGTTCAACTTCCTCAACAAGCTGGGCGGGCGCTGGAACATTTCGATGTTCCACTACCGCAATCACGGTGCCGCCGACGGTCGTGTGGTCGCGGGGCTGCAGGTGCCGCATGACGAGCGGCATCTGGTGCCAGCGGCATTGGCGGAAATCGGTTACCCGTACTGGGATGAAAGCGAGAACCCGGCCTACCAGCTGTTTCTCGGCTGAGCGGCTACGCTCAAGGGCATGACCCAAGGAAGAGAAGCGCATGGAAACCCTGACAACCCTGAAGGTCCTTCACGTCGTGGCGACCGTGGTCATCCTCGCGAGTGGGCTGGTGCTCGCCGTCCTGACCTGGCGTAATCGCAGCGAAGGGCCGGCCACGACGATGCGGCGGCCCTGGCTGTTTATCTGGTGCCTGATGCTGATCGGTATCCTCAGCATGCCGTTTACCGGCTGGTGGCTGGTGCACCTGATTGGCTGGCCGCTCGGGCAATTGTGGATTCTGGGCTCCAGTTTGATCTATGCCGTGGCCACGTTCAGTGCGGTCTGGCTGCTGGTGCGGCTGGATCGGTTATGGACCACCGGGGTGGGCAACCGCAGATTCAATCTGGCGCTGGCGATTGTCAGCGGCGTCGGATTTCTGGCCATTGCGGGGTTGATGGGGGCCAAGCCGGTTTAGGGCTTGAGACCGCGTCGCCCCGATCGCGAGCAGGCTCACTCCTACAAGGGAACGCATTCCAAATGTAGGAGTGAGCCTGTTGTGGTCGAACTTTTTTAGACCATGATGTAGGAGCCTCGATTTAAGGATGCGTCATGGGATATCGGGTCGTTACGCCTGAAGAAAAAGCAGAGGCTATTCGGTTAGTGGTGGAGATGCATTACTCCGTCCCCAAGGCCTGTGAAGCCACTGGTGTGGGCCTCACAGCTTTGCGTCGCTGGGTTGCTCGTTGGCGTCGACAGCAGAACGAAGTTACTCAGTTGCCACGATTACAGGATCAGGAGCTGATCGAGTCGCTGCAGGCGCAACTGGCGCTGCTTGAGGCCGAGAACCAAGTGCTAAAAAAGCAATTGCCCTCTCATCTAAAGGTTCTGTTCGGTCGAACCAAATGATTGATGGCGTAAAAGGTGCTATGTCAGTTCGGCGCGTATGCTCCGTGCTTGGCATCGCCCGAAGTAGCTATTACATAAACCGCAAAACCAAGCGTTTGAAGCCGGGCCTGCGGTGGCTAAGGCGCAGACTTCGTGCGTTGCATAAAGAACATCGAGAGGTCCTGGGTACTCGAGGGCTCTGCAAAGCGTTGAGAAAGAAAGGGATCTTTATCGGTCGCTATCGAATGCGCTCGTTGATCAAAACTTTCGGCCTGCATCGACGCAGACCACGGTATGCCCACTATCGTCGTGCTACAAAACCGGCAATCGTTGCTCCGAACATACTTGATCGTCGCTTCAATCCGACTCAGCCAGATACGCTTTGGGCAGGCGATATTACCTACATTAGAGTTGGGAATAGCTGGCTTTATCTGGCAGTGGTGATGGATCTTTTTTCACGCAGGATTGTTGGCTGGGCGTGCTCCCGAACTGCCGATGCTGAGCTGGCTGCTAAAGCTCTGAAGTTGGCAGTGTCACTACGCCGACCAATGCCTGAACTGCTGTTTCACTCAGATCAGGGCTGTCAGTACACTGCTGATCGATTTGTCACCTGTTTGGCAGACAACCGGATCGTTCAAAGCATGAGCCGTCGAGGTAATTGCTGGGATAATGCAGTGGTTGAGCGCTACTTCAGGACGCTGAAGCACGATTGGATGCCGGAAAACGGTTATCAAACCCACATTGAAGCGGAGAAGGATGTGATGGACTTCATCTCACATTACAACCATCGCCGTTGCCACTCGGCTTCGAACCACTTGCCGCCTGCGCTGTTTGAGCAGCAGGCGGCCTAATGCTCCTACGGATTGGTTTAAAAAAACTGAACCACTACAGCCTGCTCGCGATAGCGATATCAGCCGCGCAACGAAATCACCGGCCAGCCCCGCTTCTCGGCCTCGGCGCGCAGATTCGGGTCCGGATCAACCGCCACCGGATTCGCCACTTGCTCCAGCAGCGGCAGATCATTCATCGAATCGCTGTAGAAATAACTGCCTTCCAGCGAATACCCGGTTTCTTCCAGCCAGCGATTCAGACGCGTCACCTTGCCTTCACGGAAGCACGGAATGTCGGTGCTGCGCCCGCTGTAGCGGCCGTCGATCATTTCGCATTCGGTGGCGATCAGGGTTTCCACGCCCAGGCGCACGGCAATCGGGGCGGTGACGAAGCGGTTGGTCGCGGTGATGATCACCAGTTTGTCGCCGGCGTCGCGGTGTTGTTTCAGCAGTTCCAGCGCCTTGGGCAACATGATCGGCTCGATGCAGTCGCGCATGTAATCGCTGTGCCAGGCGTCCAGCACGGCCATTTCGGTGCGGCCGAGGATCTCCAGGCAGAAATTCAGATATGCCGCGTTATCCAGCTTGCCGGCCAGGTAATCCTGATAGAACTCGTCGTTGCGCGCCTTGTAGGCGATCGGGTCGAGGAAGCCGCGCTCGCACAGATAGTCGCCCCAAGCGTGATCGCTGTCGCCGCCCAGAAGGGTGTTGTCCAAATCGAATAGAGCCAGGCGCATTGCAGTTACCCGCTGAAAAGTCAGTAAAAAGGCGACAAGAATACGGTCTTTTCACAAGAGTGCACATAAGCTCGGAAGCTTCGTTGCCGCCTGATCAACCTTTGTGGAACAATGCGGCGACATGCGTTTGCGAGGTTGTTGCCGTGATCGACCCCGATGGTTTCCGTCCCAATGTCGGGATCATTCTGACGAATGACGCCGGCCAGGTGCTATGGGCTCGCCGTATCAATCAGGACGCCTGGCAGTTTCCGCAAGGGGGAATCAACCCTGAAGAGACGCCGGAAGACGCCTTGTACCGCGAGCTGAACGAAGAAGTTGGCCTGGAACGTGAAGATGTTGAAATACTGGCCTGTACCCGAGGCTGGTTGCGCTATCGTTTGCCGCAACGCCTGGTGCGTACCCACAGCCAACCTCTGTGCATCGGCCAGAAACAGAAATGGTTTCTCCTGCGCCTGATCTCCAACGAGCAGCGGGTGCGGATGGATTTGACCGGTAAACCGGAATTCGATGGCTGGCGCTGGGTCAGCTATTGGTATCCGTTGGGCCAGGTGGTGACATTCAAGCGCGAGGTGTATCGACGCGCTCTCAAAGAGCTTGCCCCGCGCCTTTTAGCGCGCGACTGACGACGGAGTTCGACCCCGAGCCATGCTCAATACGCTGCGCAAGATCGTCCAGGAAGTTAACTCCGCCAAGGATCTCAAGGCGGCGTTGGGGATTATTGTGTTGCGCGTCAAAGAGGCCATGGGCAGCCAGGTCTGCTCGGTCTACCTGCTTGATCCCGAGACCAACCGCTTCGTGCTGATGGCCACCGAGGGCTTGAACAAGCGCTCGATCGGCAAGGTCAGCATGGCACCCAACGAAGGTCTGGTCGGTCTGGTCGGCACGCGTGAAGAACCCCTGAACCTCGAAAACGCCGCGGACCACCCGCGTTATCGTTACTTCGCCGAAACCGGTGAAGAGCGGTATGCCTCGTTCCTTGGCGCGCCGATCATTCACCACCGTCGAGTGGTCGGCGTGCTGGTCATCCAGCAAAAAGAACGCCGCCAGTTCGACGAAGGTGAAGAAGCCTTCCTCGTAACCATGAGCGCACAGCTCGCCGGGGTGATCGCCCACGCCGAGGCCACCGGTTCGATCCGTGGTCTGGGCCGGCAGGGCAAGGGCATTCAGGAAGCCAAGTTCGTTGGCGTGCCGGGCTCGCCGGGAGCGGCGGTCGGTACCGCGGTGGTCATGCTGCCGCCGGCCGATCTGGACGTGGTGCCGGACAAGACCGTCACCGACATCGACGCCGAGCTGGCGCTGTTCAAGACCGCCATCGAAGGCGTGCGTGCCGACATGCGCACCCTGTCGGCAAAACTCGCGACCCAGTTGCGCCCGGAAGAACGCGCGCTGTTCGACGTCTATCTGATGATGCTCGACGATGCTTCGCTGGGCAGCGAAGTCACCACGGTGATCAAGACCGGCCAGTGGGCCCAAGGCGCGCTGCGTCAGGTGGTCACCGATCACGTCAACCGTTTCGAACTGATGGACGACGCCTACCTGCGTGAGCGCGCCTCGGACGTCAAAGACCTCGGCCGCCGCCTGCTGGCCTATCTGCAGGAAGAGCGTCAGCAGAATCTGGTCTACCCGGAAAAAACCATTCTGGTCAGTGAAGAGCTGACCCCGGCGATGCTCGGCGAAGTGCCGGAAGGCACGCTGGTCGGTCTGGTGTCGGTACTCGGTTCGGGTAACTCCCACGTCGCGATCCTCGCCCGGGCCATGGGCATTCCGACGGTAATGGGGCTGGTCGATCTGCCGTACGCCAAGGTCGACGGCATCGAAATGATCGTCGACGGCGTACGTGGCGAGGTCTACACCAACCCGAGCGAAGTGCTGCGCAAGCAGTTCGCGGAAATAGTCGAAGAAGAGAAACAACTGGCGCTGGGCCTCGATGCCCTGCGCGACCTGCCGTGCGTGACCCTCGACGGCCACCGCATGCCGCTGTGGGTCAACACCGGCCTGCTGGCGGACGTGGCTCGGGCGCAGAAGCGTGGCGCCGAAGGCGTTGGTCTGTACCGCACCGAAGTGCCGTTCATGATCAACCAGCGCTTCCCGAGCGAGAAGGAACAACTGGCGATCTACCGTGAGCAGCTCGCCGCATTCCATCCGCAACCGGTGACCATGCGCAGCCTCGACATCGGCGGTGACAAGTCGCTGTCGTACTTCCCGATCAAGGAAGACAACCCGTTCCTCGGCTGGCGCGGCATTCGCGTCACCCTCGATCACCCGGAAATCTTCCTGGTGCAGACCCGCGCAATGCTCAAGGCCAGCGAAGGCCTGAACAACCTGCGGATTCTGCTGCCGATGATCTCCGGCACCCACGAACTCGAAGAAGCCCTGCACCTGATTCACCGGGCCTGGGGCGAAGTGCGCGACGAAGGCACCGACGTGCCGATGCCGCCGATCGGCGTGATGATCGAAATCCCCGCCGCGGTGTACCAGACCAAAGAGCTGGCGCGGATGGTCGACTTCCTCTCGGTCGGTTCCAACGACCTGACCCAGTACCTGCTGGCGGTCGACCGTAATAACCCGCGGGTGGCCGATCTTTACGACTACCTGCACCCGGCGGTGCTGCAAGCCCTGCAAACCGTCGTGCGTGACGCGCATGCCGAAGGCAAACCGGTGAGTATCTGCGGCGAAATGGCCGGCGATCCGGCGGCGGCGGTGCTGTTGATGGCGATGGGTTTCGACAGCCTGTCGATGAACGCCACCAACTTGCCGAAGGTCAAGTGGATGCTGCGTCAGGTCAATCTGAGCAAGGCGCAGGAGTTGTTGGCGGAGTTGATGACCATCGATAACCCACAAGTTATCCATAGCTCGCTGCAATTGGCGCTGAAAAATCTTGGGTTGGCGAAGATGAATGCGCCGGTGGTAACCAAAGCCCTCTGAAGATCAAAAGCCCCTCACCCTAGCCCTCTCCCGGGGGGAGAGGGGACTGATTGGGGGGTGCTCGGAAGCCACGCCGATCTGGAGGAGCGCTACTGAATCCATAATCGACTCGGCAATGGAAGTTCTGTCCGAATTCATAATCAACTCGGTCTTTCAGGTCGATGTACCCGCAAGACACTTCGGTCGGCCCCCTCTCCCTCCGGGAGAGGGCTGGGGTGAGGGTAAGCTTCTAAACGCAAATCTCAACTTCGCCCAAATGTCCCCCATACGGCCCAAAACTGCGTTCAACCATCCGCCGCGTCCCATCCGCCTGCACCACCAGGGCCGTACTTGCCCGCGTCCCGTAGCTCTGGCTGGCAATAAACACGCTCGACAACAACGCTTCAGTCGCCATCCCCACCCCGGTATCCGGCAACTCGGCTTCGGGCGGCGTCTGCGCATCACTCAATAATTCAAGCAACCGCTCGGGCTGCGGATCGTCCAGCACCGCGTTCAGTGCCGCTTTGGCCTTGAGCAGCTTCGGCCACGGCGTATCGAGCCCGGCGTTGGACAAGCCATAAACCCCCGGAGCGAGCATCACCGGCTCGGACGCCCGCGCATTGAAATGCCACAGCTCGTGACTATTGCCGAGCAGCAAGTTAAACCCGGCGTACTCCCCGGCGCGGCCAACCACATCGCTCAAATAATCATCAATCGACGCATTGCCGCTGAGAAACCGCGCCACCAGTTCCCCGCGCGACTTCAGCGCCGGCGGCTGTTGCGGATCGCGAATGTTGGTCAGCGCGGCAAAGCGCCCATTGGCGCCAATCCCCAGCCAGGTGCCGCCGGCTTCCAGGTCCCGTCCGGCGTGGACCTCTGGCGCCTCGGGCCACGACGCCAATGGCAGGCTCGGCCGGGCATAGAACTCGTCTCGGTTGGCCGCGACGATCAGCGGCTGGGCATGGCCCGAGCGCCAGGCAAATACGATCAGACACATAAGGTGGTCCTTGTGTGATTTTTGCTCACTCTACGCATCCGGCCTCCGTGCATCCATCGCCAGTGGAGCCAAAGGGTGTGCATCCGTTACCATGCCGCTCCTGTTTTGCGGATGCGGTCCGGGGAGACGCTCGTGGAATTTCTGCTGTATCTGGCGCTGGGCGCCTGTGCGGGCGTGCTGGCCGGGCTGTTTGGTGTCGGCGGCGGGATCATTATCGTCCCGGTGCTGGTGTTCAGTTTCACCCTGCAGGGTTTCGATCAGTCGATCCTCACCCATCTGGCGGTCGGCACGTCGCTGGCGACGATCATCTTCACCTCGGTCAATGCCGTGCGTGAGCATCACCGCCGAGGTGCGGTGCGCTGGCCGATTTTCATGTGGATGACCGTCGGCATTTTGCTCGGCGCCGGTTTCGGTGCGCTGACGGCCGAGGCGATTTCCGGGCCGAACCTGCAGAAAATCATTGGTGTGTTCGCCCTGCTGGTCTCCGTGCAACTGGCGCTGGACGTCAAACCCAAGGCCAGCCGAACGGTGCCGGGTAAACTCGGTCTGACCGCCGCGGGCACGGTGATTGGCTGGGCCTCGGCGATTTTCGGTATTGGTGGCGGCTCGCTGACCGTGCCGTTTCTGACCTGGCGCAGCGTGCCGATGCAGCAGGCCGTGGCGACGTCATCGGCGTGTGGTCTGCCGATCGCTTTGGCCAGTGCGGCAAGTTTCATGATTCTGGGGTGGCACGATCCGTTGTTGCCACCGCATAGTCTCGGTTTTGTGTATTTGCCGGCGTTGTTGGGCATTGCCCTGACCAGCATGGTCTTCGCCCGTCTCGGCGCGCGTCTGGCGCACAGGTTGTCGCCGCGCTTGCTGAAACGGCTGTTCGCCGCTTTGCTGTTCAGCGTCGGGTTGAGCTTCCTGCTGTAAAAATCCTGGCTTAATCCTGTGGTGGCAGCGTCGCCCGGGAATTCTGGTTTCACTCTTACGAGGAGTCGCAATGCTGCCTTACCCGCAGATCGACCCGGTGGCCCTGGCCATCGGTCCGCTGAAAATCCACTGGTACGGGCTGATGTACCTGATCGGCATCGGCGGTGCGTGGCTGCTGGCGTCGCGCCGGCTCAACCGTTTCGACCCGACCTGGACCAAGGAAAAACTTTCCGATCTGGTGTTCTGGCTATCAATGGGCGTGATTGTCGGCGGGCGGTTGGGTTATGTGCTGTTCTACGACCTGAGCGCTTATCTGGCCAACCCGACGCTGATTTTCGAAGTCTGGAAGGGCGGCATGTCGTTCCACGGCGGCTTCATCGGCGTAATGCTCGCGGCCCTGTGGTTCGGCAAGCGTAACGGCAAGTCGTTTTTCCAGTTGATGGACTTCGTCGCGCCGATGGTGCCGATCGGTCTGGGTGCCGGGCGCATCGGCAACTTCATCAACGCCGAGCTGTGGGGCAAGGCCACCGACGTGCCATGGGCGATGGTGTTCCCGCCGTTCAGCGACCCGGCGCAACTGCCGCGTCACCCCTCGCAGCTGTATCAGTTCGCCCTCGAAGGCGTCGCACTGTTCCTTATTCTGTGGCTGTTCTCGCGCAAACCGCGGCCAACCATGGCGGTGTCGGGGATGTTCGCGCTGTTCTATGGCATCTTCCGTTTCATCGTCGAGTTCGTTCGCGTACCGGATGCCCAGCTGGGCTATCTGGCCTGGAACTGGCTCACCATGGGCCAGGTGCTGTGCGTGCCGATGATCGTCGGCGGGCTGTTCCTGATCTGGCTGGCCTATCGTCGCGCCCCGGCAGCGCCGCTCGCCCCGACGGCTTAAACTACGAACCCCGGCGCGCGACGCCGGGGCTCAAAGGACACAGGTAACTCATGAAGCAATATCTCGAACTGGTCTCGCACGTCATCCAGAACGGCACCAAACAGGCCAACCGCACTGGTATCAACACCATCAGTTTTCCTGGGGCGATGCTGCGTTTCGATCTGCAGGAAGGCTTCCCGGCGATCACCACGCGCAAAATGGCCTTCAAATCGGCGATCGGCGAGATGTGCGGCTTCCTCCGTGGTGTGAACAGCGCTGCCGAGTTTCGTGCGCTGGGCTGCAAGGTCTGGGACCAGAACGCCAACGAAAACGCGCAGTGGCTGGCCAACCCGTTCCGTCAGGGTGACGACGACCTCGGCGAAATCTATGGCGTGCAATGGCGCAAGTGGCCGGCGTACAAGCAGATCCCGCTGAGCAACACCGCAGCCATCGAACAAACCCTGAACAACGGCTACAAGCAGATCGCCCAAGGCGAAGAAGACGGCCAGGCCTACGTGGTGCTGTACAAAGCCATCGACCAGGTGCGCCAGTGCGTCGACACGATCATCAAGGATCCGGGCAGCCGTCGCATTCTGTTCCACGGCTGGAATGTCGCTCAGCTCGATGAAATGGCCCTGCCGCCATGCCATCTGCTGTACCAGTTCCACCCGAATGTCGAGACCAAAGAGATTTCTCTGACGCTCTACATCCGTTCGAATGACTTGGGCCTGGGCACGCCGTTCAACCTCACCGAAGGCGCCGCGCTGCTGAGCCTGATCGGACGCCTGACCGGCTACACGCCGCGCTGGTTCACCTATTTCATCGGTGATGCGCACGTCTACGAGAACCATCTGGACATGCTCAACGAACAGCTCAAGCGAGAGCCGTTCGCCATGCCGAAACTGAAAATCTCCGACCGCGTGCCGGAGTTTGCCAAGACTGGCGTGTATCAGCCGGAATGGCTGGAACTGGTCGAGCCGAGCGATTTCTCGCTGGAGGGCTACGAGCACCATGCGCCAATGACCGCGCCGATGGCGGTCTAGTCAGCAGCGCAACACCCCTGTAGGAGTGAGCCTGCTCGCGATAGCGGTTGTTCAGTCACATCAATGTTGGATGTGCCGACGTCATCGCGAGCAGGCTCACTCCTACATTTCGATTTGCGTTGGGCTCAGTGGCCGTGGCTGCGGCCCACGTGGGAGTGTTCGACCTCGGTCGCAACAACCCCGCCACTCACCTCCAACCGCTGCAAGATCCCGCATTGGTCCGCCTCTGGTCCTTCGCCACAGCGTTGGCGCAGGTCGAGCAGTTGCGTCTGCAACGCCATCAACCCATCAATCCGCGCTTTCACATGCTGAATGTGGTCATCGATCAGCGCATTGACGCTTTCGCACTGATCCTGCGGGCTGTCGCGCAGGGCGAGCAGGCTGCGGATTTCTTCGAGGGTCATGTCGAGGGTGCGGCAGTTGCGGATGAAGGTCAGGCGTTCGGCGTGGGCCTGGGTGTAGACGCGGTAGTTGCCGTCGCTGCGGGCCGGTTCCGGCAGCAGGTTTTCGCGTTCGTAGTAACGGATGGTTTCCACCGCGCAGTCGGTGAGTTTCGCCAGTTCGCCGATCTTCATGCCAGCCATCTCCAGAAGGGTGCTTGACCCTATAGTGGCTACAGGGTCTTTACTTGGCAACAGGCACCTTCATGGACGCGACCAATGAGCGATTCCCAGCACACCCACCCTCACACCCACAAGCCGGGCGACGGGCACGATCACAGCCATAAATTGCAGCCTGTGCATCAACATGCGCATGGCGGCGATGCCTGCTGCGGGTCGAAAGCTGCGCCGGCCCCGGTTCATTCGCACGAAGATGCCTGCTGCTTGTCGAAAGCCGCTGCGCCTGCCTTGGTGCAACTGAGCGAAAAGACCAGCGCCGATGCGCGCCTGAGCAGCTTCCGCATCGAGGCGATGGACTGCCCGACCGAGCAGACGCTGATCCAGAACAAGCTGGGCAAACTGGCGGGCATCCAGCAGTTGGAATTCAACCTGATCAACCGCGTGCTCAGCGTCACCCACAGCTTGCCGGACACCGCGCCGATCGTTGACGCGATCAAGTCGATTGGCATGCACGCCGAGCCGCTGGAGGCGGGCGTCGAAGCGGCGGCCCCGGCGCCGGCGCCGGTGAAAAAACATGGGTGGCCGCTGGCGCTGTCCGGTGTCGCGGCGCTGGCTGCCGAAGTCATCCACTTCAGCAACGCTGCGCCGACCTGGGTAGTGGCGATCATTGCACTGGTCTCAATCCTCAGCGGTGGCCTCGGCACGTACAAAAAGGGCTGGATTGCCCTGAAGAACTTCAACCTCAACATAAACGCACTGATGAGCATCGCCGTGACCGGCGCGATCCTCATCGGCCAGTGGCCGGAAGCGGCGATGGTGATGTTCCTGTTCACCGTTGCCGAGTTGATCGAAGCACGTTCGCTGGACCGGGCGCGCAATGCGATCAGTGGCTTGATGCAGATGACCCCGGAACAAGCGACGGTCTTGCAGGCGGACGGAAGCTGGGGCGAACAGGAGGTGAAAATCGTCGAACTCGGCGCCCGCGTGCGGGTGAAGCCGGGCGAACGCATCGCGTTGGACGGTGAGGTGGTCAGCGGCAGCTCGACGATTGACCAGGCGCCGATCACCGGTGAAAGCCTGCCGGTGGAAAAGACCATTGGCGATAAAGTCTTCGCCGGCACCATCAACCAGGCCGGTTCGCTGGAATACACGGTCAGCGCGGCGGCGAACAACTCGACCCTGGCGCGGATCATCCACGCCGTCGAACAGGCTCAGGGCGCCCGTGCGCCGACCCAGCGTTTTGTCGATCAATTCTCGAAAATCTATACCCCGGCGGTATTCGTGTTTGCCCTGGCCGTGGCGATCATTCCACCGCTGTTTATGGGCGCGGTATGGTTCGACTGGATCTATCGCGCCCTGGTGCTGCTGGTCGTCGCGTGCCCGTGTGCGCTGGTGATTTCCACCCCGGTGACCATTGTCAGCGGCCTCGCCGCAGCGGCGCGCAAGGGCATTCTGGTCAAGGGCGGCGTGTACCTGGAGGGCGGTTTCAAGCTCGATTATCTGGCGCTGGATAAAACCGGAACGATCACCCACGGCAAACCGGTGCAGACCGATTACCTGTGCCTGGAAGCCACCGCCGAGAGCACCGCGCCTGCCGTCGCCGCCGCGCTGGCCGGGCGCTCCGATCACCCGGTGTCGCTGGCCATCGCCAATGCCGCTGTGGATAAAAACTTCGTCGCGCCGATCGTGGATAACTTCGAAGCGCTTGGCGGGCGCGGCGTCAAAGGCCAGATCAATGGACAGACCTACCACTTGGGCAACCATCGTCTGGTTGAAGAGCTGGGCCTGTGCTCGCCACAACTGGAAGAGAAGCTGTTTGCACTGGAGAAACAGGGCAAGTCCGTGGTGCTGCTGCTCGACAACTCTGGCCCGCTGGCGCTGTTCGCAGTGGCTGACACGGTCAAGGAAAGCAGCCGGGAGGCGATTCGTCAGTTGCATGAACTCGGGGTGAAAACCCTGATGCTCACCGGCGACAATGCACACACGGCTGAGGCGATTGCCGCGCAGGTCGGTATCGACGAAGCCCGAGGCGATCTGCTGCCGACCGACAAACTGCATGCCATCGAAGATCTATATAAAAAAGGCCACCGTGTCGGCATGGTCGGCGACGGTATCAATGACGCGCCGGCACTGGCTCGCGCCGAGATCGGTTTTGCCATGGCCGCGGCCGGTACCGACACTGCGATCGAAACCGCCGATGTTGCCCTGATGGACGACGATCTGCGCAAGATCCCGGCGTTCATCAGCCTGTCGCGCAACACCGCCAGCATTCTGAAACAGAACATCGCGTTGGCTTTGGTGATCAAGGCTATCTTTCTTGGGGTAACCTTCGCCGGGCTCGCCACCATGTGGATGGCGGTGTTTGCCGACATGGGCGTGAGTCTGTTGGTGGTGTTCAACGGTTTGCGCCTGCTGCGCAAGTAAGTGACGAGGGTGGGTTGTGCTGAGTGCCGAGCTGAAAGCGTTTTACATGGTCGCCCGCCTGGGCAGCATCACGCTGGCGGCGAAGAAACTCGGCCTCAGCCAACCGACCGTGACCACGCAGATCCGCAATCTGGAAAGCCAGTATTCGGTGGAGCTGTTCTACCGCGGCGGCCGGCGCCTGAGCGTCAGTGACGAAGGCGCGCGCTTGCTGCCGATGGTCAAGACGCTGTTGCAGCAAGAGGCCGACATCGAGTTCTTCCTGCGCAACAGCGGCCAGGTGCAAGGCACGTTGCGCATCGCCGCGACGGCGCCGTATTACATCCTCGATCTGGTGAAGACCTTTCGCGAACGCTTGCCGCAGGTGGAAGTGTCGGTGGAAATCGGCAACTCGCAGCAGGTCCTCGAAGCGCTGGAGGATTACCGGGTGGACATCGCCGCGTCCTCGCAGCTGCTGGATGACACGCGACTGATTCGCCGGGTGCTGGGCACCGATCCGCTGGTGCTGGCGGTGCATCGCAACCATCCGTTGGCGACGCAGACGCATGTGGCGTTGGCGGCGCTGGCCGGTCACACCTTGTTGATGCGGGAATCCGGCTCGACCACGCGACGCCTGACCGAAGAGTTGCTGGCCAGCGCCGGCGTGAGTTTCGGGCCGCTGCTGGAGATCGGCAGCCGCGAGTCGATCCGCGAGGCGGTGCTGCGCAACATCGGCATCAGCATCATCGCCCGCCAGGAAGTGCCGCATGATCCGCAGTTGCGCGTGCTGAGTATCGAGAATGCGCCGCAGATTCCGGAGTATCTGTATTGCCTCAAAGAGAGGAAGGGCGCGCGGTTGCCGGCGGCGTTCCTTGGCTTGGCCCAAGAAATGTCCCCCGCCTGAGATTTTCAATGCCGGTGCTGGCCCCATCGCTAGCAGGCTAGCTCCCACACTGGACCGTATTCACAACGCAAATCCCTTGTGGGAGCTAGCCTGCTAGCGATGGCGTCAGCCCGGGCGACACAGAATCAAACCCAAATCCCTGAATATCACTATCGGCGCTTTTTGCCTCACTGCCACATGACGGACGCATTACAACCCTAGGATTGGCCTCATCCGTTAGATGAGGTCTGTCCATGAACCCTGCCATCGCAACTGCCCTGACTCACCCCGGCGCGCCGATGAAAGTGCGGAGCGTACAGAAGCGCTTCGGCGCTTTTACCGCGCTGGATAACGTCTCGCTCGATGTCGCCGCCGGTGAACTGGTCTGTCTGCTCGGCCCGTCGGGCTGTGGCAAGACCACATTGCTGCGCTGCATCGCCGGGCTGGAAAAACAGGACAGCGGCGAGTTGTATCTGGGCGATCGCGACGTCTCGCACCTCGCCCCGCAAGCGCGGGACTACGGAATTCTGTTCCAGTCCTACGCGCTGTTCCCCAATCTGACCGTTGAAGCGAACATTGCCTACGGCCTCGCTGGCAGCGGTCGCGATGAAGTGCGCCGCCGGGTCGGTCAAATGCTCGAACTGGTCGGCCTCACCGGCAGCGAGAAAAAGTACCCCGGCCAGTTGTCCGGCGGCCAGCAACAGCGTGTTGCGCTGGCCCGCGCGCTGGCGCCGGCACCGTCGCTGCTGTTGCTCGATGAACCGATGTCAGCCCTCGACGCTCGCGTTCGTGAGCATCTGTGCACCGAGCTGCGCCAGCTGCAGCGCAACCTCGGTATCACCACCCTGATGGTCACGCACAACCAGGACGAAGCCATGCTGATGGCCGACCGCATCGCGGTGATGAACAACGGCCGCGTCGAGCAATACGCCACCCCGCAGGAAATCTACAACCGTCCGGCCACGCCGTTCGTGGCCGAGTTCGTCGGTCAGGGCAACTGGCTGCCGTTCCAGCGCAGCAGCGACAGTCACGCCCAGGTTGGCGGGATGAATCTGCGCCTGGCCGATGGCAGCGTGCAGAGCGCCTCGGGTCGATTGTTCTGCCGCCCGGAAGCGATCAACGTCAACCCGCCGGTGCACGAAGAAAACCTGTTCCCGGCCAAGGTCCGCGAGATCACCTTTCTCGGCAACCGCTGCCGCATGAGCTTCGAACTCGATCAATTGCCCGGCCATGCGCTGCTCGCCGAACTGGCACCGGAAGCGATGCCGCGTCTGGGTGCGCAGCAAATCATGGTCGCCTTGCCGCCGCGCAGTCTGCAGGTGTTTGCCTGATGAGCGCCGGGATTGCCTTACCCTTGCCGACCAAGCAGGTACGGCAGACGTCCCGTGCCGAAATCGGCGATCGGATCTTTGTGCTCGGCGGCAAGGTCCTCTTGCTGCTGTTGCTTGGCGTCGCGGTCCTGCTGCCATTGCTGGCGATCTTCTGGCGCGGCTTCAGCAGCGAGGCCGGGCAGGGCGGTGGCTGGGTTGCGGCGCAGGAACTGCTGAGCAGCGCGAATTTTCACTGGCTGCTCGGCAACAGTCTGAAAGTCTCCCTCAGCGTCGCGGCGATTGTCGTACCGCTGGCCTACCTGTTTGCCTACGCCCTGCAACGCACATTGATACCGGGCAAAGGCATCTGGCGCGGTATCTCATTGCTGCCGCTGATGGCGCCGTCAATGCTGCCAGGGATTGCGCTCGTCTACCTGTTCGGTAATCAGGGCATGCTGCGCGGGCTGCTCTCGGACAACATCTACGGATTCTGGGGCATCGTGCTCGGTGAGGTGATTTACACCTTCCCGCATGCGCTGATGATTTTGCTGTCGGCGTTGTCGCTGGCCGATGCGCGCCTGTTCGACGCCGCATCTAGCATGGGCGCCAGTCCGGCCAAGGCGTTTCGCAGCATCACCTGGCCGGCGACGCGGCAGGCGGTGTTCGCCGCGTTCTGTCTGGTATTCACCCTGACCATCACCGATTTCGGTGTGCCGGTGGTGGTCGGCGGCGATTATCAAGTGCTGGCGCTGGAGGCCTACAAAGCCGTGGTCGGCCAACAGCAGTTCGGGCGCGGTGCGTTGATCGGCATGGTGTTGTTGCTGCCGGCGCTTTTCAGTTTCGCTGTTGATGCCTGGCTGCGGCGTCGGCATGGCGATTCCATGAGCGGTCGCGCGCAGGTGTTCAAACCGACACCGTCGACCCTGCGCGACGGCTGCTATCTGGCGATTGTCGTGTTGATCAGCGCCGCTTTGATTCTGGTGTTCGGCATGGCGGTGTTCTCGTCCCTGGTGAAGTTCTGGCCATACAACCTGTCACTGTCGCTCAACCATTACCAGTTCAACGAGACCGCTGGCGGTGGCTGGCTGGCCTACGGCAACAGTTTGAAAATGGCATTGGGTACGGCGCTGATCGGCAGCGTGCTGATCTTCACCGGCGCTTATCTGATGGAGAAAACCCGCACCCAGCGCGGGCTCAACCTGGCTTTGCGCATGCTCAGCTTCGTGCCAATGGCAGTGCCGGGGCTGGTGCTTGGCCTGGGTTATGTTTTCTTCTTCAACCTCAGCGGCAACCCACTGCACGTGCTGTACGGGACGATGACGCTGCTGATCGTCTGCACCATCGCGCACTATCTGACCACCGCACAAATGACCGCGACCACCGCGCTGCGCCAGCTCGACGCCGAGTTCGAAGCGGCGGCGCTGTCGCTGAAGGCGCCGCTGTATCGGCATTACTTGCGCGTGACCGTGCCGATCTGCCTGCCGGCGCTGCTGGACATTGTGCGCTACCTGTTCGTCTCGGCGATGACCACGGTGTCGGCGGCGATCTTCCTCTACAGCCCCGACACCATCCTCGCTGCGGTGGCGGTGCTGAACATGGACGACGCCGGCAACGTCGGCGGCGCGGCGGCGATGTCGACCCTGATTCTGTTCACCTCGGCGGGCGTGTCCTTGCTGCTGGCGTGTGCTTCGCGCGGCTTGCTGCGCCGTTCCCAGGCCTGGCGGCAAACCGCGCCCGGTCACTGATTCCAACACCGTTCAACTCATCACAGGAAAACGATCATGTTCAAGCCTATGGCCCTGGCCGCTGCTGTGCTCGCCTCTTTCAGCCTGAATGCCTTCGCGGCGAAAACCGAGTTGACGGTGTACACCGCCCTCGAAGCCGAACAACTGAAGTCCTACAAGGAAGCGTTCGAGAAAGCCAACCCCGACGTCGAGATCAAATGGGTGCGCGACTCCACCGGGATCATCACCGCCAAACTCCTCGCCGAAAAAGCGCGGCCGCAGGCTGACGCGGTGTGGGGCCTGGCCGCTTCCAGCCTGGCGATCCTCGATCAGCAAGGCATGCTGCAAAGCTACGCGCCGAAGGATCTCGGCAAGATCGGCGCGAACTACCGCGACGCTGCCAACCCGCCAGCGTGGGTCGGCATGGACGTCTGGGCGGCGACCATTTGCTTCAACACCGTCGAGGCCGAAAAGCAGGGTTTGACCAAGCCAGTGAGCTGGCAGGACCTGACCAAGCCTGAGTACAAGGGCAAGATCGTCATGCCCAACCCGGCGTCGTCCGGCACCGGTTTCCTCGACGTCAGCGCTTGGCTGCAGACCTTCGGCGAGAAGCAGGGCTGGGCCTATATGGACGGCCTGCACCAGAACATCGGCCAGTACGTTCACTCCGGTTCCAAGCCGTGCAAACTGGCGGCGGCGGGGGAATTCCCGATCGGTATTTCCTTTGAATACCCGGCCGTTCAGCTCAAGCGCCAGGGCGCGCCGCTGGACATCATCCTGCCAAAGGAAGGCTTGGGCTGGGAGATCGAAGCGACAGCGGTAATCAAAGGCACGCCGCACGAAGAGGCGGCGAAGAAACTCGCCGATTTCTCTGCCAGTGCCGAGGCGATGGATTTGTATAAAGAGAACTTCGCCGTGCTTGCCCAGCCGGGGATCGCCAAGCCGCAGACCGAACTGCCCGCCGATTACGAGCAGCGTCTGATCAAGAACGACTTCGCCTGGGCCTCGAAGAATCGCGACGAGATCCTGAGCGAGTGGCGCAAGCGCTATGACGGCAAGTCCGAGAAAGTGGCTGCCAAGTAAATCTTCGTAGTCTGACCGGGCCTCATCGCGAGCAGGCTCACTCCTACAGGGGAATGCATTCCAATTGTAGGAGTGAGCCTGCTCGCGATAGCGGTCTCTCATTCAGGACAGCATTCAGATGACACACCCCAAAGACCTGCTCATCGTCGGCGCCGGCATCCTCGGCCTGTCCCACGCCTACGCCGCGGCCAAGCGCGGGCTCAAAGTCGCCGTGTTCGAACGCACCGCCACGCCCCTCGGCGCCTCGGTGCGTAACTTCGGCCAGGCGCTGGTCACTGGCCAGCCGCCCGGCACCATGCTGGAACTGGCCAAGGCCAGCCGCGAGATCTGGGGCGACTGGGCGCAACTCGCCGGCCTGCAGATCAAGCGCAACGGCTCTTACCTGTTCGCCCGCAGCGAAGCCGAAGAACAGCTGCTCGAAGCGTTCTGCGCCGGTCGTGCGCAGGAGCACGACTACAACGTCGAGCTGCTGCGCGGTGCCGCATTGCGTGATCTGTACGGCGGTCAATTCAGCCATCACCGCGCCGCGCTGCATGGCAGGGATGATCAACAGTTGTACTCACGCGAAGCGATTCCGGCGCTGATCGACTACCTGCGCCGCGACCCTGGTGTCGAATTCCACTTCTCCACCCTGGTACGCGACGTTGAGCCAGGGCGGTTGCACAGTACTGCCGGCAGTTTTACCGCGCCGCAGATCATCGTCTGCTCCGGCCACGATTATCAGACCTTGCTCGCCGAGCCGATTGCCGCGCTCGAACCGCAAATCTGCCGCCTGCAAATGCTCCGCGCCAAACCGCACACGGAACTGAACCTGCAACACGCCGTGCTTACCGGTCTGAGCTGCGTGCACTACGGCGCCTTCGCCGATCTGCCCGAAGCGGCGGCGGTGCAGGCGCAGATCCTGCGCGAGCAACCGCACCTGCCTGACAACGGCATTCACCTGCTGATCAGCCCGACGCCGTATGGCGAGCTGATCATTGGCGACTCGCACCATTACGGCAGCGATCCGTCGCCGTTCAACGCCGAGCAAGTGGATAACTGGATGCTCGAACTCGCCGAGCAGACCCTCGGTTGCAAGGTGCAAGTGGTCGAGCGCTGGCAGGGCGTCTATGGTGCTCGTGGACCGGGTCCGTTTTCATTGCTGCGCCCGGCACCGGGCTTGAGCGTGGCGCTGATGCACACCGGCGTCGGCATGAGCGTCGGCCCGGCCATGGCCGAGCGCAACATTGCACAGTGGCTGGAGGAGGCATGAATCCGGAGCAAGTGGTGGCGCGGGTGTTCGGCTTGTATGAACGTTTCGGCGCCAGTGATTACATCGGCGAACCAGTGTCGCAGCTTGAACACATGTCGCAGGCAGCCGAGCTGGCCATGGCTGAGGGCTGCGATGATGAAGTGGTGCTCGCGGCGTTCTTTCACGACATCGGCCATTTGTGCGCCGAGGGTGCGCAGAACATGGGCGGTTATGGCGTCGTCAGCCATGAGCGGCTGGGTGCGGATTATCTGCGTGAGGCGGGTTTCAGCGAACGGCTGGCGCGGCTGGTGGAGTATCACGTTCAGGCCAAGCGTTATTTGACCTTGCGCGAGCCGGGGTATGTCCAGCGCTTGAGTGAAGCGAGTCGGCGCACGCTGGCGTATCAGGGCGGGGTGATGACGGACGCTGAGGCGGATGTGTTTGCGCGGGATCCGTTGTGTGCGGTCAGCCTGCGGATGCGCCAGTGGGATGAATTGGCGAAGGAGGTGGCGGTGCCGGTGGTGGATCTTGAGTTTTTGAAGCGCAAGGCCGTGACGTTGTTGGCAGCCATGTGATTGCTGCCCTCACCCCAGCCCTCTCCCGGAGGGAGAGGGAGCCGCTTTATGTGCTTTTCAGAATCTGAGTTCGGCTGGATATCAGCTCGGTGTATGACCGGAGAACTACGCGGTCGGCCCCCTCTCCCTCTGGGAGAGGGCTGGGGAGAGGGAGCCGCTTTATCTGCTTTTCAAAATCTGAGTTCGGCTGGATATCTCAGGTCGGTGTATGACCGGAGAACAACCCGGTCGGCCCCCTCTCCCTCTGGGAGAGGGCTGGGGTGAGGGCAACGGACTAAAGCTCAAGAACTTTCCCGACCAATGCCTCAACCTGCTCCTGCCTTTCCGCCTGATTCAGCTTCGGATGCGGATTGAGCGAGGACCACTGCGGATGCGCCCGGGCCTTGTTCAAGGCTTCCGGCAACTTGCCTTCGCGCCAGGTTTTATCCACAGGTGTTGCCACCTGAACCGCATCCATCGCCGCATGCCCACGCTGATCCAGCGCCAGCACCAACTGCCGCTGCCGCAACGCCAACAGCCGCAACACGCCGTCATCCACGGTCAATTCCCGCTGGCCTTTGATCTTGCCAAGCAAGCGGCTGCCATAACTGCGCGCAGTCTGCAGTGCGCCGCCGGCGATCGCCCCGGCCAGCGCTGCTGCGCCGAGGGTGATGCCGCCGACCAATAAGTCGACGCCAGCCCCGGCGGCTGCGCCTGCCGCGATCCCGCCGCCGACCCGTACGCCAAGCTGTTTCAGGGTTTCCGGGTTGAACAGGTCATCGCCCCAACGGCCGTCGAGCAACGGCAAATCACTGGCTGCCGCGTCCTGCGGACGGAATGCGTAGAGCTTGAGCAACGCCTCGACGCATTTCTGCTCACGCTGACGGACCGCCTTGCGCAATTCGCTGATCGCCTGCTGTTCCTGCTCGGCCTCGCTGACCACGCTGCGTCGGCAGGCGGCGCAGTCGATCAATAACTCGGCAATCAAGCGTGCCGCGCTCTGCTGGCGGGCGAGGCGCTGGGCCTGTTGATCGGCGATCAATCGTTCGAGTTGCGGGCGGGCGGTTTCCAGCAGCAGCGCCAGGCTTTCATACAAGCGCCGCTCGCCATCTTCCGGCGGCGCCACGCTGTCGAAACGCACCAGCGCATGCAGACCCAAGCGTGCCAGCGCTTCGCGCCAATCGGGTTCGCGATGGTTGGCGCTGCTGACGAAATTCAACACCGGTAGCAGCGGTTTGCCGCAACTGGCGAGCACTTCCAGTTCGTCGCGGTACTTGGCCAATACCGGTTCGCGGGCGTCGATCACGTATAGACCGGCGTCGGAGGCGAGCAGTTGCCGCAGCACTTTCGCTTCCTGCTCGAAACGCTGGCGCGCCTCGCTGCCATCGAGAAACCGCGCCAGCCGCGCCGGGCCGTCGAGGCGTTCGCCTGGGCGCTCCAGCCGCTCGAGAAAATCCAGCAGGGCGATCGCATCTTCCAGCCCCGGCGTGTCGTAGAGATCGAGCAGCGGTTCGCCGTCCACCGACAACCGTGCGCCTTCGACATGTCGTGTGGTGCTCGGGCGATGGGAGACTTCGCCGAAGCCGACATCGCGGGTCAGCGTGCGCAGCAGTGAGGTCTTGCCGACGTTGGTGTGGCCGACCACCGCGAGTTTCAGCGGCGCTTTGCGCAGATCAATCATGGCCCGTCTCCAGCCAGTTCAGTGGTGCGCAATCGGCGAAAGGCAGCTCCAGCTGTTGCAGGGCGACATGCCAGTCACCCAAGCGATCGGCATCCAGTGCTTCGCCGGGCGGCGCTTGCAGCAGCCAGACGCGGGTGGCGCCGGCATTGCGCGCCAGTTCGGCGATCAGCGCGAGGCTGCCGCGATCCGGCGAGCGCCGTGGATCACAGGCAATCGCCAGGCGTGCCGGGGGAAAACGGCTGAGTTGTTCGAGCAGTTTGTGCCGCGATTCGCGGCTGTCGAGGATGCCGGCGTTGCTGACGCTTTTCGGTAACGCGGGCGGCCATGGGCGTTGTTCGTCAAGTTCGATGGCGACCAGCAGCGCGCCTTCGCTGGCGAGTTCGCCGACGCTGCTGTCGACGCGGTGCAGTTGCGCAGGCTCAGGGTCGTTGACGCCGAGGCGTTCGCTGGTCGGCATCAACCGCTCGCGCAATTGCGCGTAGCCGGGCAGATTGAGGTCCAGACGCAGCGCGGCTTTGCCGCTGTTCCAACGCCACCAGCAAAGCAGCGCGAGCAGCAAGCGCGGCAGCACGCCGTAAACCACCAGCACCCCGACCAGCCAGGTCGCCCAGGCCTGCCGGGCGCTTTCGATATCCAGCGCCGCGTCGCCGCTGGCGCGAATCATCTCGACTGTCGGCACATTGAAGCCGAGCAGCGCCGGCAGGCTGCCCAACGTCCGGGTCAGGTGGATAAACGTTTCGGCGCTGAGAATCGTGGTTTCCCAGACGAAGCCGTAGCGTCGGGTGGCCATCAGCATCACCAGGACGACCAAGGCACTGAGCATGGCCAGCAACCACAAACCATTGACCAGCGTGCCGAGTGCCCAGCGATTGAGTTTGCGGCGTTGCAGCAGCAACAGCAGTGCCGGCGCCAGTTGCGCAGCTTTGGCGTCGCGGGCGAGTTTTTCGCTGAGCCAGAGCCACACGCGGCCCAGCGTCGCGCCGTGTTCGCCGGCAAACACCAGGCCCAGCGCCCAGCTCAGCAGCAGAATCAGGTTCAGACCGAGCAGGCTGCCCAAGGCCCAGAATACGTTGACCGGGGTTTGCCCCAGCGCGGCGAAGGCCAGCCCGGCACCGCTCAATACGGCGAAAATGCTCAGCAGCACCCACGCCAGGCGAGCGCCTTGCAGCCAGTGCTTGAGTGCCGGCGTCAGCCCGTCGCGGTCGGCCAGCCAGCGCGCCCGGCGCTGAATGCGGCTCGGCAGATCGCCGCCACCGGTGCGCGCCAGACGATTGGCTTCCAGGTCATCCAGAGGGCCTGCGTGTTCTTCGCGCAGGCGGATGGTTTCGGTGAGCCAGAGGTTTTGCAGTGGAGTCAGTTCAGTCACGCGGCGTCCCGTCGCTTAAATGAGCGTTGAGCATAACCGCTGTGGCGCTTATCGGGGTAAGCGCGGCTCTGGTATCCTCGCCGGCATGACTAAATTACTGCCCCTCAGCCTGATCGCAGCCCTCGGTGAAAACCGCGTGATCGGCGTCGACAACAGCATGCCCTGGCACCTGCCGGGGGATTTCAAATACTTCAAGGCCATGACCCTCGGCAAGCCGATCATCATGGGCCGCAAGACCTGGGATTCGCTCGGCCGACCGCTGCCGGGGCGCTTGAACATCGTCGTCAGTCGCCAGACCGATTTGTCGCTCGAAGGCGCCGAAGTGTATCCATCGCTGGACGCCGCCGTCGCTCGCGCCGAAGAATGGGCGAAAGAGCAAGGCGTCGATGAGTTGATGCTGATTGGCGGCGCGCAGTTGTATGCGCAAGGGCTGGCCCAAGCGGATCGTCTGTACCTGACCCGCGTCGCGCTGAGCCCGGAAGGGGATGCGTGGTTTCCGGAGTTTGATTTGAGCCAGTGGACACTGGTGTCGAACGTTCCGAACGCGGCTGAGGGCGACAAACCCGCGTACAACTTCGAAATTTGGGAGAAGGCTTAAGAGCATCGCGAGCAGGCTCACTCCTACAGGGAGAATGCATTCCAAATGTAGGAGTGAGCCTGCTCGCGATAGCGGTCTGTCAGGCGCTAATCAAGCCTGAGCGAGTTCCGCATGCTCATCGGCATCCAGCAGCTCTTTATCGGTCTGCTGCATCACTTGGCTGGTAATCGCACCCGCGGTGATCGAACCACTGACATTCAACGCCGTACGGCCCATGTCGATCAACGGCTCAACCGAAATCAGCAGCGCCACCAGCGACACCGGCAAACCCATCGCCGGCAGCACGATCAGTGCGGCGAAAGTCGCGCCGCCGCCGACACCGGCCACGCCCGCCGAACTCAAGGTCACAATCGCCACCAGCGTCGCGATCCACAGCGGGTCGAGCGGGTTGATGCCCACGGTCGGTGCAACCATGACTGCCAACATGGCTGGGTAGAGGCCGGCGCAACCGTTCTGGCCGATGGTCGCGCCGAAAGATGCGGCAAAACTCGCCACTGACGATGGAATGCCCAGGCGCCGGGTCTGCGCTTCGATGCTCAGCGGAATGGTCGCTGCGCTCGAACGGCTGGTGAACGCGAAGGTCAGCACCGGCCAGATCTTGCGGAAGAAACGCAGCGGGTTGATCCCGGCCGCCGACACCAGCACGCCGTGGACCACGAACATCAGGCCCAGACCCAGATACGACACCACGACAAAACTGCCGAGCTTGATGATGTCCTGCAGGTTGGAGCCAGCGACCACTTTGGTCATCAGCGCCAGCACGCCGTACGGGGTCAGTTTCATCACCAGCCGCACCAGACGCATCACCCAGGCTTGCAGGGTGTCGATGGCGTTGATCACTTTCTGACCTTTCTCGACGTCATCCTTGAGCAGTTGCAGGGCAGCCACGCCGAGGAACGCGGCGAAAATCACCACGCTGATGATCGAGGTCGGCTTGGCCCGCGCCAGGTCGGCGAACGGGTTCTGCGGAATGAACGACAGCAGCAGTTGCGGCACATTCAGGTCGGCGACCTTGCCGGCGTAGTCGTTCTGAATGGTTTGCAGACGGGCCATTTCCTGAGTGCCGGCGACCAGTCCCTCGGCGGTGAGGCCGAACAGATTGGTCAGGCCGATGCCGATCAGCGCGGCAATCGCCGTGGTGAACAGCAGCGTGCCGATGGTCAGGAAGCTGATCTTGCCCAGCGACGAAGCGTTGTGCAGACGCGCCACCGCGCTGAGGATCGAGGCGAACACCAGTGGGATGACGATCATCTGCAGCAACTGCACGTAGCCGTTGCCGACCAGATCGAACCAGCCGATCGAGGCTTTCAGTACCGGATTGCCGGCACCGTAAATCGTGTGCAGCGCCACGCCGAACGCCACGCCGAGCACCAGCGCCAGCAGGACTTTTTTCGCCAGGCTCCAGGTGGTGTGGCGGGTTTGCGCCAGACCGACGAGCAGGGCGAGGAACACCAGCAGGTTGAGAATCAACGGTAGATTCATGAGGACTCCAGAAAAGACTTTGCCAACAGCCATCCGGGGCTGCTGCGAACCGGCAAGCCTAACAGCTTGATTTGCAATGATTTAATACCGAAATGGCTGGGGGTCCGTCGTTTTTGGAATAAGCCCGTGTCGTTGTCGGCGATGTTTCTGGCGCGATACGGACGCGTGCGGTCGCAGACAGGCGGGGGTTGTCACACTTATTTGTTAGCGTCGAACTCTTTCGATCGGGGAGTAGCGCTATGAGAATTGCACGCACGTTGTGGGCGGTCGCACTGGCGGCGGGCCTGGCTGGTCAGGCCTTGGCCACGGACCTCAAGCACTGGCCGGCGGATCAGGCCAAGGCGCTGGAAGCGATGATCGCGGCCAATGCCAACAAGGGTAACTACGCGGTGTTCGACATGGACAACACCAGTTACCGCTACGACCTCGAAGAATCCTTGCTGCCGTTCATGGAAAACAAGGGCCTGATCACCCGCGGCAAACTTGACCCGTCGCTGAAACTGATGCCGTTCAAGGACACCGCCGAGCACAAGGAAAGCCTGTTCAGTTACTACTATCGCCTCTGTGAGGTCGACGACATGGTCTGCTACCCGTGGGTGGCGCAAGTGTTCTCCGGTTTCACTCTCAAGGAACTCAAGGGCTACGTCGATGAGCTGATGGCTTCGGGCAAACCGGTGCCGGCGACCTATTACGAAGGCGATGTGGTGAAGAAACTCGACGTCAACCCGCCGAAGATCTTCACCGGCCAGCAAGAGCTGTACAACAAGCTGATGGAAAACGGCATCGAGGTCTACGTGATGACCGCCGCCTCTGAAGAACTGGTGCGCATGGTCGCGGCGGATCCGAAGTACGGCTACAACGTAAAACCGCAGAACGTCATTGGCGTCAGCCTGCTGCTGAAGAACCGCGAGACGCAAGAACTGACTACTGCGCGCAAGCAGATCACTGCGGGCAAGTATGACGAGAAGGCCAACCTCGGCCTGGAGCTGACGCCGTACCTGTGGACCCCGGCAACGTGGATGGCCGGCAAGCACGCGGCGATCCTCACCTACATCGATGAATGGAAAAAACCGGTACTGGTCGGCGGCGACACCCCGACCAGCGACGGCTACATGCTGTTCCACGATGTCGACGTGGCCAAGGGCGGCATTCACTTGTGGATCAACCGCAAGGACAAGTACATGACGCAAATCAACGGCATGATGGCCAAGCACGCCGCGGCGCAGGCCAAGGAAGGGTTGCCGGTGACGGCGGACAAGAACTGGGTGATCGTCAAGCCTGAAGATATTCAGTAAGCCCGGGTTGCTCCCATCGCGAGCAGGCTCACTCCTACAATTGGAATGCGTTCACCTATAGGAGTGAGCCTGCTCGCGATGGGGCCCTCATGCTCACTGACTAAATCGGCCAGACAAAAAATGCCCCGCACGTTGGCGGGGCATTTTTTTGTCTGCGATTGGACGCTTACAAGCCGTCGAGCATCGCTTTGTTGCGCACCGCGCCCTTGTCGGCGCTGGTCGCCAGCAAGGCGTAGGCCTTGAGGGCGGTGGTCACTTTGCGTGGGCGCTGTTCGACCGGCTTCCAGCCTTTCTTGTCCTGCTCGGCGCGGCGTGCCGCCAGTTCTTCGTCGCTGACCAACAGGTTGATCGAGCGGTTCGGAATGTCGATCAGCACTTTATCGCCATCCTGCACCAGACCGATCGCACCACCAGCGGCTGCTTCTGGCGAAGCGTGACCGATGGACAGGCCCGACGTGCCGCCGGAAAAACGGCCATCGGTCAGCAAGGCACAGGCTTTGCCCAGTCCTTTGGACTTCAGGTACGAAGTCGGGTAGAGCATTTCCTGCATGCCCGGGCCGCCTTTCGGGCCTTCGTAGCGAATGATGACGATGTCGCCTTCTTTCACTTCGTCGGCGAGGATGCCACGCACGGCGCTGTCCTGGCTTTCGAAGATCTTGGCGTTTCCTTCGAAGACGTGGATCGACTCATCGACACCCGCGGTTTTCACCACGCAACCATCTTGCGCGATGTTGCCATACAGCACGGCCAGGCCACCTTCTTTCGAGTAGGCGTGCTCGAAGCTGCGGATGCAGCCGTTTTCACGGTCGTCGTCCAGGGTTTCCCAGCGAGTCGACTGACTGAACGCAGTCTGCGTCGGAATGCCAGCAGGGCCGGCCTTGAAGAAATGATGCACAGCCTCGTCGCTGGTCTGGGTGATGTCCCACTTGGCGATGGCTTCTTCCATGCTGCGGCTGTGCACGGTCGGCAGGTCGGTGTGCAGCAGGCCGCCACGGGCCAGCGAACCGAGGATGCTGAAAATGCCGCCGGCGCGGTGCACGTCTTCCATGTGGTACTTCTGAATGTTCGGTGCCACCTTGCACAGCTGCGGAACGCTGCGCGAGAGGCGATCGATGTCGCGCAGGTCGAAATCGATCTCGGCTTCCTGGGCGGCGGCGAGCAAGTGCAGGATAGTGTTGGTCGACCCGCCCATGGCGATGTCGAGCATCATCGCGTTCTCGAACGCCTTGAAGTTGGCGATGTTGCGCGGCAACACCGACTCGTCGTTCTCGCCGTAGTAACGCTTGCACAGCTCGACGATGGTACGGCCAGCCTGCAGGAACAGTTGCTCGCGGTCGCTGTGGGTGGCGAGGGTCGAACCGTTGCCCGGCAAGGCCAGGCCCAGTGCTTCGGTCAGGCAGTTCATCGAGTTGGCGGTGAACATGCCCGAGCACGAACCGCACGTCGGGCAGGCGCTGCGCTCGTACTCGGCGACTTTCTCGTCAGAGGCGCTGGAGTCGGCGGCGATCACCATGGCGTCGACCAGATCGAGGCCGTGGGAAGCGAGTTTGGTCTTGCCGGCTTCCATCGGGCCGCCGGAAACGAAGATCACCGGAATGTTCAGGCGCAACGCTGCCATCAACATGCCCGGGGTGATCTTGTCGCAGTTGGAGATGCAGACGATGGCGTCGGCGCAGTGGGCGTTGACCATGTACTCGACGGAGTCAGCGATGATCTCGCGGCTCGGCAGCGAATAGAGCATGCCGTCGTGGCCCATGGCGATGCCGTCATCCACGGCAATGGTGTTGAATTCCTTTGCCACACCGCCGGCGCGTTCGATTTCGCGGGCGACCAGTTGGCCCAGATCCTTGAGGTGTACATGGCCCGGTACGAACTGGGTGAACGAGTTGGCAATGGCGATGATCGGCTTTTTGAAGTCGTCATCCTTCATCCCCGTGGCGCGCCACAGTGCGCGGGCGCCGGCCATGTTGCGGCCGTGGGTGGATGTTTTGGAACGATAATCTGGCATGGAACACTCCGGGCGGCTAATCAGGTGCTAATCAGGTGCTAAAGGGGAGTGAGCTTCTATGGACCTCTGGAACATGCGGAAATAGCCGTGTGTTTCGGAAGCTGCCGATGACGTTGCGGGATCGCCGCTGGTCTCAGCCTGAGCTCATAAACCCGCCGGGGATGAATGGCGATGAATGAAGCGATTCTACACCGCTGGCGTCTGGAGGGAATGGCGCAACGTGCTGCGCCGTGCAGACGGTCGGTGTGGAATGACGACTGGCAGCTTCAATCGCCGTCGGACTGCGCCGAGGCTCCGGCAGCAAGATTGCTCGCACGCCGGCTGAGCCGGTGGTTAAGCAGCAGCGCTGTTGCGCTCAACAGCACGAAGCAGTAGCCCAGCGTCGCTTGCAGATTGCTCGGGTTGAGGCTGATCAGTGCGCTGATCAGACCGCCACAAATGAAGATGATCGTGCTGCCCGCCGAAGCCGAGGTACCGGCGTTTTCAGGAAACAGGCTCATGGCCCGCGATGTCGCGGCGGGGCGGGCGATGGTGGTGCCGGCGGTGCAGATCAGCATCGGAATCAGCACCGTGACCGGGGCCAGCGCATGCTCGGCGGCCAGATACAGCATTGCCAGCCCCGCCAGCAATATCAGGCCGAGCCCGGTGACTATCTGCTGCTCCGGGGTGATGCGCCGGTTCAGCACGGCGGCAAGAATGCCGCCGACGACATAGGCGGCACCGTACACCAGCAGGATCAAGGAGAAGTCATAGGGCGCGAGCTGCAATTGATCCATGAAGATCAACGGCGATATCACAATGAAGGAAAAATGGCAGGCGAAGGCAAACGCCGAAATCAGCCAGTAACCGACAAATTCAAAGTCGCCCAATACGCGGCGATAGGAGCGGATGAAGCCGACCCGCGCACAGCTGTCGGCCGGCCGGCTGTTTTGCAAAAACACCCAGGCCTTGACCAGCACCACGGCGGACAGCGCCGTGAACACCCAGAAACTGCCGCGCCAGCCGAGCGTGGCCTGCAGAAAGGTACCTGCCAGCGGCGACACCGAGATGAAAATCCCCGTAGCCGTGACCATCAGGATGCGCAGCCGGTCGCGCTCAGCCCCTTCGAACAGATCCTGCACCAACGCCTGGGACAGCACGAAGCATCCGCAACCCACTGCTTGCATGACCCGGAATATCAGGAACAGCGTGTAATCGCTGGTCATGACGCAACCGACTGCGCCGAGCATCGACACGCTCATGCCCGCCAGCAGCAATCCCTTGCGGCCTATAACGTCTGATAGCGGACCGATCAATAACTGGGCAAACGCGATGCCCACTGCAAACAGACTGATCGACAGCGCGATGTCTGCCGGTGAACGGGCAAAGTGCGCCGCCAATGCCGGAAATGAGGGCAGCAGTACATCCAGCGGGAACACGCCAAGCAGCACCATCGCCAGTAACAGGCTCACCGCTGCGCGGCGCTGTGTGGCGGTTACCACGGCTGTTGCGTTATCCATCGATCAGTCCTGCCCTGGCGAAAAGTGTCCGGTTGTGGGCCAGTGCAAAAAAACCGGCCTTGTCCAGTGCATCCAGTGTGGCGACGGCACCTGATCGCGCTCGAGTACGATTGGCTTGCACCGTGGCCATGCCGCTGACGATTTCCATCACGTCCGCCTCGGCAATGCCGGCGCCACGCAGGCTCTGCTGCAGCCAGCGTTCGTCGGCCTCGAAAAAAATCCCGATGATTTCCAGCAGGGTTCTGCTCACGAACGTGCGCTGACGGCTGAGCATCGACAGCCACAGGTAATGGAACACTTCGGCGAAATAACGACTGTGGCGGGCCTCATCGGTCAGATGGTCGCGCAGCATGTCGCTTACGCAGGACACCAGGCTGTCGCGACAAACGTCCAGCAGCTCGCGGGCGATGATGGTTTCCGAGACGAAACCGAGCAGAAACCATGCCAGTGGTCGGTGCTTTTCCGGGGTGCGGGCGATCAAGGCGTTGAGGCGTGCAATACGCTTCGGCAGTGCCGGACGTCCGCTGATGTCATAGAGGCCGGCGATCTGCTCAGCCAGCCGATTGGAGAACAACGCGTGGTAGCCCTCGTCGGTGTAGAGCTGCAACGCCGCGTGCTTCATCGCCAGCGGCACGAAAACCGGCAGCTCACGGTGCACGATCACTTCTACGGCGCGATTGACGATGCGGTGTTCGAGCAGGGTGGTGTAATCGAGAAAGTGCACCAGGTGGTTGGCGGACAATCGCTGCTGCACTTCGCGCCCCGCCGCCTGGATCGCGGGGTGCGCCAGATAGGGAATGAAGGCCGGAGGAAACCAGTGACGGGTTTGCAGTTGCAGGGCCACGTCGTCCGGTAACAGGTAGTCATGGGTGCTGCTGCGCACCGAGGCGCGGCTTTCCCAATCCTTGAGGGTGAACTTCAGTGCCCATGACACAGGCGCTTCATCCGGCTCGGCAGTCGTCAGGCTCATGCGCAGCCCTCGCTCAACAGTTCGTGCATCTCGTCGCACATCGCCTGGCCGTCGCTTTGCCCACACCCGACGAAGAAAAGCGGTTGTTCGGCGCTGCCCTCAAGTGACAGCAGGGCTTCGACCTGCCGATCGGCAAACGCACCGGTCAGCCAGGTATTGAGGCCGAGCGCCGTGGCGACCAACTGGAAAGTTTGCGACAGGTGGCCGGCTTCGACGAAGGCCATGCGGTAGGCCCGTGAATGCTCATATTTCCACCAGAGCCGGTCGAAACGAGCAGTGATGAACACGCCAAGCGGCAGGTTGTTGATGAAATGCTGGCCAGCGAGCAACTGGCCCAGCACGGATTCTGGCAAGGGATTGACCGGGCTCAGTGAGTGTTCGGCTGGATGGTAGCTGTAGACGCCTGGCTCCAGGCCATCGACGTACCGCACCAGCAGAAAGGCTTCGCAGGCATTCAGCCCGCCAGCGGAAGGGCTGCTTCGACGGGCGCCGAGTCCGTGGGCGATGCTGTCGTCGCGGTCATGCTCGCGTTCTTCGAGATAACCGAAAGATAGATAAAGCAGCGTACCGAGATCATCCAGCGTGACCGCTGCGCCTGTGTAGGTCCGACAGGTTTTGCGCTGCAGCAGGGCGTGCGTCAGGCTCTCGTCTTTCAAGGCGCGAGGCCGGGGCAAGGCAATGCGTCGCTCTGCCTCGCATCCCGGACGATCAGTCGCCGGTGGCGGTGCGGCGAGCACTTCATTGCAATGCGCCAGATAGTGACTGGCCCACTCCTGGATATTCTGAGGCGTATGTTCACACGGAATATTTTGTGTGCCGATATGATAAATCTTCGACAATTCGTCCCAGCCCCAGGATAAGTTGTCGAGTTTTGAAACAGTTAGTATGCCTGCGTTTAATAGTTCTCTGTCTATGATGTTTTGCGGGTCGAAGAGTTCAGGGTTGTCGATCAAGTGCGCCAGACGAATTGTATGGTCGAGGTCAAGTTCATGTTGGGTATGGTCTTTATAGTTCCATATGACTTGTCCGCATGGGCGCGGCAATATGAAAAGATAGGGATTGATATGCATGGGGCGATTCACTCTGGCTAAAGTCGAAAGGACGCCGGGTTGCCGGCACTCCCCGGCGTCCTGCCTTACTTAACGGGCTTTAGCGGCAACCAGAAAAGCCAGGTTTGCGAGTTTTTTACTTTCCAGAGAAATGCTTTTCATAATGTGAACTCCATGTTCATTGATAGTTGAAGTCACCTCGTGGTGACAACTTCATAATAGTTTGTAATGGATTATTGGCAAGCGGATATTGGGTAGGAAAATTCCAGTAATTTTGTCGGAGCTGTCGTTGCGCTTAATTAAACTTGTAGGCAATGTTTCATTAGTTAGCGGGTGCAGAGAAACGTCCTGCATCACTGGAGGAAAGTAATTGTAGGAAGTTTGCAGAACAGGTCAAAAAACACACCAGGGCGGCGTGCAAAGCAAACGGGGGAGCCTGCTGGCTCCCCCGTTATCAGCATGAATCAGCTATTGGGCAGCAAGCGGCAGGTAATGCTCTTGATGTAGCGAGTTTCGACGATGGCCGGGTGTACCGGGTGGTCCGGACCCTGACCGCCACGCTCCAGCAACTGAATGTTGCGATCCAGGTGACGGGCGCTGGTCAGCAGGATGTTCTGCAGGTCGTCCTCGGGCAGGTGCATCGAGCACGACGCGCTGACCAGGATGCCGTCCTTGTTGAGCAGGCGCATGGCTTGCTCGTTCAGGCGGCGGTAGGCGCCTTCGCCGTTTTTCATGTCTTTCTTGCGCTTGATGAAGGCGGGCGGGTCGGCCACGATCACGTCGAAACGCTCTTCGCTGGCTTTCAGCTCTTTCAGGGCTTCGAAAACATCGCCTTCGATGCAGGTCATCTTGTCGGCGAAACCGTTCAGCGCCGCGTTACGCTCAACGCCGTCCAGCGCGAATGCCGAAGCGTCGACGCAGAACACTTCACTGGCGCCGAAGGCTGCCGCTTGCACACCCCAGCCACCGATGTAGCTGTAGAGGTCGAGGACGCGTTTGCCTTTGGCGTAAGGGGCGAGGCGGGCGCGGTTCATGCGGTGGTCGTAGAACCAGCCGGTTTTCTGCCCCTGAATCACCGGCGCTTCGAATTTCACGCCGTTTTCTTCCAGTGCAACCCATTCCGGCACCAGACCGAACACGGTCTCGACGTAGCGGTTGAGGCCTTCGGCATCACGGGCGGCGGAGTCGTTCTTGAACAGAATGCCGCTTGGCTTGAGCACTTGGGTCAGAGCGGCGATCACGTCGTCCTTGTGCGCTTCCATGGTTGCCGAAGCGATCTGCACCACCAGAATGTCGCCGAAACGGTCGACTACCAGGCCCGGCAGCAGGTCGGAATCGCCGTAGACCAGGCGATAGAACGGCTTGTCGAACAGGCGCTCGCGCAGCGACAGCGCCACGTTCAAACGGTGCACCAGCAAGGATTTGTCCAGCGCAACTTTGATGTCGCGCGACAGCAGGCGGGCACAGATCAGGTTGTTCGGGCTCATCGCGACGATGCCCAGCGGCTTGCCACCCGCAGCTTCGAGGATGGCCTGATCGCCAGCATTGAATCCGTGCAGCGGGGTCGCGGCTACATCGATTTCGTTGCTGTAGACCCACAGGTGACCGGCGCGCAGGCGACGGTCGGCGTTGGCTTTGAGGCGCAGGCTAGGCAGGGACATGACGTCGCTCCGGAAAAAAGAGCGGGAGTATAGCGTGTTGAGGTTTGCGCAGGGCCGGGGATGCGATGAAACGCTGATTGGCGCCTTCGCGAGCAGGCTCGCTCCCACATTGGTATCGCGAATGCCTGCGGGAGCGAGCCTGCTCGCGAAAGCGATTTCAGCGCTTACGCCGCCAGTGCGTCAATCAGAGCCTGACTGAATGCCGGCACATCGTCTGGCTGGCGGCTGCTGATCAGGTTGCCGTCCTTGACCACTTCCTGATCGACCCAGTTGGCACCGGCGTTGATCAGATCGTCCTTGACGGTTTTATAGCTCGTCATGGTCTTGCCATTGACCAGTCCGGCGGAGATCAGCAGCCAGCTGCCATGGCAGATCACGGCAATCGGCTTGCCGGCCGAGGCGGCGGTCTTGACCAGATGCTGGGCATCCTGGTCGATACGGATGGTGTCGGAGTTCTGCACACCGCCCGGCAGCAGCACGGCATCGTATTGATCGATACCCACGGCCTGGAAGGTGTTGGTGACGGTAAAGTCGTCCGCCGGTTGGTCATGGTTCCAGCCTTTGACCGTTCCGGCCTCGGTGGAAAGGATATCGACCTGCACGCCAGCCTGCTCCAAAGCATCTTTGGGGCCGGTCATTTCAACCTGTTCGAAACCATCGGTGACCAAAATAGCGACGCGTTTGCCATTGAGGGAAGTTGCCATCGGTAAGCTCCTGAGTCTGTGGAGATTTTTCCTTCGCAATAGACCATTCAGATCCTGTGCGCCCTACAGAGTCCGAAGCCTGGGCTTGAATGAAAGTTCCGGCGATGTGCCCGTCGGTGTGTCGCCCTGCGGTTTCAGCGGTTAGAATCGCCGCCTGTCCCAGAGTGTGTACTTATGTCCCAAGAGCTGACCACCGAACAGATTCAACAATCGCTGCAAGGCATCAGTGTGCCGGCGCAACCGCAGATCATGGTGGATCTGCAAATGGAGCAGTACATGCCCGACCCGGATCTGGAGGTGATCGCCAAGCTCATCTCCCAGGACCCGGGCCTGTCCGGCGCGCTGCTGAAGATCGTCAACTCTCCTTATTACGGCCTGAGCAACAAGATCACTTCGATCCAGCGCGCGGTGAACCTGCTGGGCAGCCGTTCGATCATCAACCTGATCAACGCGCAGTCGATCAAGGGTGAAATGAACGACGACACCATCGTCACCCTCAACCGCTTCTGGGACACCGCCCAGGACGTGGCGATGACCTGCCTGACCCTGGCCAAGCGCATCGGCACCCAGGCCGGCGACGAAGCCTATGCTTTGGGGCTGTTCCACGATTGCGGCGTGCCATTGATGCTGCAGCGCTTCCCCGATTACATGACCGTACTGGAAGAGGCCTACGCCAGCGCCAGCCCGGAATGCCGGGTGGTCGACACGGAAAACCGCGTGTTCAACACCAACCATGCCGTGGTTGGTTACTACACCGCGAAATCCTGGCGGTTGCCGGAGCATGTCAGCGCGGCCATCGCCAATCACCACAACGCTTTGGCGATTTTCAGCGACGAGTCGTCGAAGAACAGTCAGCTGAAGAATCTCCTGGCGATTCTGAAAATGGCCGAAAACATCTGCGCGTCGTATCGGGTGCTGGGCAACCAGACCGAAGACTTCGAGTGGAACGCCGTCGGCCCGCTGGTGCTCGATTACGTAGGCCTGTCGGACTACGACTTCGAAACCCTCAAGCAAACGATCCGCGACCTCGGCGCGCATTGATTCGAGGACAGCATGCCTGAACTGCCGGAAGTCGAAACCACCCGCCGCGGCATTGCCCCGCATCTGGAAGGCCAGCGCGTCAGCCGGGTGATCGTGCGTGACCGGCGGTTGCGCTGGCCGATCCCCGAAGACCTCGATGTGCGCCTGTCGGGGCAGCGCATCGTGCTGGTCGAGCGCCGCGCCAAATACCTGCTGATCAATGCCGAGGTCGGCACGCTGATCAGCCATCTGGGCATGTCGGGCAATCTGCGCCTGGTCGAAGCCGGGTTGCCGGCGCTCAAGCACGAGCACGTCGACATCGAACTGGAGTCGGGACTGGCGCTGCGCTACACCGATCCACGGCGTTTCGGTGCGATGTTGTGGAGCAGCGATCCGCTCAATCATGAATTGCTGATTCGCCTGGGGCCGGAGCCGTTGACCGATCTGTTCGATGGCGAGCGGTTGTTTCAGCTGTCACGCGGGCGCGCGATGGCGGTCAAGCCGTTCATCATGGACAACGCGGTGGTGGTCGGGGTCGGCAACATCTATGCGACCGAAGCGCTGTTCGCCGCCGGCATCGACCCGCGCCGAGCGGCCGGGGGAATTTCCCGAGGGCGCTATCTGAAGCTGGCGATCGAGATCAAACGCATCCTCGCCGCAGCGATCGAGCGCGGCGGCACTACGTTGCGTGACTTCATCGGTGGCGACGGGCAGCCGGGGTATTTCCAGCAGGAGCTGTTTGTTTACGGGCGAGGCGGTGAACACTGCAAGGTCTGCGGCACTGGCCTGCGCGAGGTCAAGCTCGGGCAGCGCGCCAGCGTGTTCTGCCCGCGCTGCCAGACCTGAAAAAATCCTTGGGTCTATAGTGAGAAGTCTCACTGCTCAGCCCGAAGGATCGCGCCATGAAATGCCCGCAAGTCCTCTTCGTCACACTGCTGTTGTGTTCCAGTCTGGTCGCCCGGGCCTCGGAAAGCGGCAGCGGTGATCCGCGCTACACCATCCAGAACCCACCGGCCTACGCCATGCTCGGCGACCTGCTGATCGCCCGGCCGTTATTGGTCGTGGCGACGGTGATTGGTGCCGGCGCGTTTGTCGTGTCGTTGCCGTTCACCGCGCTGGGTGGCGGGGTCGGCGATGCGGGGCAGGCGCTGGTGGTGGACCCGGCGAAGGCGGCGTTTGTGCGCTGTCTGGGGTGTACGGGGGAGGGGTTTGAGCAGCGCGAGTGAGCTGATCAGATCAGATTTCAGCAGTGTGGCTGATGGCCCTATCGGCTCCCACATTGGAATGCATTTCAAATGTGGGAGCCAGCCTGCTGGCGATGAGGACCTGACAGGCGCTGAAGAACTCAGGCCTTGCCCGTGATCTTGCGGTACTTCTCCATCAACTGCTCTTCAGTCTCAGGATGCGCTTCGTCCAGCGGAATGCAATCCACCGGGCAGACCTGCTGACACTGCGGTTCGTCGTAGTGGCCGACGCACTGGGTGCACAGGTTGGGGTCGATCACGTAGATCTCTTCGCCCTGGGAAATGGCGGCGTTCGGGCACTCGGGTTCGCAGACGTCGCAGTTGATGCAATCGTCGGTGATGATCAGGGACATGCTAACTCCAGCCGGGGCGGCAGGCCCGGGCGCTATAAATCAATGCGCGCAATTGTGCCGCATTGGCGCCCGCAGTGCACGCGGGCGCCGTTTGAACGGTCGTTACTTTTTGAAGCGCAGGGTCAGCGCGTCGGCCACGGCCGGGTGGACGAACTTGCTGATATCGCCGCCCAGCGCGGCAATTTCGCGCACCAGCGTCGAGGAAATGAACGAATAACGTTCCGACGGCGTGAGAAACAGGCTCTCCACATCCGGCGCCAGCTGACGGTTCATGTTGGCCAGCTGAAATTCGTATTCGAAGTCCGACACCGCGCGCAAACCACGCAGGAACACATTGGCGTTCTGCTCTTTGGCGAAATGCGCCAGCAGCGTCGAAAAGCCGACCACTTCCACGTTCGGCAAGTGCCGGGTGACTTCGCGCGCCAGTTCCACGCGTTGTTCCAGCGGGAACAGCGGGTTCTTTTTCGGGCTGGCGGCGACGGCAATGATCACATGGTCGAACAGGCGCGAGGCGCGTTCGACCAGATCGCCATGGCCCTTGGTAATAGGGTCGAAGGTACCTGGGTACAACACTCGGTTCATCGCGTCGTCCTGGCGGGAGTCCGTTGGGGAGTCGGATGGTATCGCAGCCTAACCAGTCGGCCAAGTCGCGTGTTGGGTAAGAACGCACTATAGACGCCGGCAATCGTCGGTTTTTTCATGGGTTTCTCAGCCGATCGGCGAGGGACGTCGCCAGTTGCGCAGTCAGGCCATACACCGACAATTGCGGGTTGGCGCCAATGCTGGTGGGGAACAGCGAGCCGTCATGGATCGACAGGTTGGCCAATTGATGATGGCGCCCGAGGCTGTCGGTCACCGCGCTTTTGGCATCCTCACCCATGGCGCAGCCGCCCATCACATGGGCGCTGCCCAGGCGCGTGCGATACAGCTCAAGGCTCAGGCCGTCGATCAGGCTGCGCGCTTCGCCCAGGGTTTTCACGTAGCGGGCGTCGGCGTGCATCGGCATCACCGACTTCGCACCACCGGCGAACTGGATTTCAGCCATGACGTGAAAGGCCCGGCGCAAACCGTCCCAGGCGTAGGGCGAAACTTGATAGTCGAGCACCGGCGAACCGTCGCCGCGCAGCTCGACCGAGCCGCCAATGCTGTCCGGGTGAAAGCCGTCACGCAGCAAGGCGAGCATGGCGTGGGTGTGCGGCAGGTCGGCCATGTGCTGCGCATTTTCAGCACCGAAGCCGCCGAGCAACGTCGCCGCGAGCGCCGGGTGCAGTGGCGGCACTTCGAGTTTGAAGGCCATCGGTCCGGTGATGCCGTCCTTCCACTGGAAATGGTCGGAGTAGATCGACTGTGGCGCGCCGTAGAACGGGTTGATGACCTCATCGAAGCGCGCGGCGGACATGTTTACCGGGTGCAGGAACGTACGTTTGCCGAGATTTCCATGCGGATCCGGCGCGTCCGAACGCAGCAGCAGCGCCGGGCTGTTGATGCCGCCGCCGGCGAGCACGTAATGCCGCGCCTGGACGGTGATGCGTTTACCGGTCGGCTCGACGCAGCGCTCGTCCATGGCCACGCATTGCAAGCCGGTTACCTTGTCGCCGCTGATCAGCAGTTTCTCGGCGCGCGCCAGATACAGCAACTCGCCACCCTTTTCCAGCGTCGCTGGAATGGTCGTGACCAGCATCGATTGCTTGGCGTTGGCGGGGCAGCCCATGCCGCAATAGCCGAGATTCCAGCAGCCGCGCACGTTGCGCGGGATCACATGCCAGCTGTAGCCGAGCTGTTCGCAGCCTTTGCGGATCACGTCGTTATTGGCGTTCGGCGGCACTAACCATGGCGCAACACCGAGGCGTTGCTCCATTTTTTCGAACCACGGTGCCATTTCGGCCGGGCTGTGGCCTTTGACGTTGTGTTCCCTGGCCCAGTGTTCGAGGGTCGGATCGGGTGTGCGAAAGCTCGAAGTCCAGTTGATCAGCGTCGTGCCGCCGACCGCGCGGCCCTGCAGGATGGTGATCGCACCGTCCTTGCTCATGCGCCCGATGCCTTCCTGATAAAGGCTGCTGTAGGCCTGGGCCTCAAGCAGTTTGAAGTCGGAGCTGGTTTTCAGCGGGCCTTCTTCGATCAGCAGGACTTTGTAACCGGCCGCGCTGAGGATTTCCGCAGTGGTACCGCCGCCAGCGCCGCTGCCGATGATCGCTACGTCGGCTTCGAGGGTCAGGTCGTCGGTCAGTTGCGAACCGTTGTAGGTTTTCCAGCCGCGGGCGAGGCCTTCGCGGAAAGGATCGGGTACGGGCATCGGTCGGGCTCTCTTTTATTATTTTTGGATGCAAGGTGTGGCGACTGGCCCCTTCGCGAGCAGGCTCGCTCCCACATTTGAAGTGCATTCCTTATGTGGGAGCGAGCCTGCTGGCGAAGGGAGCGGCGCGATTCTCAAACCGTGGGCGGGCCGGGATATCCGCAGTGCCCCCAGGATTCCGGGCGCGTGTACCACGCCATCATCACCATCTGTTGCAGCGAGCTATGGCCCATGCGCAACAGGCTCAACGAGCTGTTTTCCCAGCGCTCGAGGAAATGCCGCATGGCCGCAGGTCTGGCGTTTTCCCAACTGCCCCAGATGCCGGTGAGCGGCCCGCGCGTGACGGCCATGCCCAGCACGTCGAACAGTTGTCGGGTGAGCTTGAGCATTTCCGGCGACACGTGATCGAGGCTGTAGTCCAGCGACTTGAGCGTGCCATCGACCGCAGTCGGCAGCTTCTCGGCCGCGACGGCGCCGTCGAGCATCACCGGAATCAGCGCGCGCAGAAACAGCAGATCGCCGTCGCGCAGAGAGACAAAACCGTTGGCCGCGATGCTCGACGAGCAGCCACTGAGGCTGGCGCCGAGACCGGCGGTGGCGAGGAACGCCGTGGCGCCGAGGCTGAATTTCAGCAGGCCACGGCGCGACAGCGCGGGTGTTTCAGTCAGGCTTGGGTGCATTGTTTTTATTACCCGGCGGTGACCAGCGTTTAGCGAATGAACAGTTTCTGAATCAGTTTCTGCACGGTTTTGCCGTAAGGCGGGTAGATCAGCCTGGCGGCGTTGAAACGCTGTTTGATCAGCACGCCTTTGGCTTTGCTGAACGTCAGGAAACCTTCGTGACCGTGGTAATGACCCATGCCGGACGCACCGATGCCGCCGAACGGCATGTCGTCCTGCGCGACATGCAGCAGCGTGTCGTTGAGGCACACGCCGCCGGAATGGGTTTCATGCAGCACGCGCTGCTGTTCGCGTTTGTCGTAGCCAAAGTAGTAAAGAGCCAGAGGACGTGGGCGCTGATTGATGTAAGCAAATGCCTGCTGCAAATCCCGATACGGCACGATTGGCAGCAGTGGGCCGAAGATTTCGTCCTGCATCACGGTCATGTCATCGCTGACATTCAGCAGCACGCTGTGCGGCATGCGTCGGCCCTGGCCCTGTTCGAACAGCGGAATCAGCAGCGCACCCTTGCTGGTCGCATCGCTGACGTAGCTGTTGAGACGCGCCAACTGACGGTCGTTGATGATCGCCGTGTAGTCCGGATTGTCGGCGAGCGTCGGGTAAAAACCTTGCACGGCCTGGCGGTAGGCTTCGACGAAAGCGCCGACGCGATCTTCCGGCACCAGCACGTAATCCGGGGCGACGCAGGTCTGCCCGGCGTTCAGGGTCTTGCCGAAGGCGATGCGCTCGGCGGCGTCCTTGAGCGGCACATCCTGCGAGACGATGGCCGGGGATTTGCCGCCCAGTTCGAGGGTCACCGGGGTGAGGTTTTCCGCCGCGGCGCGCATTACATGTTTGCCGATGCTGGTGGCGCCGGTGAACAGCAAGTGATCGAAGCGCAGGCGGGAAAACGCCACGCCGATATCGGCCTCGCCGAGCACCACGCAGACCAGGTCTTCGGGGAAAATTCGCGCCAGCAGTTCCTTGAGCAGCAGCCCGGTGGACGGGGTCGACTCGCTGAGTTTGAGCATCACCCGATTGCCCGCCGCCAGCGCGCCGACCAGCGGGCCGACGGCCAGATACAACGGGTAATTCCACGGCACGATCACGCCGACCACGCCCAGCGGCTGATAGACCACTTTTGCCGAAGCCGGCTGAAACGCCACGCCGACCTTGCGCCTCGAGGCTTTCATCCAGCCTTTGAGATGACGGCTGGCGTAATGAATGCCGTGCAGGCTCGGCATCAGTTCGGCGAGCAGGGTTTCATCGGCGCTGCGATGACTGAAATCCGCGCTGATGGCGGCGATCAAGGCCTGCCGTTCGCTGCTGAGCAGATCCGCCAGTGCCTTGAGCCATTGCTGGCGCTGCGCCGCAGGCGGCATCGGATTGGCGGCGCAGGCGGAACGTTGCGCCTCGAACAACCGATCCAGCTCGGCCAGCGCGGGCTGCAGCGTTTGCAGATAGGCAATATCGGCAGTCATGGTCTGCTCCGGATTTTATTGTAGTGACGAGCTTTTTAGAGTCTATGCTCTAGAAAGTCAAATGACTTCCATGCACCGCAGTGTTTTATCCATTTCCGGTTAGGTCGTAAGATGCCTCCACACGCACTCTGAATTAAAGCTCAAGCCATGGCCCCACGAATAAAAACCAGCGAGCGTATCGTGCTCAACAGCCTCGAACTGTTCAATCAGCAGGGCGAGCGCAGTATCAGCACCAACCACATTGCCGCCCACATGGAGATTTCTCCGGGCAACCTGTACTACCACTTCCCCAACAAGCAGGCGATCATCGCCGTGCTGTTCAGTGAGTACGAAAGCCTGGTCGACAGCTTCCTGCGCCCGCCGCAGGGGCGCGCAGCGACGGTCGAAGACAAGCGTTTCTATCTCAAGGAACTGCTCTCGGCGATGTGGCGCTATCGTTTTCTGCACCGCGACCTTGAGCATCTGCTCGACAGCGATCCGGAGCTGGCCGCGCGTTACCGGCGTTTCTCCCAGCGCTGCGTGATTCAAGGCGCGGCAATCTACGAAGGTTTCGTCGCCGCCGGGATTCTCGACATGGACCGCGTGCAGATCGAATCCCTGACCCTCAACGCCTGGATCATTCTGACTTCGTGGGTACGGTTTCTGTGCACCACTCGGGAAAACTCCAACCACCTCAGTGAACAAGCCATCAAGCGTGGCGTGTACCAGGTGCTGGTGCTGGAGGCCGGGTTTGTCACCGAGCAGGCGCGCGACGAGGTCAATGCGTTGTTCGAAGAGTTCTACGTGCCGCTGGCCCAAGCCCTCGAAGACGTCAAATAAGCCTTTTGTGTTGATACCCAGGAGCCCGTTATGCCGATTGCGCAACTGATCAGCCCCGTCGCACTGGACGCCCGCAAGGCGCAGCCGGGGCTGGTGATCCTCGATTGTCGTTTCGCCCTCGAAGACCCGGACTACGGTCAGCGCAGCTACGCCGAAGGGCACATCGCCGGGGCAAGCTTCGCCGATCTCGAACGGGACCTGAGCGGCAAAGTCATCAAGGGCGTGAGCGGCCGTCATCCGCTGCCCGAGCCGGCGGCGCTGATCGAGCGCCTGCAAGGGTGGGGCATCAGCAATGACAGCGACGTGGTCCTCTACGACGACGGCCCCGGTGCCTACGCGGCACGGGCGTGGTGGTTGCTGGCGTGGCTGGGCAAGCGCGACGGCGTGTTCATTCTCGACGGCGGGCTCAAGGCCTGGCATGCGGCCGGGCTGCCGCTGAGTCTGGATCCGCCGACCATCGCCCGCGGCCATTTCAGCGGCCAGCCGGACATGAACCTGCTGCTCAGCGCCGAGCAATTACAGCAGCGTCTGGGTCAACCGTCATTGACCTTGATCGATGCCCGCGCACTGCCGCGCTTCAAAGGCGAAGTGGAACCGATTGATACGGTGGCCGGGCACATTCCCGGTGCGCAGTGCGCGGCGTTCACCGACAACCTCGGCAGCGACGGGCGCTTTCTGCCGGCCGCTCAGCTCAAGCAGCGTTTTGCGGCGAAACTGGGCGATCGCTCGCCCTCAGAGTTGGTCGCCTACTGCGGCTCGGGGGTGACGGCGTGTCATAACCTGTTCGCCCTGTGCCTGGCCGGTTATCCGCTGGGATCGCTGTATGCCGGGTCGTGGAGCGAGTGGATCAACGAGCCATCGCGAGGCATCGCCACGGGCGAATAAACAACGCGCCCCCCTGTAGGAGTGAGCCTGCTCGCGATAGCGCCCTGTCAGTCACTTCATCTTTAACTGACACACCGCTATCGCGAGCAGGCTCACTCCTACAGGGGCTGTGTGCGCAACCACTGCGGAATCCGTCGCTCCAGGTAATAACCCGGTCGACGAATCGAGCCATCGACAAACCCGACATGCCCGCCGCGCGGCTGCAGCTCGAATTGCGTGCAGGCCGACAGCTCATCGGCCTGCGGCAGGCTGTGCGGGAATACGAACGGATCGTCGGCCGCCTGAATGATCAGGTTGGGCGTGCGAATCTCACCAAGGAAATAGCGACTCGAGGCGCGGCGATAGTAATCCTCGGCATCGTTGAAGCCATGCAGCGGCGCGGTCACCCGGCCATCGAAATCCCAGAACGTGCGCATGTTTTCCAGCGAGCCGAGCGCCGCCAGTTTCGCCAGGCCATCCTCGCGCCCGTCATGCTGAAACTGCCGCTGCTTGTTCTTGATGTAAGCGACCATCTCGCGCATGAAGTGCGCCTGATAAACCTTGGAGAAACCCTGGCCGATACGGTCGGCGCACTGATCGAGGCGGAATGGCACCGAGACCGCCACCGCGCCCTGCAGGCCACTGGCGCTGCCGCTCTCGCCCAGATGCTTGAGCAGAACGTTGCCACCGAGCGAGTAGCCGACAGCAAACAACGGCGCCAGCGGGCGTTTCGCATGCAAGTGTTTGATGGTCTCGGCCAGATCTTCGCTGGCGCCGGAATGGTAGCTGCGCGGCAGCAGGTTCGGTTCGCCCGAACAGCCACGCCAGTTCAGCGCAACGCTGGCCCAGCCCTGATCAGCCAGGGCCTTTTGGATGCCGGCCACGTAAGGCGAGTTGGAAGAGCCGGTCAACCCGTGCAACACCAGCACCAACGGCGCCTCGGCGCTGTGCGGGCCGTGCCAGTCGAGGTCAAGAAAATCGCCGTCTTCCAGCCATAGGCGCTCACGCTCGCGCTCGATGTGCACGGTTTTGCGCCACAGCGGGCCCCACAAAGTCTGCAAGTGCGGATTTCCGAGGCCGAAGGCGGGGACGAAGCGTTCAGACGAAGGGGGCACGATGGTTCTCGATGTGCGTAGGACAAGGGAGCAGGCTCCCTTGTCACAGGTTGTCGCTCGCTACAGGTCAGGCGTCGATGTGCGTCGAACGCTGCCACAGCGCGTAGTAGACCCGACCGGATTTTTGTTCGCGGTGCAGGCGCCAATTGCCCGGCAGGCCGAGGGTCGACGGCGCGGTTTCGCTTTCAGTGTAGATCCACGAATCGGCCGCCAGCCACTGCCGCTCTTCCAGCAGCGTGCACACCGCCGGCAGCAGGTTCTGGTTGAACGGCGGATCGAGGAATACCAGATCGAACGGCGTAGCGGTCTGGGTTTCCAGATAGCGCAAGGCGTCGGCGGTCTGCACCTGGCCGTTGGTGCAGCGCAGAGTGCCGAGGTGTTCCTTAAGGCTGGACACGGCGATGTTGCTCGCGTCCAGTGCCTGGCCCATCGCCGCGCCACGGGACAGCGCTTCGAGAAACAGCGCGCCGCTGCCGGCGAACGGGTCGAGCACCTTGGCCCCTTCAACGTACGGCGCCAGCCAGTTGAACAGGGTTTCGCGCACACGGTCCGGCGTCGGGCGCAGGCCCGGCGCGTCGGGGAAGCTCAGCTTGCGGCTGCGCCATTGGCCGCCAATGATACGCAACTGGTTCACACCGTTGTGGACGTTGTGCGCAGGTTTCTTGGGGGAACGAGTTGCCATTAATGCTCCGGAACCCCGAGCGGTTGCTCGGCAGGTTTATCAGATGGGGCCGGTAACGGCTTTTGTGGCACGGTCGGGCCAGCGGTGACGATGACCATTTTGTCCGTGCTCAGGTGTTTGTTCAGCGCGTCGCGCACTTGCTCGACGGTCAGGCTCTGCGACTGACGCATGAAATCGTCGAGATAACTCAGCGGCAGATTATAGAAGCCCATCGCCCCGAGCTGGCCGACGATATCGGCATTGCTCGCAGTGGACAGTGGGAAGCTGCCGGCCAGTTCGCGTTTGGCGTCGTCGAGCTCTTTTTGCGTTGGCCCGGTTTTCAGGTAATCGGCAAGTACGTCCTGCACCAGCTTCAGGGTGCCTTCGCTCATTTCCGCGCGGGTCTGCAGGTTGATCATGAACGGGCCGCGGGCCTGCATCGGGCTGAATGCCGAGTACACGCCGTAGGTCAGGCCACGTTTCTCGCGCACTTCACTCATCAGGCGCGTGCCGAAACCGCCACCACCAAGGATCTGGTTGCCCATCGACAGCGCAGCGTAATCCGGGTCGTCGCGGTCGATGCCCAGTTGCGCGAGCATCAGGTTGGTTTGCTTCGACGGGAACTCGATGTGATTGACGCTGGCTTTCGGCTCCTGCGGTGCTGCGATTTTCGCCAGCGCCGGGCCTTTTGGCAGTGCGCCGGACACTTGATTGGCAATCGCCTCGGCTTCGGCGCGCGACAAGTCACCGACCAGCGCAATCACCGCGTTACCGGCGGCGTAAGCCTTGGCGTGGAAATCACGCAGCTGCGCCAGGGTGATCTTCGGCACGCTTTGCGCGTTGCCGTCGCTTGAATGCGCGTACGGGTGATCGCCGTACAAGCGCTTCATCAGCTCGAGGCTGGCGAGTTTGCCGGGGTTCTGTTTCTGGTATTCGAAACCGGCCAGCATCTGGTTCTTGATGCGCGCGAAGGAGTCGGCGGGGAAGGTCGGTTTGCCAACCACTTCGGCAAACAGCTTCAGCGCCGGTTCACGTTTGTCGGCCGCGCTCAGGCTGCGCAACGAAGCGAGCGCCATGTCCTTGAACGCGCCGTTGCCGAAATCCGCACCGAGGCCTTCAAAACCCTGCGCGATGGCGCCGACATCTTTGCCGGCCACACCTTCGTTGAGCATCGCGTTGGCCAACACCGCCAGCCCCGCTGCGTTGCCATCCTGACTGCTGCCGGCGGCGAAGATCAGACGCATGTCGAACATCGGCAACTCGTGGGCTTCGACGAACAGCACCTTGGCGCCTTCGGCGGTGCTCCAGGTCTGTACGTCAAGCTTGCGGCTGGCCGGTGCCTTGCCGTCGAGTTCGGCCAGCGATTGCAGTTTCTGCGTGGACTTGGCGTTATCCAGCGCTTCGCTGGCATGGCTGTCAGCGCTTGGCGACAGATAGAACGCCGCCGAGCCGATCAGCGCCACGCCGATCAGGCCGAACAGCAGGCGTGGGGATGTGCGCTTACTCATGGGTCGCCTCCAGTGGCAGGACGTGGGCGACGCTGAGACGTTCGCGGGTAAAGTATTTTTTCGCAGCGTTCTGGATGTCTTGCGGGGTCACGCTCTCCAGATCGGCCAGCTCGGTGTCCATCAGCTTCCACGACAGACCGACCGTTTCCAGTTGGCCGATGGCGGTGGCCTGACTGGTGATCGAATCACGTTCGAAGACCAGACCGGCAATCACCTGCGCACGCACGCGCTCCAGCTCTGCGGCCGACGGCGCGGTGGTTTTCAGTTGCTCCAGCAGTTTCCACAACCCGGCCTCCGCCTGAGCGATGGTCTTTTTCTTTTGCGTGTTCGGAGTGGCGGACAGGGTGAACAGGCTGTCGCCACGGGTATAGGCGTCATAGTCCGAGGAGCCGCCGGACACCAGTTCTTCACCGCGCTCCAGTTGCGTCGGGATGCGGCCGCTGTAGCCACCATCGAGCAGTGCCGAGATCAGGCGCAAGGCATTGACCGAGCGTTTGTCTTCAGCGGTGGCGATGCTGGGTACGTTGAAGCCGAGCATCAGGCTCGGCAGCTGGGTTTGCACGCGCAGGGTGATCTGGCGCTCGCCCGGTTCGGCCAGTTCCAGCGGTTTTTTCGCCGGCGGCACGTCGCGCTTGGCGATCGGGCCGAAATAGCGCTGGGCGAGGGTTTTGACTTCGTCCGGGGTGACGTCGCCGACCACCACCAGCGTGGCATTGTTCGGCGCGTACCAGGACTGATACCAGTGGCGCAGCTCTTCGACCTTCATGCGGTCGAGGTCAGCCATCCAGCCGATGGTCGGCGTGTGATAGCCGCTCGCCGGGTAGGCCATCGCCTTGTAACGCTCGTAAGCCTTGGACATCGGCTTGTCATCGGTGCGCAGCCGACGCTCCTCCTTGATGACTTCGATTTCCTTGGCGAATTCGTCGGCCGGCAGGCGCAGGTTGGCCATGCGGTCGGCTTCCAACTCGAAGGCCACGCCCAGACGATCACGGGCCAGCACCTGGTAGTACGCGGTGAAGTCGTCACTGGTGAAGGCATTCTCTTCGGCGCCCAGATCCCGCAGGATCAGCGAGGCTTCGCCGGGGCCGACTTTCTCGCTGCCCTTGAACATCATGTGCTCGAGGGCGTGAGACAGACCGGTCTGGCCCGGAGTCTCGTAGCTGGAGCCGACCTTGTACCAGATCTGCGAAACCACCACCGGCGCGCGATGGTCTTCGCGCACAACGACCTTGAGGCCGTTGTCGAGGGTGAATTCGTGGGTCGGTTGCGGGTCGGCCGCCAGGGCCGAAAGGGGCAGGCAGACTGTGCAAAGCAGCAGGCCTGCAGCGCGGCGGGCTAGAGCATTCATTCGTTTTTTAACCTGTTGGGCTGCCTGCTTCGTCTTAGCGTCAGCGGGCGAGAGGGTGCTAGGATACTGATCCGTTTTACCGGCGACCACGCCTATGAGATTCTGCGATCTCATAAGGCTGAATGGGTTTGCGGCACAACGCAGCGGTTTGGCAACCAGACTCTGCGTTTTCGCCGATTTTCACCGGTTTAGACCATCGTTAAAACGATCCTTGAGGTGCCTGTAGCGCCTCGACAAAATGTTGCGCGTGAACAAGCTGGGTGAAACACAGTCTGTTCTGCATCGAATATTTATTTGCCGGGGCGCCTTGTTGGCGCGTCGCTACCGTGAGATAGCCGTCCTCCATGTTTGGTTCCAACGACGACAAGAAGAGCCCAGCTGCGGCTGGCGAGAAGAAAAGCCTGTTCGGATGGCTGCGGAAAAAACCGCAGGAACCCGTCGTCGAACAGCCGCCCGCGATTCCTGAGCCTGCAGCGCCAGTTATAGGAGAAGAGCCGGCGCCGATTGTGCTGCCGATCACTGAACCCGTGCTGCAACCGGAGGCTGAAGCCGAACCTGAAGCGCCTGCCGCTGCCGAACTGCCGCTGACGCCGACCGCCGAGCCGTGGCTGACCTTGCCGGTGGCAGAAGAACCGGTGGCCTTCGTTGAAGAGGCAGCGCCGCATGTGACGCCGGCGATTCCGGAAGTGGCTGGGGCGCCTGCTGTCGAGCCCGAGCCGGTGGTGGAGGCGGTCATCGAGCCGGCGCCGGTTGTTCCTGCGCCAGTGGCTCCGGTCGTGCAAGCGCCCGAGCCAGCACCTGCTCCTGCTCCAGTGCCTGCGCCGGTTGTCGCTGCGCCAGTCGTGCCGGAAGAAGCGCCTGCCGAACCCCCTGTAGAAGCCCCGCGCACCGAAGAAACCAAAGCCGGTTTCTTCGCCCGCCTCAAGCAAGGCCTGTCGAAGACCAGCGCGAGCATCGGCGAGGGCATGGCCAGCCTGTTCCTCGGCCGCAAAACCATCGATGACGATTTGCTCGACGACCTCGAAACCCGTCTGCTTACCGCCGACGTCGGTGTCGAAGCCACCACGCAGATCATCCAGCGCCTGACCCAGAAGGTCGCGCGCAAAGAGCTGGCCGACGCCGATGCGCTGTACAAGTCGCTGCAGGCCGAACTGGCCGCCATGCTCAAGCCGGTCGAACAACCGCTGAAGATCGCCTCGCAGAACAAGCCGTTCGTGATTCTGGTGGTCGGCGTCAACGGCGCCGGCAAAACCACCACCATCGGCAAACTGGCGAAGAAGCTACAACTGGAAGGCAAGAAAGTCATGCTGGCCGCCGGTGACACCTTCCGTGCCGCGGCAGTCGAGCAATTGCAGGTCTGGGGCGAGCGCAACAAGATCCCGGTCATCGCCCAGCACACCGGTGCCGATTCGGCTTCGGTGATCTTCGACGCCGTGCAGGCCGCCAAGGCCCGTGGCATCGATGTATTGATCGCTGACACCGCCGGTCGTCTGCACACCAAAGACAACCTGATGGAAGAGCTGAAAAAGGTCCGCCGGGTCATTGGCAAGCTCGACGCCGATGCGCCGCACGAAGTGCTGCTGGTGCTCGACGCTGGCACCGGGCAGAACGCGATCAACCAGGCCAAGCAATTCAACCAGACCGTCGAACTGACCGGCCTGGCCCTGACCAAACTCGATGGCACAGCCAAGGGTGGGGTGATCTTCGCCCTGGCCAAGCAGTTCGGTCTGCCGATCCGCTACATCGGCGTCGGCGAAGGCATCGATGACTTGCGTACTTTTGAAGCCGAACCCTTTGTCCAGGCATTGTTTGCCGAGCGGGAGCGTTCATGATTCGTTTCGAACAGGTCGGTAAACGCTACCCGAACGGTCATGTCGGCTTGCATGAGCTGAGCTTTCGAGTGCGTCGTGGCGAGTTCTTGTTTGTCACCGGCCACTCTGGTGCCGGTAAATCCACGCTGTTGCGCCTGTTGCTGGCGATGGAGCGGCCGACCAGTGGCAAACTGCTGCTCGCCGGGCAGGACCTGAGCACCATCAGCAACGCGCAGATTCCGTTTCTGCGCCGGCAGATCGGCGTGGTGTTCCAGAATCACCAGTTGCTGTTCGATCGCACGGTGTTCAACAACGTCGCCTTGCCGTTGCAGATCCTTGGTCTGTCCAAGGTTGAAATCGCCAAGCGTGTCGATTCGGCGCTGGAGCGCGTAGCGCTGTCGGATAAAACCGATCTGTACCCGGGCGACCTGTCCACCGGTCAGCAACAGCGCGTCGGCATTGCCCGCGCCATCGTCCATCGCCCGGCCTTGCTGCTGGCGGACGAACCGACCGGTAACCTCGACCCGCGTCTGGCGGCGGAAATCATGGGTGTGTTCGAAGATATCAACCGTCTGGGCACCAGCGTGCTGATTGCCAGTCATGACTTGGCACTGATCGCACGCATGCGTCACCGCATGCTCACACTGCAACGCGGCCGCTTGATCGGCGACGGGGAGGCCGGAGTATGAGTGCGACACGCAGCCCGAAGGTTTCCGAACGTGTGGCGCCGAAAGCCGCCGATCCGCAGCCGCCGAAGAAGAAAAAACACGACGATGATGATGGCCCGAACTTCGCCACGCTGTTCCGTGCGTGGATTGAAAGTCACCGCGCCAGCTTGCTCGATAGCCTGCGCCGCCTCGGCAAACAGCCGATCGGCAGCTTCTTCACCTGCATGGTGATGGCCGTGGCGTTGAGCTTGCCGATGGGCTTGTCGCTGCTGCTGAACAATGTCGAACGTCTCGGCGGTTCATGGCAGCGCGCGGCGCAGATCTCTTTGTACCTGCAACTCGATGCGACGCCAGAGCAGGGCGAGTCGTTGCGCGAGCAGATCAAAGGCATGCCCGGCGTCGCTGATGCTGAATATGTCGGCCGCGATCAGGCGCTCGAGGAATTCCAGCAGCAGTCCGGCCTCGGCGAAGCCCTGCGCGAACTGCCCGAGAACCCTTTGCCTGGTGTGGTGCTGGTGACACCGAACGAAGTCGACAAGCCGACACTCGAAGCATTAAGACAAAAACTTTCCGAGTTGCCCAAGGTACAACAGGCGCAACTTGATCTAGTCTGGGTCGAGCGTCTGGCCGCCATCCTCAAGCTGGGCGATCGGTTTGTCTTCGGTCTGACGGTGCTGCTGGTTTCTGCATTACTTTTGGTGATAGGCAATACCATTCGTCTTCATATTGAAAACCGCCGCACCGAGATAGAAGTGATTAAACTCGTCGGCGGCACTGACAGTTATGTAAGGCGTCCCTTCCTTTATATGGGCGCGTTGTATGGCTTCGGTGCAGGGCTGTTGTCCTGGGGTGTATTGGCGTTCGGCCTGAACTGGCTGAACGATGCGGTGGTTGGACTGGCCGGCTTGTACGGCAGTGATTTCGCCCTGGCCGGTGTGCCAGTGGCGGACGGTCTGTCGCTCTTGCTTGGCGCGGTACTGTTGGGTTATATCGGTGCATGGATTGCAGTCGCACGTCATCTCAGGGAGCTGGCGCCGAAGTAGAATCTTTTTTGCGCGTGATTGACCTTGCGGTTTTTATGGGAACTTGTACCTGAGTTCCCGGTCAATTTTTCGCAGTGCCGAGAGGCACGAGTATGTAAGTGGGAGGTTTTTTCGCATGACCAATTCTTTGCAACCTGCGTACGCGTTGGTTCCGGGTGCGAACCTGGAAGCCTATGTGCACACCGTGAACAGCATTCCACTGCTGACACCGGAGCAGGAGCGTGAACTGGCCGAGAGTCTCTACTATGAGCAGGATCTGGGGGCGGCTCGGCAGATGGTGCTCGCCCACCTGCGATTTGTCGTACACATTGCCCGTAGCTATTCCGGCTACGGTCTGGCTCAGGCTGACCTGATCCAGGAAGGTAACGTCGGCCTGATGAAGGCCGTGAAGCGCTTCAACCCGGAAATGGGCGTGCGTCTGGTGTCGTTCGCCGTGCACTGGATCAAGGCGGAAATTCACGAGTTCATCCTGCGCAACTGGCGCATTGTGAAAGTCGCGACCACCAAGGCCCAGCGCAAGTTGTTCTTCAACCTGCGCAGCCAGAAGAAGCGTCTGGCGTGGCTGAACAACGAGGAAGTCCACCGTGTGGCGGAAAGCCTCGGTGTCGAACCGCGCGAAGTGCGCGAGATGGAAAGTCGCCTGACCGGCCATGACATGGCCTTCGACCCGGCCGCGGAAGCGGACGATGACAGCGCTTTCCAGTCGCCGGCCAACTACCTGGAAGATCACCGGTACGACCCTGCGCGTCAGCTGGAAGATGCCGACTGGAGCGACAACTCCAACAGCAACCTGCACGAAGCGCTGGAAGTGCTGGACGAACGCAGCCGCGACATCCTCTACCAGCGCTGGCTGGCCGAAGAAAAAGCCACGCTGCACGACCTGGCGCAGAAGTACAACGTGTCGGCCGAGCGGATTCGTCAGCTTGAGAAAAGCGCGATGAACAAGCTCAAATTGTCGATCGCCGCTTAACCGGCGCCCCCGGCAAACAAAAACGCCCCGATCAGCGATGATCGGGGCGTTTTTTATGGGCCAGCACAAACCAATGCAGGAGTGAGCCTGCTCGCGATAGCGGTGTGTCAGTTGATGAATCCATGCCTGACAGACTGCTATCGCGAGCAGGCTCACTCCTACCTTTGATCTTCGGTGCTACTCAGACCACGGCGCCCGCCGCGAATCATTGAGGCCCAACAAATAACTATCGCCACCCAACTGACTCATCTGCTGCCGAATCCACCCGGCCCGGCGCGATACATAACCGGTTGGCCGGCTCGCGCTCCACACCCGCGGATTAGGCAGCACCGCTGCCAGATAACTCGCCTGCTGCCGCGACAGCGACTTCGCACTCACGCCAAAGTGATGACGAGCCGCCGCTTCGGCGCCAAACACGCCGTCATCCCATTCGACGCTGTTCAGGTACACCTCGAGAATCCGCTGCTTGGGCCAAAACACCTCGATCAGCGCGGTAAACCAGGCCTCGAGCCCTTTGCGCAGATAACTGCGTCCGGCCCAGAGAAACAGGTTTTTCGACACTTGCTGGCTCAGGGTACTGGCGCCGCGAATCGAGCCGCCCAACTCGTTATGGGCCAAGGCGGCCTGGATCGCGCGCAGATCAAAGCCCCAGTGCTCGGGGAATTTCTGGTCTTCGCCGGCAATCACCGCCACTTTCAGGTCGTCGGAGATCTCGTCCCACGGCTTCCAGGTGCGCTGCAGGTCGATCGGCTCGCCGTCGATCCATGATTCGACCTTGCGCTCGACCATCAGCGCGGTGCCCGGTGGCGGTACGAAGCGAAACAGCAGCACCAACAGAATGCTGCCACCGGCGAACCAGAGCAGAGCCTTCACAAGACGACGGAATATGGAACGCAGCATAGAGATGGCTTGGCCGAACCGGTGGAGCGGGCCATTATACAGACCCTGCCGATTGCGTCTGACTGGAGTTCCCAATGCTGCGTGGCTTTTTGATGCTGGCCGCTTTTTTCGGTTTCACCGGGGTCGCGTTGGGCGCGTTCGCCGCCCACGGCCTGAAAAATCGCCTGACCCCGGAATACCTGACGATTTTCCACACCGGCGTCACCTATCAACTGGTGCACACCCTCGCGCTGTTCGGGGTCGCGCTTCTGGCCACGCAGATTCCGGGGCGGCTGATCACTTGGGCCGGCGTGTCCTTTGCCGTCGGCATTCTGTTGTTCTCCGGTAGCCTGTACCTGCTGACCCTGACGGGCATCAGCAAGCTCGGCATCATCACGCCGTTCGGTGGCTTGGCCTTCCTCGCCGGTTGGGTATGTCTGGGACTTGCAGCCTGGCGCTTGCAGCCGACCGCTTGACGCTTGGTACTGACCTTTAGGTCATGATCGGGCTAGAATGCCAGCCCCTAAAAATGATGGCGGCGTTGTGCATGCGCATTCAATTGAACGGCGAATCCCTTGAACTGCCCGACGGCGAGACCGTTGCGGGGCTGATTACCCGCCTGGAACTGACCGGACGCCGGGTAGCAGTCGAACTCAATCTGGATATCGTCCCGCGCAGCCAGCATGCCGACACCACGTTGAACGACGGCGATAACGTCGAAGTAGTACACGCCATCGGCGGCGGCTGATCCAAACACTGTGAAAACTGCTGCGCTCGTAAAGACTGCGTTAAAAACAGGCTCGGAATGCTCATTTACAACCAGTAGACTCCGCTTCCTCGCCTGTTTTTGCCTTGTCTTTACTTCGCTCGCGACGTTTTCACAGCGTTTGGTTATTGAAGCATTCTGCAAGACCCTCACTCCTAAAGAGGATTCCTTATGAGCATCGTTCGTAGCGACAAGCCTTTTGTGCTGGCCGGTCGTACCTACCAGTCGCGTTTGCTGGTCGGTACCGGCAAGTACCGTGACATGCAAGAAACCCGTCAGGCCATCGAAGCCTCGGGTGCCGAGATCGTCACCTTCGCCGTGCGCCGTACCAACCTCGGTCAGATCGAAGGCGAGCCGAACCTGCTCGACGTGCTGTCGCCGGAGCGCTACACGTTCCTGCCGAACACCGCCGGTTGCTACGACGCCGTCGAAGCCGTGCGCACATGTCGCCTGGCCCGTGAGCTGCTCGACGGCCACAACCTGGTGAAGCTGGAAGTGCTGGCTGACCAGAAAACCCTGTTCCCCAACGTGATCGAAACCCTCAAGGCAGCGGAAACGCTGGTCAAGGAAGGCTTCGACGTGATGGTCTATACCAGCGATGACCCGATCATTGCCCGGCAACTGGCGGAAATCGGCTGCATCGCCGTCATGCCGCTGGCCGGCCTGATCGGTTCCGGTCTGGGCATCTGCAATCCGTACAACCTGCAGATCATCCTCGAAGAAGCGAAAATCCCTGTGCTGGTCGATGCCGGTGTCGGCACTGCGTCCGACGCAACCATCGCCATGGAGCTGGGTTGCGATGCGGTGTTGATGAACTCGGCCATTGCCCACGCCCAGCAGCCAGTGATGATGGCGCAAGCCATGCAACACGCCATCGTCGCGGGTCGTCTGGCCTACCTCGCCGGCCGTATGCCGAAAAAACTCTATGCCAGCGCCTCTTCGCCGCTGGATGGTCTGATCAAGTAAGAGCCATTGATGACTGAATCGAACGACACGCCTGTCCAGCCGGACGAAGGCGACGAGCGCCAACACCGCCGCATCAAGAGTTTCGTGATGCGTGCCGGGCGCATGACCGAAGGCCAGCAGCGCGGTCTGGACCAGGGCGCGCCGCTGTACGTGCTGCCGTTGGCTGATGCGCCGGTCGATTACGACCAGGTCTTCGGCCGCTCGGCACCGCGCTCGCTGGAAATTGGTTTCGGCATGGGCCACTCGCTGCTGGAAATGGCGGCGGCCGCGCCGGAGCAGGACTTTATTGGCGTTGAAGTGCACCGTCCGGGTGTCGGCGCGCTGCTCAACGGCGTACTGACGCAGGGCCTGACCAACCTGCGGGTCTACGATTGCGACGCGATCGAAGTGCTCAACCGTTGCATCGCCGACAACAGCCTTGACCGTCTGATGCTGTTTTTCCCGGACCCATGGCACAAGAGTCGTCACCACAAGCGTCGTATCGTTCAGGCGTCCTTCGCTGAACTGGTGCGCAGCAAGTTGAAGGTCGGCGGGATTCTGCACATGGCCACCGACTGGGAACCGTACGCCGAGTACATGCTGGAAGTGATGAGCGTCGCCCCGGGCTATCGCAACCTCGCCGAAGACGGCAAATGCGTACCGCGCCCGGCCGAACGCCCGATCACCAAATTCGAACGCCGCGGCGAACGACTTGGCCATGGCGTGTGGGATCTGAAGTTCGAAAAACTTTCCTGAGCCTCACGCAATACCCAATGTAGGAGTGAGCCTGCTCGCGATAGCGGTGGATCAGTCAATATTTATGCCGACTGACCTACCGCTATCGCGAGAAGGCTCACTCCTACAGTGTTTTTTGGTGTATTGAATTTAGCGGCGGTCGGCGACTACGCCGATCAGGACGAGCACCACCAGCAACACTGGCGCCAGGCTGTAGTTGTTGAACTGGCTCAAGCCCTTCACTACCCACGGCGTGGCGTAGATCAGCGCGGCGCCGCTGCCGATCACGCACAGCAAGGCCATCAGCGGTACGCGCAGGGCGCCGGCGATGCTGCCCAGGCGTTGCTCGACCCAACCTTTGAAATCCGCACCGAACAGCACCAGCAGGCAACCGACCAGTGCCAGGGCGATTTCCGAGAGGTTGCTGCGGCTCCAGCGGGAGACGGTGGCGAGCAGGTCGAGTATCAAATCCATGGGTTTATCCTTAGGCCGCCGTTGGGCTCAGCTCAGAAATTGTTGCAGCAAGTCGTTGAGGAACAATTGTCCGCGCTCGGTGGCCGCCAGACGTGACGGTTCGACCTGCATCAGGCCGCTTTGTTCGGCCTCGCGCCGGCCTTTGGCAAGCGTGTCCAGCGACAGGCCAGTGCGCTCCGGGTAGAGACGTGATTCAACGCCAGCGGTCAGGCGCAACGCGTTCATCAGGAAGTCGAACGGCAGCTCTTCGTTGCTCAGGGCTTTTTCGCCGGCCTGGAAGTTTTTCGCCGGGTTGAGATAGTCCTTGGGCAGCCGTGTTTTCCAGGTGCGCACGATGCGCCCGTCCGGGTGGCTGAGCTTGCCGTGCGCGCCCGCGCCGATGCCAATGAAGTCGCCGAAGCTCCAGTAATTGAGGTTATGCCGCGCCGGTTTACCTGGCTGGGCATACGCCGACACTTCGTACTGCGCGTAACCGTGTTCGGCCAGCAGCGCTTGCCCGGCTTCTTGAATGTCCCACAGCGTGTCGTCTTCCGGCAGCACTGGCGGCTGGTTCCAGAACACCGTGTTCGGCTCCAGCGTCAGCTGATACCAGGAAATGTGCGTCGGCTGCAGTTCGATGGCCTGGCGCAGATCGGCCAAGGCATCGTCCAGCGATTGATCGGGCAGGCCGTGCATCAGGTCGAGGTTGAAGTTATCGAACCCGGCCTGGCGCGCCATACCGGCGGCGCGCACCGCTTCGTCGCCGTTGTGGATGCGTCCGAGCGCCTTGAGTTTTTCCTGCTGAAAGCTCTGGATGCCGATCGACAACCGGTTGATGCCAAGCTTGCGGTAGGCGACGAACTTCTCTTGTTCGAACGTGCCAGGATTTGCCTCAAGGGTGATTTCGATGTCATCGGCAAACGGAATGCGCTGCTCGACGCCCTTCAACAAACGCCCGAGGGCTTCGGCACTGAACAGGCTCGGCGTGCCGCCACCGAAGAAAATCGAGGTCAGCTTACGGCCATACACAGCGTGCAGGTCCTGATCGAGATCGGCCAGCAGCGCGTCGACGTATTCCTGTTCCGGCAGCACGGGGCTTGCGGTGTGCGAGTTGAAATCGCAATACGGGCATTTGCGCACGCACCACGGAATATGAATGTACAGCGACAGAGGCGGCAGCGTTGGCAGCGGCGCCCGAGGCGAGGAGGCGGCGCCGCCGACAATCAGCGACGACGCAGAAGCGTCACGAGTCATTGCAAACCCAGACGCTGGCGCAGCAGCACCATGGCGCGGGCGCGGTGGCTGATCTGATTCTTGTCCGCCGGGCTCAGCTCGGCGCTGGACACGTTACGTTCCGGCACCCAGAACAGCGGGTCATAACCAAAACCGTGTTCGCCGCTGGCCGCGGTCAGAATCCGCCCCTGCCAAAGGCCTTCGCACAGAATCGGCAACGGATCGTCAGCGTGACGCACCAGCGCCAGCACGCAGACGAACTGCGCGCCGCGCTCGGCTTCCGGCACATCTTTCAAAGCGTCGAGCAGTTTGGCGTTGTTCGCCGCATCGCCCTTGCCATCGGCGTAACGCGCCGAATAGATGCCCGGCGCACCACCGAGGCAATCCACTGCCAGACCGGAATCGTCGGCCAGCGCCGGCAGCCCGGAAATGCGTGCAGCGTTGCGCGCCTTGAGGATCGCGTTCTCGACGAATGACAGGCCGGTCTCTTCCGGCTCGACCTTGCTCCACTCGCCGATCGAGCGCAGTTGCACCGAGTCGCCGAGCATCGCTTGAAGTTCTTTGAGTTTGCCGGCGTTATGGCTGGCCAGTACGAGCTGCTTGATGTTCATCATTCGCCGGGAAAGAGTTCTTGGTTGAAAGTGAGGGTGTTGATCTTGTCGCCGTTTTGCACCTTGATTTCGAAGGCGCGGGTTTCCTGCTGCGGCACCGGATACTGGGCGATGTAGTAGATCGCACCCTGTTCGGTAACCTGGCGGAACTTCAACGGCACGCTGGCGCTGGTCAGGTCCTTGACCGTGCCGGTGACACTGGCGATCAGCGGTTTGCCGTCTTTGATCACCGAGACGTTGATCACGCCCTGGTGCTTGCTGCGGATCAGCTCGGCAGCCCTGGCGATGTCCGGTTGCAGGAACGTCGAGTTGAAGGTGTTGTAGTGCACCGTGACGTCGCCGAAGGTTTCCTGGCGCTCGCCTTTGATGACGTCCGCCGCCAGGGCGCTGGCGCTCAGGCAGGCAGTCAATAACAACAACGCTAGACGACTCATGTTCGTGCTCCTCGAATAAACCGGCTCAGACCGCGACCTTGTGGTCGGCCAACAGCGGGCTGCTGACCCGGTAGATACCGATTTCACCTAACAGATTAGGCCATAGCTTACTGGCCCACCCGTGGCGGTGCTGTTGATCCACGGCAAGCCGATCAATGACCTTGGCGTCACGTTCGCGGCACAGTGCTTCAAAGTCTTCAAACGTACAGAAGTGGATGTTCGGCGTGTTGTACCAGGTGTACGGCAGAAACTCGGACACCGGCATGCGGCCCTTGCTCGCCAGGTACCAGCGGCAGCGCCAGTGGCCGAAGTTCGGGAAAGTGATGATGCACTGACGGCCGACCCGCAGCATTTCGTCGAGGATCTTGTCCGGGTAGTGCACGGCTTGCAGGGCCTGGGTCATGACGACGATGTCGAAACTGTTGCTGGCGAAATTGCCCAGTCCCTTGTCCAGATCCTGCTCAATGACGTTGATGCCTTTGGCTACGCACTCGGCAATGTTCTCGGCGTCGTTTTCCAGGCCATAGCCGGTGACTTGCTTGTTGTCGCGCAGCCAGCTCAGCAGCTCGCCATTACCGCAACCCAGGTCGAGGACGCGGCTGCCGGCGGGGATCCATTCCTGGATGATTTCCAGATCAGCTCTCATGGCTTTCTCACAGCGTGATGCGGTTCATGTAATTGCCGAACGCCTGCAAATAACGCGGGATCGGAATCAGAAAGGCGTCGTGGCCCTGCGGTGCGTCGATTTCCAGATAACTGACGTCCTTGCGCGCAGCCATCAGCGCGTCGACCAGCTCGCGCGAGCGGGCCGGGGAGAAACGCCAGTCGGTGGTGAACGACATCACGCAGAATTTCGCCGTGGCGTTTTCAAAGGTTTTCGCCAGATCATCGTTGAAGTTCGCCGCCGGATCGAAGTAATCCAGCGCCTTGGTCATCAACAGATAGGTGTTGGCGTCGAAGCGTCCGGAGAACTCTTCGCCCTGGTAGCGCAGGTAGCTTTCGACCTGGAACTCGACACTGTGGAAGTCGTAGTTGAGCTTTTCGCTCTTCAGACCACGGCCGAATTTTTCGCCCATCGAGTCGTCGGACAGGTAGGTGATGTGCCCGACCATGCGCGCCAGCATCAGCCCGCGCTTGGGGATCACGCCTTGTTCCTGGAACGAGCCACCGTGGAACTCCGGGTCGGTGAGAATCGCCTGCCGCGCCACTTCGTTGAACGCAATGTTCTGTGCCGACAGCTTCGGCGCCGAGGCGATGGCCAGGCAGTGACGCACGCGGTCCGGGTAAGTGATGGTCCACTGCAGCGCCTGCATGCCGCCGAGGCTGCCGCCGATCACCGCCGCCCACTGGGCGATGCCGAGCAGGTCGGCCAGACGCGCCTGGCTGTGCACCCAGTCTTCCACGGTGAGCACCGGGAAGTCGGCGCCGAACGGCTTGCCGGTTTCCGGATTGACGCTGCTCGGGCCGGTGGAGCCATTGCAGCCGCCGAGGTTGTTCAGGCTGACCACGAAGAACTTGTTGGTGTCGATCGGCTTGCCGGGACCGATGCAGCTGTCCCACCAACCGGGCTTGCGGTCGTCGACGCTGTGATAGCCGGCCGCGTGATGATGGCCGGACAGCGCGTGGCAGATCAGCACGGCGTTGCTCGCCTGCGCGTTCAGCGTGCCGTAGGTTTCGTAGATCAGGTCATAGGCGGCCAGCGAACGGCCACAGGCCAGCGCCAGCGGCTCGCTGAAGTGCGCGGTTTGCGGCGTGACCAGACCAACAGAATCGGGGGGAAAGGCAGTTGGCATCGACCCTGCTCTCGTTGAAATGAGGCGTAAGTCTAAAGACCGGGGTCGGTAGCGGCAAGCGGCCCTCACCCTAACCCTCCCGAAGCGTCGGACCGCCCGGAGGGAGAGGGGACTGACCGAGGTGTTCTATCAAACTGTGCCGACCTGATAATTTTGAGTCGAACTTCAACTCGAAACCCAGCACAAATCGGCTCCCTCTCCCTCGGGAGAGGGCTGGGGTGAGGGGCGCAGGCGACGCCAACATCAAGACGTACACCCATCCCCCGACTTCACATCAGCAAACGCAAAATCTCCGGCATCATCGTCATCGCCGCCAGATTGTTGATCACCAGCATGTCGATCAATTTCAGCGCGAGGAAGGCGAAGATCGGCGACAGGTCCAGACCACCCAGATTCGGCAGGAAACGGCGGAACGGTGCCAGCGCCGGCTCGCAGATCTGGTTGACCAGTTCAGCGCCCGGATTGTGACTGCCCGGTGCGACCCACGAGAGGATCACGCTGATGATCAGGGCGAAGAAGAAAATCTTCAGGAACAGCGCGGTGACGCCGATCAGCGACCAGATCAACAATTGCAGCGGATTGCCGGTGGTGCCGTAGGTCAGCAGCAGAGTCAGTGCCATCAGCAGCAGCTGCACCAGGATCGCCAGCACCAGCGACGACATGTCGAGGCCGAACAGGCTCGGGATGATCCGGCGCAGCGGTTTGAGCAGCGGCTGGGTGGCTTTGACAATGAACTGGCACAGCGGATTGTAGAAATTCGCTCGTACCAGTTGCAGGACAAAGCGCAGCAGCACGATCAGCAGGTACAGGCTGCCGAGGGTTTGCAGCACGTAAACCGCTGCGGTGTTCAATCCGATCATGTAAGGCTCCTTTATTTGCCCAGTTGTTCGGCCATTTCGGCCGAGCGGTGCGCGGCGGCGCCGAGTGCGGTTTCAACCAGCGCTTCGAAGCCGCCAGCCTGGAATGATTTGATTGCAGCTTCCGTGGTGCCGTTGGGCGAGGTCACGCGGCGGCGCAGTTCGGCTGCATCGACTTCGCTGGACACTGCCATGTGCGCGGCGCCCAAGGCGGTCTGCACGGTCAGTTGCTCAGCGATTTCTTTTGGCAGGCCAAGTTTGACGCCAGCGGCGGTCATGGCCTCGATCAGCAGGAAAAAATACGCTGGGCCGGAGCCGGACACCGCGGTCACTGCATCCAGTTGCTGTTCTTCCTCCAGCCACAAGGCGATGCCGACGGCAGACAGCAGTTCTTCGGCTTGCTGACGCTGCTCGGCGGTCACTTCGCTGGTCGCGTACAAACCGCTGACGCCCTGACGCAGCAGCGCCGGGGTGTTGGGCATGCAGCGCACGATCGGCTGTTCGCCGAGCCAGGTGGTCATGCTTGCGCAGGTAATACCCGCGGCAATCGACACCACCAGTTGATCGGATTTCAGGCTCGGGCGAATTGCCTCACAGACGGCTTTCATCGCCTGTGGCTTGACCGCCAGCACGATGACATCGACGCCGTCGATCGCCTGAGCGTTGTCGGCAAAGGTTTCGATGCCGTGTTCGGCGCTGACCTTGGCGCGGGTGTCTTCGCCCGGATCGCTGGCGCGGATCTGCGCTGCTTCCAGACCTTTGGCGCGCAGGCCGCCGATCAGGCTGGCCGCCATGTTGCCCGCACCGATAAACGCAATACGTGTGTTGCTCATGTGTGGTCCTTATCTGGAAACGTTCAAGACTGGGAATAATCTCGGGCGCCAAACAGCGCGGTACCGATCCGCACCCAGGTGGCGCCTTGCGCAATGGCCGACTCGAGGTCGTGGCTCATGCCCATCGAAAGTGTGTCGAGCGGCAGGTCGATGCTCGCCTGCAACTGCTGAACGGTGGCGAATGCAGCATCCTGCTCGGCGCGATCATCGGTTGGCTCGGGAATCGCCATCAATCCGCGCAGTTTCAGCCGTGGCAGTGCACTGATGGCCGCGGCCAGTGCTGGCAGATCGGCCGGGGTGCAGCCCGATTTGCTTGCTTCGCCGCTGACATTGACCTGAATGCAGATATTCAGCGGCGGCAACTCGGTCGGGCGTTGTTCGGACAAGCGTTGAGCAATTTTCAGGCGATCCACGGAGTGCACCCAGTCGAAATGCTCGGCGATGGCGCGAGTCTTGTTCGATTGAATGGGGCCGATGAAGTGCCAGATCAAGGGCAGGTCAGCCAGTTCCAGCTGTTTGCCGAGGGCTTCCTGCAGGTAGTTCTCGCCAAAATCGCGCAGGCCAGCGGCATACGCTTCGCGCAGGGCTTCGGCGGGTTTGGTCTTGCTCACGGCCAATAGCTGGACGCTGTTTTCGGCACGCCCGGCAGCAGCCGTCGCGGCCTGAATGCGTGAACTAACGAGGGCGATGTTGTCTGCTATCGTGGACATCAAGAGGCGCCGGCGGTCTGTAGGTTCGCGGCATTCTACTGGAATTGAGGGACGCTATGGATATCACTGAACTGCTGGCCTTCAGCGCCAAACAGGGCGCTTCCGACCTGCACCTGTCGGCCGGGTTGCCGCCGATGATCCGCGTTGACGGCGATGTGCGGCGGATCAATCTGCCGGCGCTGGATCACAAGCAGGTGCACGAGCTGATCTACGACATCATGAACGACACCCAGCGGGTCGACTTCGAGAAACATCTGGAAACCGACTTTTCGTTCGAAGTCCCCGGTGTGGCGCGGTTCCGGGTCAATGCGTTCAACCAGAACCGTGGCGCCGGCGCGGTGTTCCGTACCATTCCTTCGAAGGTGCTGAGCATGGAAGACCTCGCCATGGGCGACGTCTTCCGCAAGATCACCGACGCACCGCGCGGGCTGGTGCTGGTCACCGGGCCGACCGGCTCGGGCAAATCGACCACGCTGGCGGCGATGATCGATTACCTCAACACCCACCGTCACCATCACATCCTGACCATTGAAGACCCGATCGAATTCGTCCACGAATCGCGCAAATGCCTGATCAATCAGCGTGAAGTCCATCGCGATACGCGCAGCTTCGCCACCGCTTTGCGTTCAGCATTGCGTGAAGACCCGGACGTGATTCTGGTTGGCGAGATGCGCGATCTGGAAACCATTCGCCTGGCGCTGACTGCCGCCGAGACCGGGCATCTGGTGTTCGGCACATTGCACACGACCTCAGCGGCGAAGACCATCGACCGCGTGGTCGATGTGTTTCCCGGCGACGAGAAATCCATGGTCCGTTCGATGCTCTCGGAGTCACTGTTGGCGGTGGTTTCGCAGACGCTGATCAAGAAGATCGGCGGCGGACGGGTGGCGGCGCACGAGATCATGCTAGGCACTGCGGCGATTCGTAACCTGATCCGCGAAGACAAGGTCGCGCAGATGTATTCAGCGATTCAGACCGGCGGGTCGTTGGGCATGCAGACACTCGATATGTGCCTGAAGGAGTTGGTGACCAAGGGCTTGATCAGTCGCGAGAGTGCACGGGAGAAGGCGCGCACCCCCGATAATTTCTGAAGAGTCGAGGCGCGCCTGCCGGCGCTATCGCGAGCAGGCTCACTCCACATTGACGGTATTCCAACTGAAGGGACGCGATCAATGTAGGAGTGAGCCTGCTCGCGATGAGGCCGGCACGGGCGATGCAAGTGTCAGATCAGCGCTGAACTACGCGCAACTGGCCTTGTTCCTTCGGCAATACCCGCTTGGCCACGACGTAGTGCTTCTGCCAATACGGCTTGTTCAGCGTGTCGATGCTCACCGCTTTACCGCGGCGCGGGGCGTGGATGAAGCGGTCGTTGCCCAGGTAGATGGCCACGTGGTTGACTCGACGGCTCTTGATATTGAAGAAAATCAGATCGCCCGGTTTCAGATCCTTGCGCTCGACTTTTTCGCCGTGACCGCTGGCCATGGCGTTGGAGGTGCGTGGCAGGTCGAAAGTGGCGTCGTTGAACGCGTATTTCACCAGGCCGCTGCAATCGAAGCCTTTACTTGGGCTGCTGCCGCCCCAACGATAAGGTGTACCGAGCACGTTCACCGCGCGGCTGAGCACGTTGCTGCTTTCCTTGCTCGCCATCGGTGGCACCAGCTTGCTGTGGCTCTTGCTGCTCAGCGTGGTGGTTTTGCTCTTGCTGCTTTTGCTCGAAGGAGCCGAAGCATGGGATTTAGGGGTGAAGCCGTTGACGTTGGGAAGACGTTGCTCACGATTGGTGGCGTGGGCGGCCAGTGGCATTAACAGGCAGATGGTTAGCCATGTCTTGAAAAATGGTCGCATTAGGCGTGGCTCTTGAGTGATAGCGCGCAACTTTATAACAGCTTTTTTTGTCGCTCCGAGGCCGTTCATCGATTCATTCGGCTGGCTATGGAACCAAAAACGCTCAAAAAGTACGCAATTGTCCGACAGAACTCAGGTTCTACAAGGGGTTCGAGCTAGCAACGGTAACATTTGCCATACGTCGGCAACCTGTAAAAAAGTCACAAAGAAATGAAGAATATTTATCTATCGAGTGCAATGAGGTCTTAATGAACAGCTATCAGCTACCCCGCGTGAAGGAAAAAGACACTCACAGCAAAGTCATCGGCTACCTGTTGTGGATCTTCGGTTTCACCGGTGCCCACCGCTTTTATTACGGCAAGCCGGTCACCGGGACGATCTGGTTTTTTACCTTTGGTTTGCTGGGGATTGGCTGGCTCATCGACGTGTTTCTGATCCCGGCGATGGATCGTGAAGCAGATCTGCGCTTCGCGGCCGGGCCGATCGAATACAACGTGGCGTGGATTCTGCTGACATTCCTCGGTGCGCTCGGCGTGCACCGGATGTATCAGGGCAAGTGGATCAGCGGGCTGGTGTACCTGCTGACCGGCGGGCTGTTCTTTCTAGGGGTGTTGTATGACTTCTGGACGTTGAATGATCAGGTATCGGTGCGTAACGCGCAGAATCGCGGCGCTTTTCAGTAAGTCATCGCCAGCAGGCTGGCTCCCACAGGGGATTTGTGGCGTTCACAGATCCAGTGTGGGAGCCAGCCTGCTGGCGATTGGAGCAACGCGGTATCAAGCCTGGTGACTGATCCGCCCATCCACCAACGTATAGCGCACCACACCCGGCAGACTGTGGCCAATGAACGGGCAGTTCTCGCCCTTCGACAGCCAGCGTTCACCGGCGACCGTCGATGCCTGTGGATCGAACAGGACGATATCCGCCGCGCCGCCGACCGCCAGCTTGCCCGCCGGCAAGCGCAGCGCCTCGGCCGGGCCTGCGCTCAGTCGCGCGAGCAAGGTCGGCAGATCGAGCAAGCCATCCTCAACCAGCGTCATCGCCAATGGCAGCAACAGTTCAACACTGCTGATGCCTGGCTCAGTCGCGCCGAACGGCGCCAGTTTGGCGTCGCGCTCGTGGGGCTGGTGATGGCTGGAAATCGCCGAGACCACGCCGGATTTCACCGCCTCGCGCAGGCCATCGCGGTCAGCGCGGGTGCGCAGCGGCGGCTGTACGTGATAGAGGCTGCTGAAGTCGATCAGCGCTTCGTCGGTCAGAATCAACTGGTACAGCGCAACATCTGCCGTCACCTTCAAACCACGGGCCTGAGCCTGGGCGATCAGGGCGACGCCGCGGGCGCTGGTCAGTTGGCTGAAGTGCGCACGTACGCCGGTCTGCTCGACCAGCAGCAAGTCGCGGGCGAGGGCTACGGTTTCTGCGGTTTCCGGAATCCCTGGCAGGCCGAGGAAACTCGCCACTGCGCCTTCATGAGCCAGGCCGCCATCGGCGAGATCGTGGTCCTGTGAGTTGAAAATCACCGTCAGGTCGAAAGTCGCCGCGTATTCCAGCGCCCGGCACAGGGTGCGGGTGTTGCGAAAGCTCTCCAGACCGTTGCCGAAGGCCACACAACCGGCGTCACGCAGCGCCACCAGTTCGGCCAGTTGCTCGCCGTCCAGGCCCTTGCTCAGCGCACCGATCGGGAACACCTTGGTGTTGCCCGCTTCGCGGGCGCGGTCGAGGATCAGCTCGGCCACTGCCGACGTGTCGAGCACCGGTTTGGTCTGCGGCGGGCAGCACAGGCTGGTCACGCCACCGGCCGCGGCGGCGCGGGTTTCGCTGACGATCGAGCCCTTGCGGCTGTAGCCCGGCTCGCGCAGGGCGACGTTCAGGTCGACCAGCCCAGGCGCGGCAACCAGACCGCTGGCATCGATGGTTTCAACGGCTGTGAAACCGGCGGGCGCCGCGCCGAGGGCGACGATCTTGCAGGCTTCAACGTGAATGTCGGTGACTTGATCCAGCCCGCTGGCAGGATCGATGACGCGTGCGCCGAGGATGCTGAGCTTCACTGGGCGTTCTCCTGCTCGAATTGACGTTGCGCGGTCTGCCCGCTCATGGCCATGGACAGCACGGCCATGCGAATCGCGATGCCGTAGGTGACCTGATTGAGGATCACCGAGTGCGGGCCGTCGGCCACCGCCGATTCGATCTCCACACCCCGGTTGATCGGCCCCGGGTGCATGACGATGCAATCGGGTTTGGCTCCGGCCAGGCGCGCAGTGGTCAGGCCGAACAGGCGGTAGAACTCGCCTTCGCTCGGCAGCAGGCCGCCGGTCATGCGCTCACGCTGCAGGCGCAGCATGATCACCACATCGACGTCTTTCAGGCCTTCGGTCATGTCGGTGTAGACCTTGACGCCGTACTGCTCGATGCCGATTGGCAGCAGGGTTTTCGGCGCAATTACGCGGATATCCGGGCAGCCGAGGGTTTTCAGCGCGAGCATGTTCGAGCGCGCCACCCGCGAATGCAGAATGTCGCCAACGATCGCCACCGAGAGGTTTTCAAAACCGCCCTTGTGCCGACGGATGGTGAGCATGTCGAGCATGCCTTGGGTCGGGTGAGCGTGGCGGCCGTCGCCGCCGTTGATGATCGCCACCTGCGGGCAGACATGTTCGGCGATGAAGTGCGCCGCGCCGGAATCACCGTGGCGCACGACGAACATGTCGGCGGCCATGGCTTCGAGGTTGCGCAGGGTGTCGAGCAGGGTTTCGCCTTTACTGGCCGACGAGGTCGAGACGTTCAGGGTGATCACGTCTGCCGACAGCCGCTGGGCCGCCAGTTCGAAGGTGGTGCGGGTGCGCGTGGAGTTTTCGAAGAACACGTTGCACACGGTCTTGCCGCGCAGCAACGGGACTTTCTTCACCGCCCGGGCGCCGACTTCGAGGAACGAGTCGGCGGTGTCGAGGATTTCCGTCAGCAACTCGCGGCGCAGGCCGTCGAGCGAGAGGAAGTGGCGCAGCTGGCCCTGATCATTGAGCTGCAGCGGGCGCTTGGTATCTAGAGGCGTCATCGCGAAGGGGACTCTCAATAGGGCGGATTAAAGGGTCAGGTCTTGCAGTTCGAGGGCCAGCGGCTCGGGGCCGGAGAGCTTCACGCGCTGGTGGGCGGCCAGCGTCAGGGTGGCGCCGACCACGTTCGGGCGGATCGGCAGCTCGCCGGCGTCCAGATCCAGCAGGCAGACCAGCGTGACGCTGGCCGGGCGGCCGTAATCGAACAGTTCGTTCATTGCGGCGCGGATGGTGCGGCCGCTCATCAATACATCGTCGATCAGCACCAGATGCTGGCCTTCGATCTCGAAGGGCAGGGCGGACGGGCGCACTTGTGGGTGCAGGCCGTTCTGGCTGAAGTCGTCGCGATAAAAGGAAACGTCCAGCGTGCCCAGTGGCGCATCGCTGCGCAGTTCCTTGAGCAGCGCCTGTGCGACCCAGATGCCGCCGGTGCGGATGCCGATGTAACGCGGTTCGCTGATGTCACGCTGGGCAAGGTGCGCCTTGAGGCGGGTCGCCATCTGGCTGATCAGATCGGCGGGATTGGGCAGGCTCATGGTTGCTCCTTCGTGAATCCGGGCCGCGTCCTGCCGGACAAGGCTCGGTTTATAACCAAAAGAAAAGCGCCGAAGCGCTTGTCAGGATTCAAACAATGCAGTGTTTTCATCGAGCCAGCCCTGCAGCAGCAGGGCGGCGGCGATGGCGTCCACCGGGTTGTCGCGGTAACTGCCCTTCTGGCCGCCACGCACCAGGCGCTCGCCTTTGGCTTCGAACGTGGTCAGGCGCTCGTCGTGGGTATAGAAGGGCAGGTTGTAGCGGCCATTCAGGCGCCGGGCGAACTTCTCTGCGCGTACGCACATGTCGCTGGGCGTGCCGTCCATGTTCAGTGGCAGGCCGACCACTACGGCGTCGGGTTTCCATTCCTTGATTAGTGCTTCGACCTGATCCCAGTTCGGCACGCCATTTTGCGCTTTCAACGTGCACAGCTCGCGGGCCTGGCCGGTAATCACCTGGCCGACCGCGACGCCGATCTGTTTGGTGCCGTAGTCGAAGCCGAGAATCAGGCGCAGGGCCATCAGGCGTGACCCGCCTGGCTGGTGAGCAGGTTCAGATCGATGCCCAGATGCCGCGCCGCTGCTTCAAGGCGCAATTCGCTGCTGGTGTTGAACAGAATGTCGGCGTTGAACGGGCAGGTCAGCCAGGCGTTGTCAGCCAGTTCGGCTTCCAGTTGCCCGGCTTCCCAACCGGCGTAACCGAGGGTGATCAGGCTTTTCGCCGGACCGACGCCGTCGGCGATGGCGAAGAGCACATCCTGCGAGGTCGACAGGGCCAGATCGCCGTCCAGTTGCGCGGTGGCCTGGAAGGTCTGGCCGGCGGGATGCAGGACAAAACCGCGATCGGTCTGCACCGGGCCGCCGATGAAGATCGGTACGTGCTGGCACAGTGCTGGCGGCTCGATGTCCGGGCGCAATTGCTCGAGGATGTCGGCCAGACTCAACTCTTGCGGTCGGTTGACCACCAGCCCCATCGCGCCATTGGCCGTGTGCTCGACGATGTAGGTCAAGGTGTGGGCAAAGTTCGGGTCGGCCATGTGCGGCATGGCGATCAGGAAGTGATGCTTGAGGTAGCTGGGGCTGACGTTTTTCATGTGCGCTAGTGTGGCGTTCGAGGGGCGAACTGACAAGGTGGAGATGCTGACAACAACACAGATCCATTGTAGGCCTTCGCCTGCTCGCGATTGCGGTGTGCCAGAATCGGAATTGTTGACTGACACACCGCTATCGCGAGCAGGCGAAGGCCTACAAGGGGTTGTGGTGTGTCAGTTGCTTGAGAGTTTGTCGCCCCGAGCAAATTTCCAGGTGCGGATGATTTCCAGACGATCGACATCCGACAGATCGCCGGTAAACGGCGCAAACGGTGCCGCCAGCCTGACGATTCGCTGCGCGGCCTGATCCAGCAGCGGCTGGCCGGAGGATTCCAGTACCAGCACTTCATACAGCGAGCCGTCGCGGTTGATCGAGACCATCAGGCGCAGATTGCCGTAGATCTGCTTGCGCCGGGCTTCCTCGGGGTAGTTGAGGTTGCCGATGCGCTCGACCTTCTTGCGCCAGTCGTCCTTGTACCAGGCGCCCTTGTCGCGCATGGTCGAGGCGGCGCTCAAGCGGTGGATGCGCGGGCGTTTGGCGTACAGCTGTTGTTCCCTGGCCAGTTCGGCTTCGAGGCTGGCAATGTCGCTGGACAGCTGCGAACTGTCGAACTCTGGCGCATCGACGGTCGGTTTGACCTCCGTCTTGCGCTCTTCCTTCTTGGTCGGGGCCTTTTTCGGCTGCGGCGCGACGGTGGTCACCGCGGCCTTGGGCGCGGCCTCGGGCACTGCGGGCTTGGCGGCCGGCGGCGGGGTGACCTTCTTGACCTGATTGTCCTGGAATGGCGCCACTTCGGTGGTCTTGGGCAACGCCTTCTTGTCCAGCGTGCCGCTGCCCTCCTGGTTTTCCTGAGCGAGAAAATCAGCCTTCTCCGGCTTCTTTTCGCTCTTGAACGTGGCGAGGGTGATTTCCAGGGTTTTGCTGATCTGTTTCGGCTCGACCATGCTGAAGCCGACACCGAGCAGCAGCGCCAAATGAATCAGCGCCGCCAGAAACAGGGTAAAGCCGAGGCGATCGGCCGGGCGCACGCCACGATGGGCGAGTTCAGCGGGCAGATCGGACGGCAGGGTCATGGCAGAAAAACCAACATCACGTTTTTTCGGGCCCGGCATGATAACGCAATGTTGGTTTTTAGCTGCAAGCTTGAAGCTTCAAGCGACAAGCTGCACAGGGCAGCTGCAAGTTTCGAGCTGCAAGCTACAAGTTAAGAGCTTGCCGCCTGTCTTTAAGCTTGAGGCTTGCGGCTCGAAGCTTGCAGCTTGCTTTCGATAGCATTCATGAGCATGCCGCCAATATCGGTGCCAAAGGCATTGTCGATTTCGCGGATGCAGGTCGGGCTGGTGACGTTGATTTCGGTCAGGTGCTCGCCGATCACGTCCAGACCGACGAACAGCAGGCCTTTCTCGCGCAGGGTCGGGCCGACCTGAGCGGCGATCCAGCGGTCCTTGTCGGTCAGCGGACGGGCTTCGCCACGGCCACCAGCGGCGAGGTTGCCACGGGTTTCGCCGAGGGCCGGAATCCGCGCCAGGCAATAATCCACCGGCTCGCCGTCGATCATCAGGATGCGCTTGTCGCCATCGACGATGGCCGGCAGGTAGCCCTGGATCATGATCTGCTGCTTGCCATGCAGGGTCAGGGTTTCGAGGATCACCGAGAGGTTCGGGTGGCCAGCGGTGTGACGGAATATCGACGAACCGCCCATGCCGTCCAGCGGCTTGAGGATCACGTCGCCGTGATGATCGGCGAACTGGCGCAATACGTCCGGGCGACGGCTGACGATGGTCGGCGGCGTGCACTGCGGGAACAGCGTGGCGAACAGCTTTTCATTGCAGTCGCGCAGGCTCTGCGGCTTGTTCACCACCAGCACGCCGGCGGCTTCGGCCTGTTCCAGCAGGTAGGTGGAATAGACGAATTCCATGTCAAACGGCGGATCCTTGCGCATCAGAATCACGTCCAGGTCGCTCAGCAGCTTGTCCTGCTCGGCGTCCAGTTCGAACCATTTTTCCGGGTTGGCGAAGACTTTCAGCGGCGCCATGCGCGCGCGCGCCTGACCTTCGGCCTGATACAAATCCTTCTGTTCCATGTAGAACAGTTCCCAGCCGCGCTTCTGCGCCGCCAGCAGCATGGCCAGCGAGCTATCCTTTTTATAGGAGATGCTGGCGATAGGGTCCATGACAATCCCGACGCGAACGCTCATTGGGTTTTCCTCGAAAATTGGCTACCGGATCGGTATTGAAAAAGTGCCGCCAGAGTGGCGCCGGGCGGGTTTTCGGTCAAGGAAAAACCCGTCGATAGATTGCATCTGGAGACTGTGCTAAAAAGGCTGGCAGAGCGCGCCGACCCTTGGGTATCAAGGGTTTGAGGCCATTATTGAGTGCAAAACGGACAAATTGATTCGCAAAGGCGACGGTAGAGCCCTCTTATGGAACAGCAGTCCAGCGCCTTGAAGGTCATGGTGATCGACGACTCGAAAACGATTCGCCGCACCGCCGAAACATTGCTGAAGAATGTCGGTTGCGAAGTGATTACCGCCATCGATGGTTTCGACGCCCTGGCGAAGATCGCCGACCACCATCCCGGAATCATTTTCGTCGACATCATGATGCCGCGTCTGGATGGCTATCAGACCTGCGCCTTGATCAAGAACAACAGCGCCTTCAAGGCCACGCCGGTGATCATGCTGTCTTCCAGGGACGGGCTGTTCGACAAGGCCAAGGGGCGGATCGTCGGCTCCGATCAGTTTTTGACCAAACCGTTCAGCAAGGAAGAACTGCTCAGCGCGATCCAGGCCCATGTTCCGGGCTTCGCCGCCGTTGTGTCGCAGTAACAAAGGTTCAGAGACACGCGGCCAGCGGGCCGGGCGTCGACAAGAAAAATGGGGAAAACCATGGCACGTATCCTGATCGTCGATGATTCGCCGACCGAAATGTACAAACTGACCGGCATGCTCGAAAAGCACGGCCACGAAGTGTTGAAGGCCGAGAACGGCGCCGATGGCGTGGCCCTGGCCCGCCAGGAAAAACCCGACGCGGTGCTGATGGACATCGTCATGCCCGGCCTCAACGGTTTTCAGGCGACCCGCCAATTGACCAAGGACGCTGACACGGCGCACATCCCGGTGATCATCATCACCACCAAGGATCAGGAAACCGACAAGGTATGGGGCACACGCCAGGGCGCCAAGGACTACCTGACCAAACCGGTCGACGAAGACACCCTGATCAAGACCCTGAACAACGTACTCAAAGGCTGATCGCGCAATCATGAGCGAATCGCTGACCGCGTTCGAATTGCTCTGGCAGATCGACCAGCGCTGCCGTTTGCTGGCGGCCGACCTGCCGTCGCAAGCGGCACGCGAAGAGCGCTGGAGCGGCATCGGTTTCCGTCTCGGCGAGCATTGGTATGTGGCGCCGATGGGCGAAGTCAGCGAAGTGCTGCACGAGCCGCGCTTCACCCAATTGCCCGGGGTCAAACCGTGGGTGAAGGGCGTGGCCAATCTACGCGGGCGGCTGCTGCCGATCATGGACCTGTGCGGCTTCTTCGGCCATGAGCTGTCGCCGCTGCGCAAACAGCGGCGGGTGCTGGTGGTGGAACATGAAGACGTGTTTGCCGGGGTGATGGTCGACGAGGTCATCGGTCTGCAGCATTTTGATCAGCACAGCTTCGAACCGCTGTCGATCAGCAAGCGCCAGGGCTCGAAGGCCGAATTCGTCAAAGGCTATTTCCGCCGCGAGCAGAACTGGCGGGTGTTCAGCCTGTTTGCCCTGGCGAAATCGCCGGTGTTCATGAGCGTCGCAATATAGCTGCAACAACACAGATCCCTGTGGGAGCTAGCCTGCTAGCGATTCAGCCAGCGCGGTATATCAGACACACCGCGTTATCGTTCAATCGCCAGCAGGCTGGCTCCCACAGGTGCTTCGGTAGGCTTCAGACAGGCGAGGACCGATGACAACAGCAAAAACAGGCAAGTCGGCAGAAGCGTCGCGCAGCCGCGCGCAGATCATCGTGCTGTTCATCGCGCTGATCGTGTTCATCATGCTGCTGTTCGCCAACTTCGCCTACCTCAACACCCAGGCGAACTACGACAAACAGTACATCGGTCATGCCGGTGAGCTGCGCGTGCTGTCGCAACGCATCGCCAAGAACGCCACCGAAGCCGCCGCCGGTAAAGCCGCGGCATTCAAGCTGCTCAGTGACGCACGCAACGATTTCGCCCAGCGCTGGGGTTATCTGAAAAAAGGCGATCCGAATACCGGCCTGCCACCGGCACCGGCCACCGTGCGCCCGGAAATGCGCGCGGTGCAGCTGGACTGGGAACGTCTGCTGAAAAATACCGACGCGATTCTTTCCAGCGAACAAACCGTGCTGTCACTGCATCAGGTCGCCGCGACCCTGGCGGAAACCGTGCCGCAATTGCAGATCGAATACGAAAAGGTCGTTGAAATTCTCCTGCAACGCGGTGCGCCGGCAGCGCAAGTGGCGATGGCCCAGCGTCAGTCGCTGTTGGCCGAACGCATCCTCGGCGCGGTCAACACGGTGCTGGCCGGTGACGAAAATTCGCAGCAGGCCGCCGATGCTTTTGGCCGTGATGCAACCCGGTTCGGCCAGGTGCTCAATGGCATGCTGCAGGGCAATCCGGCGCTGAAGATCACTCAGGTCGAAGACCGCGATGCGCGCGCGCGGCTGAGTGAAATCTCCGAGCTGTTCCAGTTCGTCTCAGGTTCGGTGGATGAAATCCTCGAAACCTCACCCGAGCTGTTCAAGGTGCGCGAGTCGGCGACCAATATCTTCTCGCTGTCGCAAACCCTGCTCGACGAAGCCTCGCACCTGGCCACCCGTTTCGAAAACCTCGCTGGCGGGCGCAACACCGACACCATCGGCGGTTACGTGCTCGGCTTGCTGGCGTTGGCCTCGATCATCCTCATCGGCCTGGTGATGGTGCGCGAAACCAACCGGCAGTTGCGCGAGACCGCCGAAAAGAACGAGCGTAATCAGAACGCGATCATGCGCCTGCTCGATGAAATCGAAGACCTCGCTGATGGCGACCTCACCGTCACTGCTTCGGTGACTGAAGATTTCACCGGGACCATTGCCGATTCGATCAACTATTCCGTCGACCAGTTGCGCGATCTGGTCGCGACCATCAACCTCACCGCCGGCCAGGTCGCCGCCGCCGTGCAGGAAACCCAGGCCACTGCCATGCACCTGGCGCAAGCCTCGGAGCATCAGGCCCAACAGATTTCCGAAGCCTCGACGGCGATCAACGACATGGCGCAATCGATCGATCAGGTCTCGGCCAACGCCGCGGAGTCGTCGGCGGTTGCCGAGCGCTCGGTGGAAATCGCCAACAAGGGCAACGAGGTGGTGCACAACACCATCCACGGCATGGACAACATTCGCGAACAGATTCAAGACACCGCCAAACGCATCAAACGGCTGGGCGAGTCGTCCCAGGAAATTGGCGACATCGTCAGCCTGATCGACGACATCGCCGACCAGACCAACATTCTTGCGCTCAACGCGGCGATTCAGGCGTCGATGGCCGGTGATGCCGGGCGCGGTTTTGCTGTGGTGGCCGATGAAGTGCAGCGCCTGGCCGAACGCTCGTCCGCCGCAACCCGGCAGATCGAAACCCTGGTGCGGGCGATCCAGACCGACACCAACGAAGCCGTGATCTCGATGGAGCAGACCACCACCGAAGTGGTGCGCGGCGCGCGACTGGCGCAGGATGCCGGTGTGGCCCTGGAAGAAATCGAAGGCGTGTCGAAAACCCTCGCGGCGCTGATCCAGAGCATTTCCAACGCGGCGCAGCAGCAGACGTCTTCGGCCGGGCAGATCTCGCTGACGATGAACGTGATCCAGCAGATCACCTCGCAGACCTCGTCTGGCTCCACCGCCACCGCCGAGAGCATCGGCAACCTGACGAAAATGGCCAGCCAGCTGCGGCGTTCGGTGTCCGGATTTACCTTGCCGGCGGCGACAGACAAAGCGTGAGTGGAGTGGTTATGGGTGCCCGGCACGACTATGTGGCCCTCGAATGGGTCAAAGGCGCGATCGCCGATACGCTGAAGCAGGCGCATCAGGCGATTGAAGCGGTGCTGGATGATCCGCAGGCTTTTCCGGGACTCGACGAGTGCCTGGACTATGTCCATCAGGTGCACGGCAGTTTGCAGATGATCGAGTTCTACGGCGCCGCGCTGCTCGCCGAAGAAATGGAGCAGTTGGTCGAAGCCCTGCAACACGACCGCGTCAATCACCGCGATGAAGCCCTGCGCCTGTTGCTGCAGGCCCTCGGGCAGTTGCCGATCTACCTCGACCGTGTGCAGAACGCGCGGCGTGACCTGCCGTTGGTGGTGCTGCCGCTGATCAATGATCTGCGCAGTGCCCGTGGCGAAAGTCTGCTGTCGGAAACCAGCCTGTTCAGTCCTCAATTGCCCGAACTGGAGCCGCTCGGCGCGCAGGCGCTGGCGCAACTGGAGCCGCCCGAACTGCCGACTGTGCTGCGCAAACTGCGGCAAACGCTGCAAATGGCCCTGGTCGGTCTGCTGCGCGAGCAGGATGACCCGACTCACCTCGGTTATCTGGACAAAGTCTTCAGTCGCCTCGAGGCGCTGAGCGGCGATTCGCCGCTGAGTCCGTTGTGGCAGGTCGCGGCGGCGCTGGTCGAAGGCATGCGCGAAGGCGTCATCGCCAACAGCCCGGCACTGCGCAGCCTGTTCAAGGATGCCGACAAACAGCTCAAGCGCCTGCTCGAACAAGGCATGACCGGGCTCAACCAGCCCGCGCCACCGGAGCTGCTGAAAAGCCTGTTGTTCTATATTGCCAAAGCCGAACATCCCACCGGGCAGATGCTGACCATGAAAGATCGCTACTCCCTGGACGACGCGCTGCCTGACAGCGCAATGGTCGATGAAGAACGCGCACGCCTGGCCGGGCCCGATCGCGATGCGATGCGCTCGGTACTCACGGCGCTGTGCGAAGAACTGGTGCGGGTCAAGGAACGCCTCGACCTGTTCGTGCGCAGCGACCGTCAGCACGCAGCAGATCTGGACAGCCTGCTCGCGCCACTGCGGCAGATTGCCGACACCCTCGCGGTGCTCGGCTTCGGCCAGCCGCGCAAGGTCATCATCGACCAACTGGCGGTGGTGCTCAGCCTGGCGCAGGGCCAGCGCGAACCGAACGACGCGATCCTGATGGATGTCGCCGGCGCCTTGCTCTACGTCGAAGCGACCCTGGCGGGGATGGTCGGCACCGTTGAAACCGAAAGTGCAGAAGACGCACAGCTGCCGACCACCGACCTGACGCAGATTCACCAGATCGTGATCAAGGAAGCGCGCATCTGCCTGCAACAGGCCAAGGACATGATCGTCGACTACATCGACGCCGACTGGGATCGCCAGCAACTGCAAGCGTTGCCGGCGCTGCTGACGCAGGTGCGCGGTGCGCTGGCGATGATTGCCTTGAGCCGGGCGGCGAGTCTGGTCGAGGCGTGCAACGGTTTCATTCGTGAACATCTTCTGCTCGATCCGCACGAGCCGGGTTGGCAGCAGCTGGACGCGCTCGCCGATGTCATCAGCAGCCTCGAATATTATCTTGAGCGCTGGGGCGACGACCCGCTGGCGCCGAGCGAACAACTGTTGGACGTGGCGCAGAAGCGCCTCGCCAGCCTCGGTTTCTTCCCCGACCATCACGCCAACGACGCGCCAGGCGAGCAGCAGGTGCCGGTGCTTGACGAGGTGCTCAGCCCCGGTGAAGCACTGGTGATGCAGGACCTGCAAACGCTGAATGATCCAGAGGTCGTGCAATCGCTGGCCGACGTTCTCGCCAGCCCGGTTTCGGTGGTCAACCCGCCGGCACGCAGCACCCCCGGTAGCCTGCTGCCGCCACCCGCCGATGAAGAACCGGTCGATGACGAGCTGCGCGAGGTGTTCCTCGAAGAGACCGACGAAGTGCTCGCCGTGCTGCACGAATACCTGCCGCGCTGGAGCGCCGATCCACAGGACCGGGAAGCGTTGAGCGAACTGCGCCGGGCCTTTCATACGCTCAAGGGCAGCGGGCGCATGGTCCGCGCGCTGATCCTCGGTGAGCTGGCATGGGCGGTGGAGAACCTGCTCAACCGCGTGCTGGAGCAAAGCGTCGAGCCGGGTTCGGTGGTGCAGCGCTTGCTCACCGACACTGTTTTGCTACTGCCCGAACTGATCAGCGAATTCGCCACGCAGCGCCAGCGTCAGCGCAGCGATGTCGATCAACTGGCCGCCCGTGCCCACGCGCTGGCCAAGGGCGACGAGCCGCTGGCCGCCGAAGACGTCGACGATGTCGCCGCGCTCGATCCGCTGCTGCTCGAGATTTTCCGTAAAGAAGCGGAAACCCACCTCGCCAGCCTCAACCGCTTCCTCGACCAGGCGGCCGAGCATGTGCCGCTGCCGGCCAGCGACGAATTGCAACGCGCCCTGCACACGCTCAAAGGCAGCGCGTCGATGGCCGGCGTAGTGCCGATTGCCGAACTCGCCGCGCCACTCGATCAACTGGCCCGCGAGTTCAAGGCGCACCAGTTGCCGCTGGACCTCGACGAGGTTGAGTTGCTGCTGGAAGCCGAGGGCCTGTTGCGCGTTGGCCTGCGTCAGCTCAAGCACGATCCGCTGGCGCCGATTGTCGGTGCGCAATCGCTGATCAAACGTGCGCAAACGCTGCTCGCCGAGCGACTGGCGTCGATCCTCGACGCGCCGGACACCGGCCTGCGGGTCAAGCGTGATCCGCAATTGATCAACAGCTTTCTCGCTCAGGGCATGGACATCCTGCTCGACGCCGAAAGCCTGTTGCAGCGCTGGCAGCAGCATCCCGGCGAGCGCCAGGAACTCAGCGCCTTGCTCGATGAACTGACGACCCTCGGCGAAGGCGCGCATCTGGCCGATCTGCTGCCGGTCGACGTGCTCTGCGAGGCCTTGCTCGATCTTTACGGCGCCGTTGAAGAAAGCAGCCTGGCGGTCAGCGAGCGGTTTTTCCACGAAGCGCAGCAGGCCCACGAAGCGCTGATCAACATGCTCGACGAACTGGCCGCCGGCCAGGAAATCACCCCGCAGCCCGAGCGGGTGCGTGCCCTGCATGAACTGCTCGATGAAAGCCTTGATCCTTCGTCCATGGGTCTGATCCGCAGCGACGGCAGCCGCACCCTGAGCATCCGCGAGCTGGGCAGCGCCACCGCCGAATTGCAGCAATCCGCCGCACCGCTGGCGGCGGACGACGAAATCGTCGCGATCTTCATAGAAGAGGCCATCGACATTCTCGACAGCGCCGGCCAGGCCTTGCAGCGCTGGCTCAGCGAACCGGATAACGGTGCACCGCTGTCGTCGTTGCAGCGCGACCTGCACACCCTCAAGGGCGGTGCGCGGATGGCCGAGGTCGAGGCGATCGGCGACCTCGCGCAAGAACTGGAAAACCTTTACGAAGGTCTGGCTGATCGGCGTTTCAGCCACAGCAGCGCGCTGGCGCAGTTGCTACTCAACGGCCATGAACGTCTGGCGTTGCTGGTCGAGCAACTGCAAGCCCGGCAAGCGCTGGAACCGGCGCAGGCCTTGATCGAAGCGCTGCGCCAGGCGCGCCATGGCGCGAGCGCCAGCGAAACGCCGACGGCCAGCACCGATTCTGACAACGTCAGCCCCGACCCGGAGTTGCTGGAAATCTTTCTCGAGGAAGGTTTCGACATCATCGAAAACTCCGGCGCCGCGCTACTGCGCTGGCAGGCCGAGCCGGGCAACCGCCAGGAAGTGGAAACCCTGTTGCGCGACCTGCACACCCTCAAGGGCGGCGCGCGGATGGTCGAGATCGGCCCGATCGGCGACCTCGCCCACGAACTCGAATACCTTTACGAAAGCCTGTCCTCCGGCGCCTTGCAGCCGTCGGCAGAGCTGTTCGCTCTGGTGCAGCGTGGCCATGACCGGCTCGCGCAAATGCTCGACGGGGTGCGCGCCGGGCAGCCATGTCCACCGGCGGACCGCTTGATCAATGCGATACAGAATTTCAGCCATCCACTGAGTGCCGAAGCGCCGCCAGCACTGCCATTGCCGGCGAAAACCGAACCGACGCCAGCGCCCGCCGAGGCCGGTGCGGACATGGTCAAGGTCTCCGCCGAATTACTCGATGAGCTGGTGAATCTAGCCGGCGAGACTTCGATCTTCCGTGGCCGTATCGAGCAGCAGGTCAACGACGCGCAAGTCGCGCTGAACGAGATGGAAACCACCATCGAGCGCATGCGCGATCAATTGCGCCGCCTCGACACCGAAACCCAGGGGCGGATTCTCAGCCGCCAGCAAGTCGACGGCGAACGCCTCGGCTACGAAGAATTCGATCCGCTGGAAATGGACCGCCATTCACAGTTGCAGCAACTGTCGCGGGCCTTGTTCGAGTCGGCGTCCGACCTGCTCGACCTCAAGGAAACCCTCGACCGGCGCAACCACCACGCGGAGAACCTGTTGCAACAACAGGGGCGCGTCAACACCGAATTGCAGGAAGGCCTGATGCGCACGCGCATGGTGCCGTTCGAGCGCATGCTGCCGCGGCTCAAACGCATCGTCCGCCAGGTTGCCGAAGAGCTGCACAAGGACGTCGCTTTCGTGGTCGGCAACGCCGAAGGCGAGATGGATCGCAACGTGCTGGAGCGCATGGCCGCGCCGCTGGAACACATGCTGCGCAACGCCGTCGACCATGGTCTGGAGTCCGCCGAAGTGCGGCTCGCGGCAGGCAAACCGGCACAGGGGCGGATCACGCTTGACCTGTCCCGAGAAGGCGGCGACATCGTTTTCGATATTCGTGATGACGGCGCCGGGGTGCCGCTGGAAGCGGTGCGGCGCAAGGCGATCAAACGCGGACTGCTCGCCCCGGAAGCGGAGATCAGCGACCGAGACGTGTTGCAGTTCATCTTGCAGCCGGGGTTTTCCACGGCGGAAAAGATCACCCAGATTTCCGGGCGCGGCGTCGGCATGGACGTGGTCCACGAAGAGGTGCGTCAGCTCGGTGGCAGCATGAGCATCGATTCGGTGCCGGGGCAGGGCGTGCATTTTCGTATTCGTCTGCCGTTCACCGTATCGGTCAACCGTGCGTTGATGGTGCAGTGCGGCGAGGATCAATACGCGATTCCGCTGCACACCATCGAAGGCATCGTGCGCGTATTGCCGAATGATCTGGAAGGGCACTTTCGTCAGGACCCGCCGCGCTATCACTACGCCGGCCAGACCTATGAACTGTGCTACCTCGGCGAGCTCCTGAAAACCGCGCCACGACCGAAACTGCTCGGGCAGAATCTGCCGCTGCCGGTGCTGCTGGTGCACTGCAACGACCGGCGCATCGCGGTGCTGGTCGACGCCATGGCCGGTACCCGGGAAATCGTGGTGAAGAGCCTCGGCCCGCAGTTTGCCGCGTTGCAGGGCGTATCCGGCGCGACGATTCTCGGCGATGGCCGAGTGGTGCTGATCCTTGATCTGCTCGCACCGATCCGCGCGATGCAGGCACGGGTAGCGCAGCCGCAGGCACTGAGCGATCTCGACAGCGAACCACAGAAACCGCTGCTGGTGATGGTGGTCGACGACTCGGTGACAGTGCGCAAGGTCACCAGTCGCCTGCTCGAACGCCACGGCATGAACGTGCTGACCGCCAAGGACGGCGTCGACGCCATGCTGCTGCTTGAAGAACACCTGCCTGACGTGATGCTGCTCGACATCGAAATGCCGCGCATGGACGGTTTCGAAGTCGCCACGCAAGTGCGCAACGACGAACGCCTGCAGCACCTGCCGATCATCATGATCACCTCGCGCACCGGCCAGAAACACCGCGACCGCGCCATGGCCATCGGCGTCAACGATTACCTCGGCAAGCCGTATCAGGAATCGGTACTGCTCGAAAGCATTGGCCACTGGAGCAACAAACATGCATGAACACGGGCACTCGTTGCGCAGCAGCCAACTCACCGGCCTGTTGTTGCCACTGGCGGACCGCAATCTGATCCTGCCCAACGTCGCCGTCGCCGAACTGATCGACTACCAGGCCAGCGCCTTCGACCTTGACACGCCACCGTGGTATCTGGGCCGGGTGACATGGCGCGAGCGGCAGATCCCACTGATCAGTTTCGAGTCGGCGTGTGGGCAGAAGATTGTCATTGGCGAGCGGGTGCGCATCGTGATCTTGAATGCGCTGGGCGGGTTGCCGGAGCTGAGATTCATCGCATTGCTGGTGCAGGGCATCCCGCGCTCGTACAAACTCGACAGCCAGTTGAGTTATGTCGACGTGCCGCTGTGCGGGCTGGAGCGGGCGGCGGTACAGGTCGGCGAACAGGTGGCGAAAATCCCGGATCTGTTGGCGCTGGAGCAGTTGTTGGCGGAGGCGGGGCTGGTTCACTGATCCAGGATTTTCATTGGCTTGACTGGCCTCATCGCGAGCAGGCTCACTCCTACATTGGAAAGCGTCCCCCCCTGTAGGAGTGAGCCTGCTCGCGATAGCGCCTGCGGCATCACCTGAAATCCGACAGGCAAATCCCCACTCCCTGCAGCGCAATAAACGCATCCAGGCGCATCTGTTTAAAGAAGCCTGGTGTTACGGCTCACTAGCCTACAAATCCTTGCGCCGCTGCCTACGCATGCACCAGAATCCGCCGGCTTGTGCGCCTTGGGCATGCTGCGTAACTTGATTCCGTCACTGATTTCCAGTGATCGGGTTTAGTAGCCCGTCATATTTGGGGCGTATAGCTCATCAGACAGTCAGGTACTCCATGCCTGCACTTTATGGTGGTTGTGCGCAGGGCGCCTTCGGGCGCGCCGGTTTCCCAGATCCCCGGTCTACTAACCTGCGCACAGCTGCCTCCACTTCTTTTAGTAGGGAAGCGATGGCTAGCCCGAATGAGGATCTGGTAAATGTTCAAAGTAACGCCTAACCCCCCGCTCACCGACCCCGCATCCCCCTACGAATCCACCGACTCAAAGAAATTCCACGAAGCCGCCGAACGCGCGCTCGACCACTACCTCGGTCCGACCAACGCCGACCTCATGGCCACGCCCTACACCCCCAACACGCTGTATATGGCCAACCCAAATGCCGACACCGAATCTCTGCTGGCCGACGCCAGCGAAACCCTCGGCTCGGCCACCGTCATGCTCAACAATCATGCGGCGATGGTGGAGGGTACGCACCGCAAGACTGTGCAAGGTATCGCGCAGGTGGTGATGGTGGCGGAGATGGCTGTGAATCGTGTGTTGGACAGGTTGGTGCCGACTGACTGATTAATGCGTCGAGTCACGCGACGCCATCGCGAGCAGGCTCACTCCTACAGTTAGAATGCGTTCCCCTTGTAGGAGTGAGCCTGCTCGCGATAGCTTTCTCAACCGTTACTCTCAGCGTAACGATTCACCACCATGCTTGATTGATGCCCCCCTCACACACGCCTACCTTGGCTCCACGACAGCGAACCCCGTGGAGTGAGCATGACAACAATAATTTCCCCCGACTCGCGCTGGACGCGGCGGCGCGATGAGAAGCAGCGCCGGCTCGACAAGGTACGCGGGCTGGCCGATGGAGCGGTGTTGCCCAGCGACAAGATCGTCGCCGCGCTCGAAGCGCTGATCCATCCCGGCGACCGTGTGGTGCTGGAGGGTAACAACCAGAAGCAGGCGGATTTTCTTTCGCGTTCCCTGGCCAAGGCCGACCCGCAAAAGCTTCACGACCTGCACATGATCATGCCCAGCGTTGGTCGCTCCGAGCACCTGGATCTGTTCGAACGCGGCATCGCCCGCAAGCTCGATTTCTCTTTCGCCGGCACCCAGAGCCTGCGCATCAGCCAGTTGCTTGAAGATGGCTTGCTGGAAGTCGGCGCGATCCACACTTACATCGAACTCTATGCGCGGCTGGTAGTGGACCTGATTCCCAACGTCGTGCTCTCGGCCGGGTTCATGGCCGACCGCGCCGGCAACATCTACACCGGCCCGAGCACCGAAGACACTCCGGCACTGATCGAACCGGCCGCGTTCAGCGACGGCATCGTCATCGTTCAGGTCAACCAATTGGTCGACGACGTCAGCGAACTGCCGCGCGTGGACATTCCCGCCTCATGGGTCGATTTCGTCGTGGTGGCCGACAAGCCGTTCTACATCGAACCGTTGTTCACTCGCGACCCGCGCCACATCAAGCCTGTGCATGTGCTGATGGCGATGATGGCGATTCGCGGGATCTACGAAAAACACAACGTGCAGTCGCTCAACCACGGCATCGGTTTCAACACCGCCGCCATTGAGCTGATCCTGCCGACCTACGGCGAATCCCTCGGCCTCAAAGGCAAGATCTGCCGCAACTGGACCCTCAACCCGCACCCGACGCTGATCCCGGCGATCGAAAGCGGCTGGGTCGAAAGCGTGCATTGCTTCGGCACTGAACTGGGCATGGAGAACTACATCGCCGCCCGGCCAGACGTGTTCTTCACCGGCCGCGACGGCTCGCTGCGCTCCAACCGTATGGTCTGCCAACTCGCCGGGCAGTACGCGGTTGACCTGTTTATCGGCGCGACGCTGCAGGTCGATGGCGACGGGCATTCCTCGACCGTTACCCGTGGCCGTCTCGCCGGTTTCGGTGGCGCACCGAACATGGGCCACGACCCGCGTGGTCGCCGTCACGGCACTCCGGCGTGGCTGGATATGCGGCACGGCGATGCGCCGCAACCGATGCTCGAACGCGGCAAGAAACTCGTGGTGCAAATGGTCGAGACGTTCCAGGAGGGCGGCAAACCGACCTTCGTCGAAACCCTCGACGCGGTCGAAGTGGCGAAGAAAAGCGGCATGCCGCTGGCGCCGATCATGATCTACGGCGACGACGTTACTCACCTGCTGACCGAAGAAGGCATTGCCTATCTGTACAAGGCGCGCTCGCTGGAAGAACGTCAGGCGATGATCGCCGCCGTAGCCGGCGTCACCGCGATCGGCCTGCGCCACAACCCGAAAGATACCGAACGCATGCGCCGCGAAGGCCTGATTGCCTTGCCCGAAGACCTCGGCATTCGCCGCACCGACGCGACCCGCGAACTGCTCGCGGCGAAAAGCGTGGCGGATCTGGTCGAGTGGTCCGGTGGCCTGTACAACCCGCCCGCCAAATTCAGGAGCTGGTAATGCACGCATTCAACCTGCAAGCACAACCGCTGTCGCTCGCTGACCGCTTGGCCGATCTGGCGGTGGACGCGTTGATCGACGAAGCCGACCTGTCGCCGAAACCGGCGCTGGTCGACCGTCGCGGCAACGGCGCCCACACCGATCTGCACCTGGGCCTGATGCACGCTTCGGCGCTGGCGTTGTGGCCGGCGTTCAAGGAAATGGCCGAGGCTGCGCATGACATTGGCGAAGTCGGTTTGCCGTTACGCGAAGCGATTGGCCGGATCGGTCGCGAAGGCGAGCAGGCGATGCTCGCAACCACTAACGGTGTGAATACGCATCGCGGCGCGATCTGGGCCTTGGGTCTGCTGGTCACTGCCGCCGCTCTGCGACCGGTGTCCATCGCTCTCTGTGCAGCACGCCTGGCGCTGCTCGACGACCGCTACGCACCGAAGCCACTCAGCCACGGCGCCCAAGTCGCCCAGCGTTACGGCGCGCGCGGTGCTCGCGAGGAAGCGCAACTCGGCTTCCCCTCGGTGCTGCAACGCGGCTTGCCGCAATTGCAGAACAGCCGCGCCAACGGCGTCGGCGAACAGAACGCCCGGCTCGACGCCTTGCTGGCGATCATGACCGAACTGGCCGACACCTGCGTGCTCTACCGCGCCGGCGAACAAGGCCTGCACGCCATGCAAAGCGGCGCGCAAGCGGTGCTCGACGCCGGTGGCAGTGCCAGCCTTACAGGCCGCCGCCGATTGCACGAACTGGATCAACAACTCATCGCATTGAATGCCTCGCCCGGTGGCGCCGCCGACTTGCTCGCCGCGACGCTGCTGCTCGATCGAATCGAGCGCGACGGCATTCTTCAGGGAGCGTTTTGATGGAAAGCCTATCGTTTGAATTTCCCGCCGGGCAGCCGCCACGCGGGCGTGCGCTGGTCGGTTGTGTCGGCTCAGGGGATCTGGAAGTGCTGATCGAACCTGGCCTGGCCGGCAAGTTGACGATCAACGTGCAGACCTCGGTCAACGGCGCGCAACAGCGCTGGCAGCATCTGTTTGCGCGGATGTTCGACGGCACCACGCCACCGGCGATGGCCATCGATATCCACGATTTCGGCGCGACGCCGGGGGTGGTGCGTTTGCGTCTGGAACAGGGTTTCGAGGAGATCGGCCATGACTGACAGCGCCGCGTTGCTCAACAAACACAGCTTCGTCGAACTTGGCGCCCGGCAACGGGCGAAAGCCTTGCTCGACGCCGGGACCTTTCGTGAACTGCTCGACCCGTTTCAACGGGTGATGTCGCCGTGGCTGGAGCGCCAGGGCGTGGTGCCGCAGTCCGACGACGGCGTCATCATCGCCAAGGGCAGCCTCGACGGTTTGCCCGTGGTGATTGCGGCGATCGAAGGCGCGTTTCAGGGCGGCAGCCTTGGTGAAGTCGGCGGGGCGAAAATTGCCGGCGCGCTGGAACTGGCCGCCGAGGACAACCGCAAAGGCATCCCGACCCGCGCGGTGCTGCTGCTGGAAACCGGTGGCGTGCGCTTGCAGGAAGCCAATCTCGGCCTCGCGGCGATTGCTGATATTCATGCGGCGATTGTCGATTTGCAGCAATACCAACCGGTGGTCGGCGTGGTCGCCGGCAGCGTCGGTTGCTTCGGCGGCATGTCGATTGCCGCAGCGCTGTGCAGTTATCTGCTGGTGACTCAGGAAGCACGTCTTGGCCTGAACGGCCCGCAAGTCATTGAGCAGGAAGCCGGGATCGAGGAATACGACTCGCGCGACCGGCCGTTCATCTGGAGCCTGACCGGGGGCGAGCAACGCTTCAACAGCGGTCTGGTGGATCGTTACGTTGGCGATGACGTGGCGCAAATTCGTCAGCAGGTCGGCGAATTGCTCCAGCAAGGTTTGCCGGCTCAGCCACGCAGCCAAAGCGCCGAGTGGTTCCTGCACCGTCTGGGCAGTCTGAACACTGACCAGCAAATCGAACCGTCGGTGGTTCGCGATCTGTATCAAGGAGAGCGCTCATGAGCGGTTATTCGCTGCGCGGTTTGAACTGGTTCAATGCCTTGAGTGCGGGCGCTAAAAGCGTTGAAGGCCTGCCGCCGTCCTTGCGGGTTGCCGAAGGTGAGCTGGGCCGGTTTATCGCTGTGGTCGCTGATCCGGATAACCGCTTTCCTCGCGCTCGTAATGGCGAAGTCGGCTTGCTTGAAGGCTGGGGTCTGGCGAAGGCTGTGGATGACGTGATCACTGCTGATCGCGACAAAGCGCAGAAACGCCCGATCATCGCCATCGTCGATGTGCCGAGCCAGGCCTACGGTCGGCGCGAAGAAGCCCTTGGCATTCATCAGGCGCTGGCCGGCGCGGCGGGCAGTTATGCCCGTGCGCGGCTGGCCGGGCATCCGGTGATTGCGCTGCTGGTGGGCAAAGCGATGTCTGGCGCATTTCTGGCTCACGGTTATCAGGCCAACCGCCTGATCGCCCTGCGCGATCCCGGCGTGATGGTGCACGCGATGGGCAAGGCCTCGGCGGCGCGGGTGACGTTGCGCAGCGTTGAAGAACTCGAAGCGCTGGCCGCCAGCGTACCGCCGATGGCCTACGACATCGACAGCTACGCCAGCCTCGGCCTGCTCTGGGAAACCCTCTCGGTGCAGCAGATCGAACAGCCGACGGCGGAGGATCTGGCGCGGGTCAGCGAATGCCTCAAGCAAGCCATCGGCGATATCACCGGCACCGACCTGAGCAATCGCCTCGGTGCCAGCAATCGCGCGGCGTCGAGCAAGGTTCGCGAATTGCTGAGGGCGCAGTGGTGAACATTCCACTGGCCCACGACCTGCTCTGGGGCATGACCCCGGCGCAGTTGCCGGCGGATGCGTCGCCGTGGGCGATCGAGTCGCTGGCCGCCGGGCAACCGGTGGTAGTGCGGCGCGCGCTGAGTGCTGAAGGTCTGATCGCGGTGGGCGTGCGCGGGTTGCTGCGCGAGCAGCGATTGGCGGCGTTCATGCGCGTGGATTCGATTGTGCGGCGGGTCAGTCCTGAAGCGTTGTGTCATGTCGACAGCGCGCGTGATCTGCCGGTCATGCAGGCGCTCAGGCAATTGCGGCCGATGCTTGATGACTGTGGTTGGATCTGGGGTGTCAGTGGCAGTGTCGGCTTTGAGCTGGCCAGCGGTTTTGCCGCGATGCACGCGGCCAGTGACCTCGATCTGATCCTGCGCGCACCGCAACCGATTACCCGTCATCAGGCACGCGAACTGATCGCCTTTGTTGATCGCGCCGCGTGCCGGGTCGACATGCAATTGCAAACCCCATTCGGCGCGGTCGCGTTGCGAGAATGGGCCAGTGCTTCGGCGCGGGTGCTGCTGAAAAATGCGCAACAGGCGCAATTGGTGGTCGATCCTTGGCAGCCGCAGGAGCAGGCAGCGTGAGCAGTCTGCTGGTGTTCCCCGGCCAGGGCGCGCAGCAAGCCGGCATGCTCCAGCGTTTGCCTGGGGAAGTGTTGACCGAGGCCAGCGATGTGCTCGGTGAAGATGTCTTGCGGCTGGATTGCGCTGAAGCGTTGCGCACCACGCGGGCGGTTCAGCTGTGCCTGCTGATCGCCGGCGTCGCGGCCTCACGGCAACTGCTGCAGGACGGGCTGGCGGCGGATTACGTCGCCGGTCTGTCCATCGGTGCCTATCCGGCTGCGGTGGTCGCCGGGGCTTTGAGCTTCAGTGACGCATTGCATCTGGTCAGCCTGCGCGGTGAGCTGATGCAGCAGGCTTATCCACAGGGCTACGGCATGACCGCAATCATCGGCTTGCAGTTATCCACAGTCGAAACGCTGCTGGCGCAGGTGCACAGCGAGGATTCGCCGGTGTATCTGGCGAATATCAATGCCGATCATCAGGTGGTCATTGCTGGCAGTGACCGCGGCATGCAAGCGGTGGCCGAACTGGCGCGCAGTCGTGGCGCCGGTCTGGCAAAACGTCTGGCGGTGAGTGTGCCGTCGCACTGTCCGCTGCTGGACGAACCGGCGCAAACCCTCGCCGAAACCTTTGCCAGGGTTGAATTGAAAACCCCGAAAATCGCTTACCTGAGCGGTAGCCGTGCGCGGCCTGTGACCAAGGTAGAAGCGCTGCGCGACGACCTCGCCTTCAACATGTGCCGCGTAGTGGACTGGCGCGGCACCGTGCAAAGCGCCTACGAGCGCGGCGTGCGCTTACAGATCGAACTGCCGCCCGGTGCGGTGCTGACCGGGCTGGCGCGCCGGGTGTTCGAGCAGGGCACTGTCACGGCCTTCGACAGTGCCCGCCTCGACACCCTGCAAGCGCTGTTGCGAGAGGAGGGTGGCCGCCAACTCTAAAACCGCCGCGACTCAAGCTTCGAAAACAAAAACAACATTCGACGATGCACTTTGAGGACTACAACAATGATTATTTACGGTGTGGCGTTTCTCGCCTTTTGTACGCTGGTCGGTATCTGGATCGGTGAATTGCTCGGCAAGCTGATCGGCGTGCCGGCCAACGTCGGCGGTGTCGGCATTGCGATGCTGCTGCTGATCGGCCTCGGCAGTTATCTGTACAAAAGCGGCTGGCTCAAGGGCAAGACCGAGCAGGGCGTGGAGTTCTGGAGTGCGATCTACATTCCCATCGTGGTCGCCATGGCGGCGCAGCAGAACGTCTACGGCGCGCTGAAGGGCGGCCCGATGGCAATCCTCGCCGGCACGCTGGCCGTGGTGATCGCCTTTGCTCTGGTGCCGGTGCTCACGCGCATGGGCAACAAGCAAGAGACGCCGATTGCTCCAGCCAAGACTGCGGGGTAATCGCCATGTACGAATCAATGATGAAAGTGATCACCGGCTACGGCCTGATCAGCGGCTTCTTGATTGTCGGCCTGACCATGTGGGTGTCCTACTGGATGTCCAACACCTTCACCAAGGGCCGCCTGCACGGCTCGGCGATTGCCATTCTGCTCGGCCTGGTGCTGTCGTATGTCGGCGGCGCGCTGACCGGTGGGCAGAAGGGGGTGGTGGATATTCCGTTGCTGTCGGGTATCGGCCTGCTCGGCGGCGCCATGCTGCGTGATTTTGCGATTGTCGCCACCGCGTTTGGCGTGAGTGTCGACGAGCTCAAACGCGCCGGGTTTGTCGGCGTGCTGGCGCTGTTCGTTGGCGTTGGCACCTCGTTTGTGGCGGGCGTGGGTGTGGCGATGGCGTTCGGTTACACCGATGCGGTCAGCCTGACTACGATTGGCGCTGGTGCCGTGACCTATATCGTCGGGCCGGTGACAGGCGCGGCGATTGGCGCCAGTTCCGAGGTGATGGCGCTGTCGATCGCGGCGGGGTTGATCAAGGCGATTCTGGTGATGGTGATGACACCGTTCGTGGCGCCGATGATCGGCCTGAACAACCCGCGCAGCGCGGTGATTTTCGGCGGGTTGATGGGCACCTCAAGTGGCGTCGCCGGCGGGTTGGCGGCGACGGATCCGAAGCTGGTGCCTTATGGTTGCCTGACGGCGGCGTTTTATACCGCGCTTGGCTGCTTGCTCGGGCCTTCGCTGTTGTTTCTGGCGATGCGTGGGTTGATGGGCTGACCCCCGAAAAGCTAACCCTCACCCTAGCCCTCCCGAAACGTCGGACCGCCCAAAGGGAGAGGGGACTGACCGAGGTGGATGCAGGAGTTTCATCGACCTGAAATTTCTGAGTCGAACTCAGGTTTTGAAATGGCCCCGATCTGCTCCCTTTCCCCTCGCCCCTTGGGGGAGAGGGCTGGGGTGAGGGGGGTAGCTCTTGATCTTGATCTTCTGTCGATCATGGGCTGGTCTGGCGATTGGCATACATCCGACACTCCGCCAGCAACGCCAGCAGATTCGGATCCCTCTCCTTGGCCTTCAGAAACACCACCCCGATGTGCTGCTGCAACCGATACTTCTCCTGCAACGGAATCAGCTTCACCCGATTCTCGTACACCGCCGCGATCCGCCCCGGCAACAACGCATAACCGACCCCCGAGCTGACCATGCTCAGCAGGGTGAAAATGTCATTCACCTGCATCGCCACTTTCGGCTCGAACCCCGCCTGCTTGAACACCCGATTGCCATCCTGATGCGTGGCAAAGCCTTGGGTCAGAGTGATGAAGGTTTCATCGCGCACCTCGGCCAGATCGACTTCACTGCGTTGAGCAAACTTCGAATCCGCCGGTGTGGCGAGGAATATGTCGTCGGAGAACAGCGCAATCTGCTCGCAGTCCGGGTCGTTGATGCTGTCGTCGAGTGACACCAGGATCGCGTCGACCTCCATGTTTTTCAGCTTGTAGAGCAGGTCGATGTTCGAGCCGAGGATCAGGTCGATGTTGAGTTCGCTGCGGCGGATTTTCAGGCCCATGATCAGCTGCGGCACGGTCTTCACCGTCAACGAATACAGCGAGCCAAGCTTGAAGCGCTCGGCGGAGAACCCGGCGGCTTCGCGGGTCAGGCGCACGCTGTCGACCACATCGTTGATCAGCTTTTGCGCGCGCTCTTCCAGCACGTAAGCACTTTCCAGCGGCGTGAGGTTGCGCCCCTCGTGTTTGAACAGCGGGCAGCGCAGGGCGTTTTCCAGCGAGTGAATCGCGCGGTGCACGCTGACGTTGCTGGTCTGCAGTTCGGCAGCGGCGCGGGCGAGGTTGCCGGTGCGCATGAAAGCGAGGAACACCTCGAGTTTTTTCAGGGTCAATTCTTCGTCGATCAGCATGGCGCGGACTCTTTTTGGAATCGACCGATTGTGCCCAATTCCCGCGCGCCGCGCAGGCGAGGTTGAACAGAAACATTGCGCTTTTACGCTCAAGGCCCGAGCCTTGCGCGCTTGCGTTAGTGACTACGAGGTATGCGACACATGTATCACGGGGAAAAACTCAACGCCTGGACCCATCTGGTCGGAGCGGTGGCGGCGTTTATTGGCGGCGTGTGGATGCTGGTGATCGCCAGTCTCGACGGCAGTCCGTGGAAGATCGTCAGCGTGGCGATCTACGCGTTCACCCTGCTGGTGCTCTACAGCGCCTCGACCGTGTACCACAGCGTGCGCGGGCGCAAAAAAGCGATCATGAAGAAGGTCGATCACTTTTCGATCTACTTGCTGATTGCCGGCAGCTACACACCGTTTTGTCTGGTGACCCTGCGCGGGCCGTGGGGCTGGACGCTGTTCGGGATCGTCTGGGGGCTGGCGCTGATCGGCATTCTGCAGGAAATCAAACCGCGCTCGGAGGCGCGGATTCTGTCGATCGTGATTTACGCGGTGATGGGCTGGATCGTGCTGGTGGCGGTCAAGCCGCTGATCGCTGCGCTGGGTACGGCGGGGTTTGCCTGGCTGGCGTCGGGCGGGGTGTTGTATACGGTGGGAATTATCTTTTTTGCCCTTGATCACCGGCTGCGGCATGCCCATGGGATCTGGCACCTGTTCGTGATTGCCGGGAGCTTGCTGCACTTTGTCGCGATTCTGTTTTATGTCTTGTAGACCGAGGCGCTGCCAATCGCTAGCAGGCTAGCTCCCACAGGTGGTCTCCAGTGCACAGAATTTGTGCACACCCAAAATCCAGTGTGGGAGCTAGCCTGCTAGCGATGAGGCCTTAGAAGTCACCCCAAAGCTGCTGGGCCACCGCGAGTGCAACAACCGGCGCGGTCTCGGTGCGCAGCACCCGCGGGCCGAGGCGGGCGGCGTGGAAGCCGTTGTCTTTGGCCTGCTCGACTTCAGCGTCGGACAAACCACCTTCCGGGCCGATCAGGAACGCCAGCGTCGCCGGTCGGGCATGGCTGACCATTGGCTCGGCCACCGGGTGCAGCACCAGTTTCAACTCGGCTTCGGTCTGCTTGATCCAGTCCGCCAGTAGGACCGGCGGATGAATCACCGGCACCCGCGAGCGCCCGCATTGTTCGCAGGCGCTGATCGCTACCTGACGCCAGTGCAGCAGGCGTTTGTCGGCGCGTTCGTCCTTGAGGCGGACTTCGCAGCGGTCGCTGAAGATCGGGGTGATTTCATTCACGCCCAGTTCGGTGGCTTTCTGAATCGCCCAATCCATGCGCTCGCCCCGGGACAAGCCCTGGCCGAGGTGGATGTGCAGCGGCGACTCGACCTGACCCGGCAGTTGCTCGTCGATCTGCACGACGACGCGCTTCTTGCCGACCTCAACCAGCGATCCGCGAAACTCATGGCCGGAACCGTCGAACAACTGCACCGCATCGCCTTCGGCCATGCGCAACACGCGGCTGATGTAATGCGCCTGGGCTTCCGGCAGTTCGTGTTCGCCGGTGCTCAATGGGGCGTCGATAAAGAAGCGGGACAGTCTCATGCGGGGTCTCTGTAAAATTTGTAAAAGTCTGGCGGCCCCATCGCTGGCAAGCCAGCTCCCACAGGTTCTGCGCAAAACCCTGTGGGAGCTGGCTTGCCAGCGATGACGGTAGTCCGGTACCGCTGAAGCTTAAGTGAAGTAGATCAGCCCGGATCGCGGAAACCGGGATGAAAGTCCTTCGGCACCGCCACGCTCACGCTGTCACGCGTGGCGATATCAATGCCTTCACTCGCCACCTCGGCCAGGAAATCGATCTGCTCCGGGGTGATCACGTACGGCGGCAGGAAATACACCACGCTGCCCAGCGGCCGCAGCAACGCGCCACGCTCCAGCGCATGCTGGAACACCTTCAAGCCGCGGCGTTCCTGCCAAGGGTAGGCCTCTTTGCTGGCTTTATCCTTGACCATCTCTATCGCCAGAACCATGCCGGTCTGGCGCACTTCGGAGACGTTCGGGTGATCGACCAGGTGCGCTGTCGACGAGGCCATGCGTTGGGCCAGTGCCTGGTTGTTTTCGATGACGTTGTCCTGTTCGAAAATATCCAGCGTCGCCAGCGCCGCCGCACAAGCGAGCGGGTTGCCGGTGTAGCTGTGCGAATGCAGGAAGGCGCGCAGAGTCGGGTAGTCATCGTAGAACGCGCTGTAGACGTCGTCGGTAGTCAGGCATGCCGCGAGCGGCAGGTAGCCGCCGGTCAGGGCTTTTGACAGGCAGAGGAAGTCCGGACGAATGCCGGCCTGTTCACAGGCGAACATCGTCCCGGTGCGACCGAAGCCGACAGCGATTTCGTCGTGAATCAGATGCACGCAATAACGGTCGCATGCCTCGCGCAGCAATTTCAGATAAACCGGGTGATACATGCGCATGCCGCCAGCGCCCTGAATCAGCGGCTCGACGATCACCGCCGCGACGCTGTCATGATTCTCCGCCAGCGTCTGTTCCATGGCGGCGAACATGTTGCGTGAATGCTCTTCCCAGCTCATGCCGTCGGGGCGCAGGTAGCAATCCGGACTCGGCACCTTGATGGTGTCCATCAACAGGGCTTTGTAGGTCTCGGTGAACAGCGGCACGTCGCCGACCGCCATCGCCGCCATGGTTTCGCCGTGGTAGCTGTTGGTCAGGGTGACGAAGCGCTTCTTGTTTGGCTGACCGCGGTTGAGCCAGTAGTGAAAGCTCATCTTCAGCGCGACTTCGATGCACGACGAGCCGTTGTCGGCGTAGAACACCCGGTTCAGGCCTTCCGGCGTCATCTTCACCAGACGCTCGGACAGCTCGATCACCGGTTGATGGCTGAAGCCGGCGAGAATCACATGCTCGAGCTGGTCGACCTGATCCTTGATGCGCTGGTTGATCCGCGGGTTGGCGTGCCCGAAAACGTTAACCCACCACGAGCTGACCGCGTCGAGATAGCGCTTGCCTTCGAAGTCTTCGAGCCAGACGCCTTCGCCGCGCTTGATCGGGATCAGCGGCAGTTGTTCGTGGTCTTTCATCTGGGTGCAGGGATGCCACAAAACCGCGAGATCGCGTTGCATCCACTGGTTATTCAGGCCCATTTACAGTCTCCTCGAGGCGGCTCGCGGCAGGCGCGGGCAAACAATCGCGCAAGCCTATGCAATGCATCGCGCGGGGACAACCCATTGTGTCGATTGAGCTACTTTGTATGAGCCGATAGACGCCGCTGGCGGCGTTTTGATGGCTAACGTATTCTTCGCGGTTCTTTGGGTCGTCTGACCCGCCAAACTGCTTTTTCCCACATGTTTTTCCGGAGTTCGCTGAATGTCTGTCGGTTGGCTGCGCGCCTGTGCGCTGGTGATGTTGGGGCTGTTCAGCGTGACAGCGCTGGCCAAGGATAAAACTGCAATCGTGATTGGCGGCGGCCTGTCGGGCCTGACCGCCGCTTATGAGCTGCAAAACAAGGGCTGGCAGGTCACCCTGCTCGAAGCCAAACCGAGCCTGGGCGGTCGCTCGGGCATGGCCACCAGCGAGTGGATCGGCAACGACAAGACCCAGCCGGTGCTGAACAAGTACGTGTCGACCTTCAAGCTCGGCACCACCCCGGCACCGGAATTCGTGCGTACACCGGGTTACCTGATCGACGGCGACTTTTTCTCCGCTGCTGACTTGGCGACCAAGCAACCGGCCACTGCCGAGGCCTTGAAGCGCTATCAGAAAACCCTCGATGATCTGGCGCGCTCGATCGACGATCCGCAAAACCCGGCGGCGACCAGCACGCTGCACGCGCTGGACCAGATCACCGTGTCGAGCTGGCTCGACAAGCAGAACCTGCCGGCGACGGCGCGTCAGTTGATCAATCAGGACATCCGCACCCATTACGACGAGCCTTCGCGGCTGTCGCTGCTGTACTTCGCTCAGCAGAACCGCGTCTATCGCGGCGTTTCCGACCGTGACCTGCGCGCCTCGCGTCTGGTCGGCGGCAGCCAGGTGCTGGCTCAGGCGTTCGTTAAACAGATCAAGACCATCAAGACCAACTCGCCGGTCTCGGCGATCACCCAGGACAAGGACGGCGTCACCGTCAAGGTTGGCAGTGTCGGTTACCAGGCTGACTACGTGGTGCTGGCCGTGCCATTGCGCGCACTGAACAAGATTGCCCTGACCCCGGCACTTGATGCCCAGCATCTGGCGGCGATCAAAGGCACCAACTACGGCTGGCGCGACCAGATCATGCTGAAATTCAAGACGCCAGTGTGGGAAAGCAAGGCGCGCATGTCCGGCGAGATCTACAGCAACACCGGTCTGGGCATGCTCTGGATCGAGCCAGCGCTCAAAGGTGGCGCCAATGTGGTGATCAACCTGTCCGGCGACAATGCCCGCGTGATGCAGGCGTTCGGCGACAAGCAGATGGTCGATCAGGTGCTGATCCGTCTGCACGCGTTTTATCCACAGGCCCGTGGCTCGTTCACCGGTTACGAAATCCGCCGCTACAGCACCGACCCGTCGATGGGCGGCGCCTACCTGGCTTACGGCCCGGGGCAGATCAGCAAGTTCTGGCGTCTGTGGGAACGTCCGCTGCAACGCGTAGCGTTCGCTGGCGAACACACCGATACCTTGTACCCGGGCACTCTGGAAGGTGCACTGCGCACCGGCCAGCGTGCGGCAAGCCAGGTTGAAGATCTGGCCGCCGGCAAATCGTTCGAACCGGCCAAAGTGGTACCGGCTGCCGCAGCAGCAGGCGCGGCGGGTGCCGCGGCGGCGAAGAAGGGCAACTTCTTCAGCAACCTGTTCGGTGGCTCGAATGACGAGAAGATGCCAGAACCGGTTAAGGCTCCAGAACCGGCACCTGCTCCGGTCGCTCCAGCGCCTGCGCCGACTCCTGCGCCCGCTCCGGTGGAAGCGCCGAAGCCAGCGGCCCCGGTAAAAGCCGAGCCGGCGAAGAAAGCCGCGGCCAAGCCAGCGGCGAAGAAGCCTGCCGCGAAAACCGAAACGAAAAAGCCCGCAGCGAAACCGGCAGCGAAAAAGGCTGAACCGGCGAAGAAGCCAGCGGCCAAGCCCGCAGCCACACCTGCGGCAACCACCGAGACCAAAGCGCAGTAAGGCTTGACTGACTAAAAAAACGCGGCATTTATGCCGCGTTTTTTATCTGAAATGGTTCTCAAGCTTTATATAGCTGCTGGTTATAACTAGGTAAGCACCGACGGATATGTGTCGTATAAATCACCTAATTATATTTTTTGGCAAATTAACGCTTATCTTTTTGTTGCGATACTGGTGCCGAAGAAGAATTGCTATGTTGCGGGGATGCCTTGAGCGCCTCCTGCTTCCATAATGGCCACTGCTCAACAGTGCGACGAGACTCCGCTAAATGGTTGAGGAAATCTTCTTTAGATGGTGTCATTTGGGCTTCCCTCTAGGTACTTTGACAAAAGGTTTGCAGCTATTGTTTCGCGTTCAATGTACGAGCAAGGCAGCATTTGGGTGCGTAATTTAGCATCGTGCTCACTCCAGTCAAGAGCTTGTCCGTCATCAGATTTCCTTATGACAGGATAGCCACTACCTAGGTTGGTGGAGAATAAATTAAAAAAACTCCTAGGGCCTACTCCGATGAATGGTGCAAATACCACATTGTCACTATACTGATTTAGTGATATGGAGTCAGAGTGGAAATCCAGAGCTTTACTCTTAGGGTACGGCTCCACATATATGACTCTCTTTATTCCGGAAGCTACTATGTGTTTCGCGCAATTGTGGCATGGGAATGTTGTGCAGTATAAGTCACTGCCTGATGTGCTGATGCCGAGCCTAGCACTCGAAAGTAACGCTTCCATCTCGGCATGAACAACTCTGCCGTATTCCGTAATGTCTTTAATTTTGCTTTTTTTGATTAGTGGTCTGAGTTCTTCTCGATACTCTGAAGGAATTACGTCCAATATGCTGTCAATTATCAGTCTTTTTTGAGTTGCGTTAGAGTCCTCGCCTTTCATGTAGTCCCGGCCATCTTTTGTATCGACGATTTCTTGGGTTTTTTCATCTATTTCGGGCCAATATAATCCGCCGTGTGCTTTGGGTACGTCGTTTGCGCCAGTGGAAACTATGCACTTGTCTTTCGTCAGCACGGCCCCAACTTGACGCGATAAATCGGCTGATCTCAAAGATGCTGAGAATGCCATGAACATGGCGTATTCATCAAATGTCGGCGTTATGTAGGGCTTGCCAAAAAGCAGATCAAAAACCCTCCAAATTTGTTTTTTTAGTGAGTCTGAATTTCCGTTGTAATCAATAAAAAAGTCTGAAAGGTGATAAGTGTCTCGGGTGTGCTGGCCAAAGTCGTCTCGCTCGTCCGCGTCTCTGTCTATTAGTTTTGATGCCTGCTCTTCAGAGATGGATTTGTCTTTTGTTAGATAGTTATGTCTTCTAGTATGGTCGGCATGTACGCCAATTAAGAAAAAGCCATGTGAATAAATTTTTCGAAGTCTTTGTACTTCTGCTGGGTTTTTCAATGAGTTGATAATAAAGGATTTTCTGCGAAAGGCTTCTTGTTCTTTTCGAAGTAAATTGATTCTGGCGGCGGCCCCTAATGCCAGTATTGAGTTGTCTTTGCTGTTTTTTCGTAAATTATTTCCCTCCTCCATGTAGGAGCTGATTCTTCCATATTCATCCGTGCTGGAGGCTGGATTTCCCAGATTTGCAATTATATCAGTAGATATTTTTATACGTTCAGCGCTGTAGTTGAATTTAAGGAGGCGCTCTTCGATCAATCCTGCTACCTCGGCTAGGTTGGTGCCAATAGTGCCGACCAGACCGATCACCAGTTCAGAATCAGAATAGGAGTCATCGAGAAAGTAAGTGTCTGGCGCCTGAGAATCTGTTGAAAGCTCGGCTACAGCAGCTTCTGTTTCAGCGACGGTATTTTCGATGGCAGACGTATCTTCGTGTGCATTAATATTTAATAAGCCTTCTACTAATGTTTTTAGCTGTTCTGATGAGTTTAGGTCTCCTTGAAAATTAATATTCCCCGTAGATGGGTACCAGTTCATTATTCCTCTGCTATTAGCTCTGAACTGATGTTGATTTTGGTTGACGACTCTCCATACTCCCGCATTTTGCAGGGAAGATAGTTTTATTTTTAACTCGTCGAGTTCGCCGTCAAATCGCATCCCTTTTCCCCGTATTGATCTTTAACTGGCATCCGGACGCCTTCCTGCAAAACGTCGGCTTTGCTGGCTGAGAGAGTAGTAGAGGACTGGTAAGTGGTCTAGTCGCGGTGAGAACCCCCGATGTTTCCTGCCCTCTTCGCTCGAAATACGGTGATTCCAAAGACTCCTTCTATGCAAAACAGAGATCATTCCTATTTTTTTGAGGATGTTTCGTACGCTTGATTGAGGGGACGGAAGCTTTGCGTGTGAGATTTTTTTCTTTCTGAGGTGGGATTTTGCGTTGAGTTAATCTTTCCTTAACACGAGAGCCAGAAGCTCTTGATCGTATTTCTCGATATTTCAAAGCGAAATTTTCCGCTTTAATTGGATAGATAACTCACTAGTCTTGGTTCGCAGTTCTCACAGGATTTGGGCAATGCAGCTACGTAACTCTTCTTCGCGCTATGGTTGGGTCAGCATCTTTATGCACTGGGGCGTGGCGCTGGTGGTCTTCGGGCTGTTTGCGCTGGGGCTGTGGATGGTCGGGCTGGATTACTACAGCACTTGGCGCAAAGACGCGCCGGACCTGCACAAGAGTATTGGTCTGGTGCTGCTGGGTGTGATGGTGTTGCGCGTGCTGTGGCGCTTTATCAGTCCACCACCGTCGACGCTGCAAAGCTACAGCCGCATGACCCGCCTCGGCGCAAAATTCGGCCACGGGTTTCTGTATCTGGCGCTGTTCGCTGTGATGATTGCCGGTTACCTGATTTCCACCGCAGACGGTGTCGGGATCCCGGTGTTTGGCCTGTTTGAAGTTCCTGCACTGCTCTCCGGACTACCGGATCAGGCAGATACCGCTGGGGTGATTCATCTCTGGCTGGCGTGGGCGCTGGTAATTTTTTCCGGCCTTCATGCGTTGGCAGCATTGAAGCACCACTTTATCGATCGTGATGCGACCCTTACCCGAATGCTCGGTCGCAAAGCCTGAAATTCAACCTCGACTCAAAGGAAAAGAAAGCATGTTGAAAAAGACTCTGGCCGCTCTGGCAATCGGTTCTGCCGTGCTGTCCGCCAACGTAATGGCCGCTGACTACGTCGTCGACAAAGAAGGCCAGCACGCCTTCGTTGATTTCAAGATCAGCCACCTGGGCTACAGCTTCATCACCGGTACTTTCAAGGACATCGACGGCAAGTTCAGCTTCGACGCTGCCAAGCCTGAAGACAGCAAGATCGAATTCAACGTCAACACCGCCAGCGTGTTCACCAACCACGCCGAACGCGACAAGCACATCGCCAGCGCTGACTTCCTCAACGCCAGCAAATTCGGCAAGGCCACCTTCGTTTCCACCAGCGTCAAATCCACCGGTGCCAACACCGCTGACGTGACCGGTGACCTGACCCTGCTGGGCGTGACCAAGCCTGTCGTCGTGAAAGCGACCTTCCTGGGCGAAGGCAAGGATCCATGGGGCGGCTACCGTGCCGGCTTCGAAGGCACCACCACCATCAAGCGTTCCGATTTCGGCAAGCAGAAAGACCTCGGGCCGAAGTCCGATGCGGTCGAGCTGTATGTTTCGTTTGAAGGTGTGAAAGCGAAGTAATTTTCGCCGCCATACAAAAACGCCCCCGGTCGAAAGGCCGGGGGCGTTTTTTATTGCCTGTCACAAACACTTCACTTCACCGCAGAGCCCCCGTGGGAGCTAGCCTGCTGGCGATAGCGGTGGGTCAGCCACCACAGGTTTTGAATGTGCTGTCCTCATCGCCAGCAGGCTGGCTCCCACAGGGGATGTGCATATAAGCGTCAGGACAAAAAAATGCCCCGGCTCTTTCGAACCGGGGCATTTTTCATTGCGGCTTGAACTCAGCGATTGCGGGTCAGCAGTGCTGGTTTTTCGCCGCGCGGGCGGCTTGGCAGTTGATCGAGCTGCTCAGGGGTCGGAAAGCGGTCGGCTTTCGATTCCTTGTGCATGATCTTCGGCCCGGTGCTGCGCGGATTTTGCACGGCTGGCTCGCTACGTGGCTGATCGTCACGGGCTGGACGGCGGTTGCGCGAGGACGACGAAGACTCGTCACGACGGCCCTGACCGTCGCGCGGTGCGCCGTTGCGCGGGCCGCTGCGTTTGGCCGGTGGGGTGCCGGTGCTCGAACCGTTGCTGTTGCGCGGGCCGTTCTGGCGACCTTGCGACTGACCGCCGCGCGGTGCGCCGGCACCTGCGCCTTGGGCCGGTGCGCCTGGGCGACGACCACGGCCGCCGGCCGGTGCGGCTTTCGGCACGTAATCAACGCGGTTGCCGAAGTTATCGATTTCGTCGTCGAGGAACTCGTCCGGCGCACGATCCGCCGCTGCACGCGGTGGCTGGCTCGGACGCTGTTCGCGGCTCGGCGTACCTTCGCGCGGCTTCTGCTGGCGGGCAGGGCGCTCGCCACGTTCGCCGGCGGGTTTTTCCTTGCCCTTGTCCTTGCCCTTGTCTTTACGGCCGCCGCCACCGCCGCCGCCATTCGGGCCGTCGCCGCGCGGGCCGCGAGGATTACGCGGGTTGCGCATGTCCGGACGCTCGCGGGCTTCCGGTTTCTCGGCTTCAATGGTGCTCGAATCGAAGCCCATCAGGTCGCCGTCGGCGATCTTCTGCTTGGTCATGCGCTCGATGCTTTTCAGCAGTTTTTCTTCGTCCGGCGCGACCAGCGAGATCGCCTCGCCCGAACGACCGGCACGGCCGGTACGGCCGATACGGTGCACGTAGTCTTCATCGACGTTCGGCAGCTCGAAGTTGACCACGTGAGGCAGCTGGTCGATGTCCAGGCCCCGGGCAGCGATGTCGGTGGCAACCAGAATGCGCACTTCGCCGGCCTTGAAGTCGGCCAGGGCTTTGGTGCGCGCATTCTGGCTCTTGTTACCGTGGATCGCTACAGCCGGCAGGCCGTGCTTGTCCAGGTACTCGGCCAGACGGTTGGCGCCGTGCTTGGTGCGGGTGAACACCAGCACCTGTTCCCACGCGCCGGCGGTGATCAAGTGCGCCAGCAAGGCACGCTTGTGGCTGGCCGGCAGACGGAACACGCGTTGCTCGATGCGCTCGACCGTGGTGTTCGGCGGCGTCACTTCGATGCGTTCCGGGTTGTGCAGCAGCTTGCCGGCAAGGTCGGTGATGTCTTTGGAGAAGGTCGCCGAGAACAGCAGGTTCTGACGCTTGGACGGCAGGCGCGCGAGGACTTTCTTCACGTCGTGCACAAAACCCATGTCGAGCATGCGGTCGGCTTCGTCAAGGACGAGGATTTCAACGTGGGACAGATCAACGCTGCCCTGGCCGCAGAGGTCGAGCAGACGACCCGGGCAGGCGACGAGCACGTCGACACCGCGGGACATGGCCTGAACCTGCGGGTTCATGCCGACGCCGCCGAAGATGCAGGCGCTGACGAATTTCAGGTCACGGGCGTAGATCTTGAAGCTCTCGTGAACCTGGGCCGCGAGTTCGCGGGTCGGGGTCAGGACCAGGACGCGCGGTTGGCGCGGGCCATGACGCTGGGATTTGTCCGGGTGACCGTTGGGAAACAACCGCTCCAGGATCGGAAGGGCGAAACCGCCGGTTTTACCGGTACCTGTCTGTGCCGCAACCATCAGGTCGCGACCTTGCAACACGGCGGGAATGGCCCGCTGTTGCACCGGAGTAGGCTCGGTATAGCCCGCATCTTCGATGGCGCGGACTAAAGCCTCGGAGAGACCGAGGGAAGCAAAGGACATGAGTAATCCTGTTTTAGTTAGGGCTTGGCCCAATGGGAGTCTTGCCTGGCGCGAATGGCGTTTAAGAGGACGCAATCCCGTCCGGTCCTGCTGCGGTTCCGAAGGCACGTCGGGAGCGCTCGCGCGGGCTGCAAAGCTGCGCTGTAGCGGGTCGGGAGGCCTGTTACGGTTCCGGGCGTCCGGGCGTGAGCCTGGCGGGAACGCCGGAGTATAACAGAGCAATCACCGCGCGCCGCTTTCCTGCTGCTCAACGGTTTTACCGCTGGCCGTTGCCGAGTTCAACAAAACCCTGCCAACGGGCGCGGCACCATAGCGCGCGCTCAGCTCGGCGTAGGCTGGTTCGCGCTTGAAACGCTTGAGCTCGGCACCGAATCGCTGCACCAGCAAATCCATGCCGGCATTGCGCCGGACGGCCAAAAACTGGCTCTGGCGACTAATAACCGTGGGATTTTCGGTGATCAGGCTGCGTATATTCAATTCATCGAGCAAATGCTGACCGACGCGGCGATCGGTAATCAGCAGGTCTATGCGCCCACGCACCAGTTTGCCAAAGTTGGCTTCATGGGTCGGTGCCGGTTCCCGGGTAAACAGCTGCGACTGGCTGAAATCTTCGCTGTATAAATAGCCGGGCGAGGTGCCGATGGTCAGGCCCTTGAGTTCTTCGAGACGATTGAACGGGTGCGGCCGGTCATTGGCGTAGAACATCACGAACTCGACGTCCGACAATGGCTCGCTCGGATAGAGCAGGGTGCTGTCACGCTCGGCGCTGTGAAAAATATCCAGCGCGCCGTCAGCCTGACCGGTTTCCAGCATCGACAGGCAGCGTTTCCACGGCAGGAACTGCCATTCGACTTCGATGCCCAGACGCTGGAACACGATGGCCGTAGTTTCATAGTCGAGGCCGAGGTTCTTGCCGCCGTCTTCATACACGTACGGCGCCCACGGCTCGGTGACAATACGCAACTTCTCGCCCCGAGCAGCGAAGCTCAGGCAAGCAAATACCAGCACGGCGAACAACTGTGTGATCAAAGGCATGGCTGGAGATTACGACGAGAATCGCGAAAGAGCCAGAAAGCGGCCGCACAAGCTCTGTTTCGCGGCTTCAAACAAAAAAATCGCAGCCCTGACAACCCAACAAAAGCGTTGCCAAAGACTGCGATCTCTTGATCTTGCTTGTAGCTTTCAGCTCGAAGCTTGCAGCTGATTCAGCGCGGTAATTTCAGGTTGTTCCAGATTGCCAGGCTAGGCTCGGCCTGGTTCATGGAATAGAAGTGCAGCCCCGGCGCGCCGCCCTGTAACAGGCGCTCGCACATCTCGCTGACGACTTGCTCGCCAAAGCGCTGAATGCTTTGCGTGTCATCGCCGTAGGCTTCCAGTTGCTTGCGGATCCAGCGCGGAATTTCCGCACCGCAGGCATCGGAGAAGCGCGCGAGTTTGCTGTAGTTGGTGATCGGCATGATCCCCGGCACGATCGGCAGATCCACACCCTGTGCCTGCAAACGCTCGACGAAGTAGAAGTAGCTGTCGGCGTTGAAGAAGTACTGGGTGATCGCGCTGTCGGCACCGGCACGGGCCTTGCGCACAAAGTTGGCGAGATCGTCTTCGTAGTTGCGCGCCTGCGGATGCATCTCCGGGTAGGCGGCCACTTCGATGTGGAAGTGGTCGCCGGTCTCTTCACGAATGAATTCGACCAGTTCATTGGCGTGACGCAGCTCACCGCTGGTCATGCCCATGCCGGACGGCAAATCGCCGCGCAGGGCGACGATGCGCTTGATGCCGGCAGCCTTGTACTCGTTCAGCAAGCCGCGCAGGTCGTCCTTGCTGTCGCCGACGCATGACAGGTGCGGTGCGGCCGGTACTTTGACTTCGCTTTCCAGCTGCAGCACGGTGTTGAGCGTGCGGTCACGGGTCGAACCACCCGCGCCGTAGGTGCAGGAAAAGAAGTCGGGGTTGTAAGTGGCCAACTGACGGGCAGTGGCGAGCAGTTTTTCATGCCCAGCATCGGTCTTGGTCGGGAAGAACTCGAAGCTGTAGCGACGGTCTTGGGACATGGAGGGGACCTCCAGCTGCAAGCTGCAAGCTTCAAGCTGCAAGAGGACGGAGTGCCGAAATCTTGTGCGTGGAGCTTGCAACCAACGGCTGCGAAATAACGATGAAGAAGCCAGCGACAGCTACAAGCCTCAAGTAAACCACCCGCTTTTACTTGCCGCTTGCAGCTTGACGCTCGCAGCTGCTCTTAGTAGCGGTAGGCATGCGGCTTGAACGGGCCTTCGACGGTGACGCCGATGTAGTCAGCCTGTTGCTTGGTCAGTTGGGTGACCACGCCGCCGAAGCCGCGGACCATTTCCAGAGCCACTTCTTCGTCGAGTTTCTTCGGCAGTACTTCCACGGTCAGACGCTCGGCTTTCTGCGCTGGCGACAGGTCGGCGTACTTCTGGCCGAACAGGAAGATCTGCGCCAGAACCTGGTTGGCGAACGAACCGTCCATGATGCGGCTCGGGTGACCGGTGGCGTTGCCCAGGTTCACCAGACGGCCTTCGGCCAGCAGGATCAGGTAATCGTCGTTCTGTGGGTCGAAGCTGCCGGTACCGGTGCGGTGAACCTTGTGCACCTGTGGCTTCACTTCTTCCCATGCCCAGTTCTTGCGCATGAAAGCGGTGTCGATTTCATTGTCGAAGTGACCGATGTTGCAGACCACGGCGCGCTTCTTCAGGGCCTTGAGCATGTTCGCGTCGCAAACATTGACGTTACCGGTGGTGGTCACGATCAGGTCGATCTTGCCCAGCAGCGCTTTGTCGATGCTCGCTTCGGAACCGTCGTTGATACCGTCGATGAACGGCGATACCAGCTCGAAACCATCCATGCACGCTTGCATGGCGCAGATCGGGTCGACTTCGGAGACTTTGACGATCATGCCTTCCTGACGCAGGGACTGGGCCGAACCCTTGCCCACGTCACCGTAACCGATGACCAGCGCTTGCTTGCCGGACAGCAGGTGGTCGGTACCACGCTTGATCGCATCGTTGAGGCTGTGACGGCAGCCGTACTTGTTGTCGTTCTTGGATTTGGTCACCGAGTCGTTGACGTTGATGGCCGGGATTTTCAGCTCGCCCTTGGCCAGCATGTCCAGCAGACGGTGTACACCGGTGGTGGTTTCTTCGGTCACGCCGTGAACGCGGTCCAGCACCTGCGGGTACTTCTTGTGCAGCAGCTCGGTCAGGTCGCCGCCGTCGTCGAGGATCATGTTGGCGTCCCATGGCTGGCCATCCTTGAGGATGGTCTGCTCCAGACACCACTCGTACTCTTCTTCGGTTTCGCCTTTCCAGGCGAATACCGGGATACCGGCAGCAGCGATAGCGGCAGCGGCCTGGTCCTGAGTGGAGAAAATGTTGCACGACGACCAGCGAACTTCGGCACCCAGGGCAACCAGGGTTTCGATCAGCACGGCGGTCTGGATGGTCATGTGGATGCAGCCAAGGATCTTCGCGCCTTTGAGCGGCTGCTCGCTGGCGTACTTGCGACGCAGACCCATCAGGGCCGGCATTTCCGACTCGGCGATGATGGTTTCGCGACGGCCCCAGGCGGCCAGGGACATGTCGGCGACTTTGTAATCGGTAAAATCTGCAGGCGTGATAACAGCGCTCATGAAGAGCCTCCATTCGTAATGTATGCGAATGGGCGCCGTTGTGCGTTTAGTGTCCAGCCTGCGGCCGGTCAACGCCCCATCCGAGCCTGACAGGTCGAACCTGCTGCAGCGCCCCTCGGACAGGTGGCGGGAAAACGGCATAGCCGTTCTGAATCGGTGGCGATTATAGCGGTCTTCGCCCGGCTAGTGGCAAGCGGCAAGCTACAAGCGGCAAGAAAAAGCCAATCCGCTTTTACTTGCAGCTTGTAGCTTAAAACTTGAAGCTGGGGGCCAATACCCCTAACGCCCAAACGCCTCAACCTTGGAGCCCCCCATGAATTTTCACACCCGCAAATGGGTAAAACCCGAAGATCTCAACCCCAACGGCACCCTGTTCGGCGGCAGCCTGCTGCGCTGGATCGACGAAGAAGCGGCGATCTACGCGATCGTCCAGTTGGGCAACCAGCGCGTGGTGACCAAATACATTTCCGAGATCAACTTCGTCAGCGCCTCGCGCCAGGGCGACATCATCGAACTGGGCATTACCGCCACCGAGTTCGGCCGCACCTCGATCACCCTGACGTGCGAAGTGCGCAACAAGATCACCCGCAAGAGCATTCTGACCGTTGAGAAAATGGTCTTTGTGAATCTGGGTGAAGACGGCTTGCCGGCGCCGCACGGGCGGACCGAGATCCGGTATGTGAAAGATCAGTTCAAGGATGACGAGGCCGTTCAATAAGATTAGCGGCGCTTTCATCGCCAGCAGGCTGGCTCCCACAGAGGCGACAATGTGCCTGTGGGAGCCAGCCTGCTGGCGATAGCGCTGGTGCCGCCAGCGAAGATTCACCTGGCCACTGAACAGCCATGAAGCGCAACGGTCGTAGCTAAATCGCCCCCCACGGTTGCCACGCCATGACCACGCCCACCAGCGACAAAACTCCCGACCTCTCGGCCAAAGAGCAGCACGAAGTCGAGAAAAGCCAGCCGCCCCGCGCGGCCGTCCTGCATGAAATCATCCGCACCCAAGGCGATCAGGAACTGGAACGCAGCATTGCCGCGCTCTGGTGGTCGGCGCTGGCGGCCGGGTTGACGATGGGGTTGTCGCTGATGGGCATGGGCCTGCTCAACTCGCGTCTGCCCGACGGTGACGAGTTCAAGGTGATCGCCAGCTTCGGTTATTGCGCAGGTTTTCTCGCGGTGATTCTGGCGCGCCAGCAACTATTCACCGAAAACACCCTGACCGCGGTGTTGCCGGTGATGACCAAGCCAACCCTGCTGAATTTTGCCCGACTGATCCGCCTGTGGAGCGTGGTGCTGATCGGCAACCTGTGCGGCACGATTCTGGTGGCCTATGTGATGCTTGAGCTGCCGATTTTCGACAGCAAGACCGACGTCGCTTTCCTCGAAATCGGTCGCAAGGTCATGGAACACAGTGCCAGTCAGATGTTCGCCAAAGGCATCGTCTCCGGCTGGATGATCGCCACCATGGTCTGGATGATCCCGTCCATGGAGAGCGCGAAGATGTGGATCATTATCCTCATTACCTACTTCATGGCACTGGGCGACTTCACCCACATCGTCGTCGGTTCGGCGGAGGTTTCGTACTTGGTTTTTGCCGGCGAACTGCCGTGGAGCGATTTCTGGATGGTATTTGCCGGTCCGACACTGGCGGGGAATATCATCGGCGGCAGCTTCATCTTTGCGCTGATCAGCCATGCGCAGATCCGCAGCGAGAGCGGGGTGCCGAAGGAACCTGCGGATCAGGCGAAGAAAACCGATCCGCAGTCCTCCCGGAAATGATCAGTGGTGCGCTGGCTCAGGCACGGTGGCCGGCTCGTTACGTGTTGCATGCTTGACCAGTTTGCCGATGCTCAGGCCCTGGAGAAGGATCGATGAGAGCACCACGATGTAGGTGATGCTCAGCAGCAGATCGCGCTCCGGGCCCAGCGGCAGGGCCAGCGCCAGGGCTACCGAGACGCCACCGCGCAAACCGCCCCACGTCAGGATGCGGATAGTGCCGGCCGGCACTGAGCGCCAGCGCCGCAGCAACAGAATCGCCGGGGCCACGGTGAGCAGGCGCGACAGCAGAATCGCCACCGCGAGCAAACCTGCTGCGGCCATGTGCAGCCAGTTGAACGGCAGCAGCAACAACTCCATGCCGATCAGCGCAAACAGCAGCGCATTGAGCATGTCATCGAGCAATTCCCAGAATCCGTCGAGGTAGCGGCGGGTCATGTCGTTCATCGCCAGGTTACGGCCCAGGTTGCCGATGATCAGCCCGGCAACCACCATCGCGATCGGCGCCGAGACATGCAATTCGGTGGACATCGCCGAACCGCCAATCACCAGCGCCAGGGTCAGCATCACGGTGATCTGATGCTGCTCGACGCTTTTGATCATGCGATAGACCAGGTAACCGATCAGTCCGCCAAACAGCACACCGCCCAGCGCCTCGTGCGCAAACAGCATCGCCGTGGCGCTGATGGTCGGGGTCTCGCCCAGTTGCGCGATGCCCAGCAGCACAGTGAACACCACGACCGCGGTGCCGTCGTTGAACAGCGACTCACCGACGATGGTGGTTTTCAGTGGTTTCGAGGCATTGGCGGTACGCAATACGCCGAGCACTGCAATCGGGTCGGTGGGCGAGATCAGCGCGCCGAACAACAGGCAGTAGAGGAAACTCACGTGCCAGCCGAACAGGGCAAAAATGTAATAGGCGAGGCTGCCGATCACTGCAGTGGCAATCAATACACCAAACGTCGCCAGCAGGCCGATGGGCCAGCGGTAGCTGCGCAGGTCATTAAGGTTGACGTGAAGGGCGCCGGCGAACAGCAGGAACGACAGCATCCAGTTCATCAACAAATCGCCAAAGTCGATCTGGCCGATCAGTTGCTGCACACGGTCTTCGAGGCCGGGGAAGCCGAGCACGCTGAGGCCTTGCAGGATCAGCGAGAACAGCAAGGCAGTGACCATCACGCCGATGGTCGGCGGCAGGCCGATGAAGCGGAAGTTGACGAAGGTGAGAAGGGTGGTCAAACAGATGAAAGCGGCGACAAGTTCAAGCATCCGGGGTCCTTTGGATGAAGGGTGAATGGAGCGCGACCGGAGTTTGGACGCAGGGGTTTGATGGGGTGGGGTTGGCTGAGGGCACATTCGGATTTTGCGTCACGCCCGACAGCCCCTCACCCCAGCCCTCTCCCGCAGGGAGAGGGAGCCGACCGAGGAATGGTCGAGAGATACGCCGACCTTGGAGTTGCTCAGCGAATCTATAATCGGCACGGTGTTTCAGGCTAATGCATCACGCAAGACTACTCGGTCAGTCCCCTCTCCCTCTGGGAGAGGGCTAGGGTGAGGGCTCTATCTGGCACACCACAATCAGTCCGACACATTGACCGCAACCGACCGACCACGTTGCAGATAAATAAACCACAACGCCGCCAGCACCGTCAGCACACCGACCAGCGCCCCGGTCCACGGCAGGTCCGCCAGATCCGCGCCACTGGCTACCACCAGCCCGCCAATCCACGCGCCCGCCGCATTGCCCAGATTGAACGCGCTCTGGTTCAGCGTCGAACCCAGATTCGGCGCTTCATGGGCCTGGTCGATGATCAGCAATTGCAGGATCGGACACAGCGCAAAAGCGAAGATCCCCCACAGCACCAGCGTGATCGCTGCCGGCACCACTGAGCGGCTGGTCTGGCTGAACGCGGCCAGAATCAGCACCACTGCCAGGGCCACGCCGACCAGCGAAGGCAGCAAACGGCTGTCGGCCAGGCGCCCGCCGAGCATGCTGCCCCCCGTCAGGCCGACGCCAAACAGCAACAACATCACCGTGACGCCGTGCGGGCTGACGCCGGTGATGTCTTGCAGGATCGGTGCGATGTAGGTGAACACGCTGAACAGACTGGTCGAGGCCAGCACGCTCATGCCCAGCGCCAGCAGCACATTGATCTTGCCGAGCACTTTGAACTCGCTGGCGAGGTTGGCCTTGTCCATCGCAATGTGTCTTGGCAGCCACAGCCATTGTGCGAGTGCCGCGATCACGCCGATCACCGACACCGCCCAGAACGTCGAGCGCCAACCGGCGTATTGGCCGAGCGCAGTGCCCAGTGGAACGCCGAGCACGTTGGCCAGCGTCAGGCCGGTGAACATCATGGCGATGGCCTGGGCGCGCTTGTTCGGCGCGACCAGTCCGGCGGCGACCACCGAGCCGATGCCGAAGAACGCGCCGTGACACAGGGCGGTGACCACGCGCGCGGCCATCAGCGTGGCGTAATTCGGCGCGAGGGCGCACAGCACATTGCCGAGGATGAACATCAGCGTCATTCCCAGCAAGGTTGCTTTGCGCGGCATGTTCGCGGTGCCGATTGCCAGGATCGGTGCGCCGAACACCACGCCCAACGCATAACCTGTAATCAACAGACCAGCGTGGGGAATGCTCACGGCCAGGTCGCGGGCGACGTCGGGCAGCAGGCCCATGATCACGAATTCAGTGGTGCCGATGCCGAAGGCGGCGACGGCGAGGGCAAGCAAGGCGAGTGGCATGCGCAAGGTCTCTGTTAGTAGTCTTGACGCTTTGATCAGGCATACGCGGGCCGTCGTCCGATCTCGGAGAGAGCGGCGCAGGCAACATTTATTGGTATTTTTCTGTGCGCAACTGAGTGCGGCGTGGTCGCGCGCAGTATAAACAGCCATGGACACATCGCGAATCAATAATCTGACTAATTGGGTCAACATCCAAGGCCGGGGCGAGAGCGGCGACAGCTCTGGCGCCGTTGCTGCATGCGGGGTGGCATGCCCGGTTGTCAGCTACGCTCTGGTGCTGGGGGCGGTGCAGTCGGGCTCAGTGTGATCCGTGTGGTTTGTCGGTATGCGCTATCTCAAGAACCTTTCGGCCGCGGGCGGCTCTTAGCCTTGGGCTGGCGATGTCTTTCTGCCTGCCCGCGAATTCCAAAATCAAAAAGGATGGTGTTATGACGGTAGCTCTGTGGTGTGTGTTGATCGCGATTTTCCTGCCGTACGTGTGCACGATCGTGGCGAAAGCGTCGGGCGGTTTCCGGCTGAAGGACAATTACGATCCGCGGGATTTTCTCGACAGCGTCGGCGGTGTGGCCCGACGTGCGCATGCCGCGCAATTGAACAGTTTTGAAGTGACCCCGGCATTTGCCGCCGCGGTGCTCGTTGCGCACCTGGTCGGTACGGCGCAGTTGGTAACGGTCAACGTGCTGGCGGTGCTGTTCATCACCAGTCGCCTGTTGTACATCATTTGCTACCTGGCGGACTGGGCGGCGTTGCGCTCGGTGGTGTGGTTTGTGGGGATGGGCTTGATTGCTTCGTTCTTCTTTGTATCGATCTGATTGTCGGGTGTGTTGCTGATGGCCTCATCGCGAGCAGGCTCACTCCTACAGGGGAACGCATTGCAAATGTGGGAGCGAGCCTGCTCGCGATAGCGGTCTGACTGCCTCAGCGAATCCGAAGGGTTACTTCTTCGGTGTATCCGCCACCTGCGGCACTTGCGGCAACGGCGCGCCTTTCGGCCAGAGCATCCAGATCTGCCCCTGCTGTTTCATATCGCCGGCCAATTGCCCGGCGGCATCACCGGTGCCCCAGAACAGGTCCGCGCGAACCTCGCCGGCAATCGCGCCGCCGGTGTCCTGCGCAGCCACCGGGCGCACCAGCGGTGTGCCATCCGGGCGCGTAGTCGACAGCCACAACAGACTGCCCAGCGGAATCACCTTGCGATCCACTGCCGCGCTGTAACCTGCGGTCAGCGGCACGTTCAGCGAGCCGCGTGGACCTTCGTTACTGTCCGGGTTGCGTGTGAAGAACACGTAACTCGGGTTGCTGGCCAGCAGTTCGGGAATCCGTGACGGATTGGCTTTCGCCCAGTTGCTGATGGCGCTCATGGTCACCTCTTCTTTCTTCAGCTCGCCCTGCTCGACCAGCCAGCGTCCGATTGGCCGGTAGGGATGGCCGTTCTGATCGGCGTAGGCAATGCGCAGCTGTTTGCCGTCCTCGGTCTGAATCCTTCCGGAACCCTGAATCTGCAGGAATTGCAGGTTCATCGGATCAGTCAGGTAAGCCACCACCGGCGCTTTCACGCCTTTGGATTCGATGGTCGCCGCGTCGTCGTAAGGCTTGAGTACTCGCCCTTCGAGCCGGCCGCGCAGGCGCTTGCCTTTGAGCTCCGGATAAATGCTGTCCAGGGACACGATGATCATGTCTTCCGGCACGCCATACACCGGCACGTTGGCAGCCTCGGTGGCCGTCAGACTGCCGGGGTAGACCGGTTCGTAATAGCCGGTGATCAGGCCGTTGGGGTTGTCGTTTTCCGCACGCAAGCCATACACATCGAGGTTCTGTTTGAGAAAGGTGCGAATTTCGCTGGCACTCTGCGGCACATTGGCCGCAGTTGCACAGGTCGGGCCCCAGACCGCATCGGCTTTCAATCGAGTGCAGGCGCTGCGCCACGAGCCGAAACCGGCGACCAGATCACTGTCGGACACTGCGGGCAGGGCTTCCCAGGTGGCGCTTGAATAAGTGGCCAGTGCATGGGTTTTTGGTTTGTCGCTGTCACCGCCGGTGCAGCCAGCGAGCGCGGCCAGCAGTGGAAGGGTTGCAAGCAGTGGGTGACGCCAGGCCTGGAAACGGCGATTCATGGAGGGATTCCTGTGCCGGTTGCCCAAGTGCTCCATGCGCTCAAGCAACCCGTATTTTTAATAGGGCTATTGGTGTTTGACGGTGACGCGAGGATACTGGCCGCCGATTTCCGCGACCTGAAGCCGCCATGACTCTCAAACGAATTGCTGTTGTATTGCTGGCCTGTTTGGCCCTGTCCGCCTGTGGCGGGGTCGATCCGAATTCCCCGCTGGGCCAACGCAAGGCCATCTTCAAACAGATGCTCAAGACCAGCGAAGACCTCGGCGGCATGTTGCGTGGGCGCATCCCGTTCGACGGGCCGAAATTTACTGACGGTGCGGTCAGGCTCGATGCCTTGTCCCATGAGCCGTGGCAGCATTTCCCGCAGGTTCGCGAAGAAGATCACACCAGCGCCAAGGACGATGTCTGGCAGAAGCAGGCACAGTTTCAGCAAATGGCCCGAGACCTTGAGGCGGCTACCGGTGAATTGGTCATCGCCAGCAAGGTTCAGCCGTACAAGGCCAGCAACCTCGGGCCGGCCGTGCAGAAAGTTGAAGATGCCTGCAGTGCTTGCCATAAGCAGTTTCGGGATCATTAACCTGCTTGGTCTGAGCTGGCCTCTTCGTCGGAACGCCGCCCGGAGCAAGCTCGCTCCCACATGGATATGTATTCCAACGTGGTAGCGAGCCTGCTCGCGAAGGCGGTTTGCCTTTCGCCACGAAACCAAAGTCTTACTTGTCGATCTCTTCCAGCGCTTCCTGCAGTTCCTTGCGCGACTCGGCCAGCTTTTCCTTACGCTTGTTGATCTTCTCCGGATCACCCTTCTTCATGGCCTTGTCGAGATCGGCCTGACGCTGGCTGACTTCATGCTTGGCCTCAAGCACCTTGTTCTCGCGCTCTTTTTTCAGTCCGGCCTCGGTGCAGTGCTCGGTCACTTCACGCAGGGCTGTTTCCAGACCGGCCTGCTGCTCCATGTTGCCGCGCGACTTGGCCTGTTCGATCTGGTTGATGATGCCCTGCTTCTTCGCAGCGCAACCGGTCAGCCCCGGGCCTTCTTCTTCCGCCATCGCCGGGGCGCCCAGGACGCCGCACAGAGTGAACAGGGCGAGCGGTGCGAGAAATTTCATAAAAGCTCCATGTGCATAAACAATCGGGTTGGAGGGCACTGCGCTGTTGGAGCGTCGGGCCGGCCATTGGGTTCCCGTCGAGCGGGGAAGGCATGTTCAGAAGCCGTCGATCCCGGCGGCCTGCAAGGTCTCGCTCAAGGCTAACACTTGCGGGTCGCGAAAGAAGGCGCTCAATTGCGCCGCACGGCCGGAGCCGATGCCGGGTTCTGCCTGCCATTGTTCGGTGTCGCGTTGTGCCAGCGCCTGCCAGGTATCAGCCAGTTGTGCCTGACCGGTCGGCGGCAGGCCCAGGGCTTTGAGCCACTGCACGAATGGTCGTTGGCGAGCGCTGTGAAAACTGTGGATCAGGCGGGCGCTGCTGCGTTCGCCGAAGCCGGCGATGTTAGCAAGCTCTGGCTCGTCGAGGGTCAACCAATCCAGCAGGTTGTTCAGGCGGCCTGTTTCGAAAAGTTTCTCCCAGGTGCCGCGACCGACATGCGCCATCGCCAGCCCCTGCTTGCCGCTGAGCCAGGCCAGACGCGCGAGAAACTGGCTTTCGCAGCCGGCGGTGGGTTGCCAACAGCTCAGGGCGTGGAAGTCTTGCGCATTCGGAACGGATAGCTCTGCGCGCTCGGCAGCCCGCACAACCACGCTGTCGAGTCGCGGGATGGTCAGTCCGGCGAGGCTGATCGCCACTTGATCACCGGGGCGGATATCCATCTGCTGCCAGCGCTTCAATGAGCTGACGCTGACCCGCTTGATCTCGCGGTCGTCGAGCATCGTCGGGTTCAGCTCCAGCACCGGCGTGATGCGCCCGGTGCGACCGATCTTGAAATTGACCTTGCGGACGTCGGCCAAGGCCTGTGCGAACGGATATTTCCAGGCGATCGCCCAGTACGGGGCGCGGGCCTGCCAGCGCTCGGCGGGGGGGCGTTGACTCTGGCGCAGAACCACGCCATCGCTGGCAAACGGCAGCGGTGAGCGATACCAGTGCTCGCGCCATTTCTGCGCCTCGGTGAAGTCGGTGATGGCTTGGCTGTAAGGTTCGGTGGTGGCGAAACCCAGTGTCGCCAGCAGGGTTATTCGCTCGGGTAAATCCAGCGGACCCTGCGGCCAGTCCCACACGAACAGACCGATCCCGGCGGCTTGTTGCGCATCCAGCGATTTGCGCCCCATCAATCCGGCAACGGTAGCGCGAGCGTTGATGCTGCCGGCGCGAGCTTGTACGTGATCTTTGAGGCGCCAATAGAGTTCGCCCTGCACCAGCAGATCTTGCGGTTGGGTCAGGCGTTGCGGGATCGCCGGGATCTGGCGCGCCGAGGCTGTCCAGTCTTGCCCCGAGAGGCCGTCGCCACGGCTGATGGCTCGTTGTAACAGGCCTTGGCGATAGATCAGGGTGACCGCCACGCCGTCGATTTTGGGTTGAATCCAGACAGCCTCGCGCGACCTCAGCCAGCGTTCGACGTCTTCGGCTTGATGAAGCTTGTCCAGGCCAGTGTGAGCGACGGGATGCTGAATGGGGCCGGTGGCGCTGCGCAATGGCGCGGGCGGCGAGGGCAGTTGGAAGCATTGTCGCCACGCTTTCAGGCGCAGGCGCGACTGGTCGTAAAGTTCATCGGCGATCAGCGAGCGGCCTTCGCGGTGGTAGGCGTCGTCCCATTGGTCGATCCGGGTTTGCAGGGCGGTGATTTCGCGTTGGGCTTTGGCGGGTGGCCAGTCTGGGCAGTTGGCGTGGGCGTGGAAGGTGATGAGTGTCAGCAGGAGAACCGACAGCAGGGGCAGGGTGAAGGGCATGTGAGCTTCCTTGCTCGGAGGTGATGATTGAAGCGTAGGCGGGGATATTGGCACTGGTGCGTGGGTGTTTTGCTGCTTATTTCTGCATGGACCCAAAAGCCCCTCACCCTAGCCCTCTCCCGGAGGGAGAGGGGACCGACCGAGTGGTTCTTTCGAAGTACGCCGACCTGAACCGGCGCGGTGAATTCAGGCTTGCAAGCAGAGCAACTGGAGATATTTAAAGGCATGAAAAAGCCCCGCACGGCGTCAACCGTGCGGGGCTTTTTGTGTAGCCGGGGAAGGGCTTACAGGCCGGCAGCGGAACGCAGGGCGTCGGCGCGGTCGGTTTTTTCCCAGGTGAACGTGGTGAAGCTGTCTTCGCCAACGGTCTTGGTCTGCGGCGCGCGGCCGAAGTGGCCGTAGGCTGCGGTTTCCTGGTACATCGGGTGCAGCAGGTCGAGCATGGTGGTGATTGCGTATGGACGCAGATCGAACACCTCGCGGACCAGTTTGATGATCTTGTCATCGCTGATCTTGCCAGTGCCGAAGGTGTTCAGCGAGATCGAGGTCGGCTGGGCCACACCGATCGCGTAGGACACCTGAATCTCGCAACGCTCGGCCAGGCCGGCCGCGACGATGTTCTTGGCCACATAACGGCCAGCGTAGGCAGCCGAACGGTCAACCTTCGATGGATCCTTGCCGGAGAACGCGCCACCGCCGTGACGGGCCATGCCGCCGTAGCTGTCGACGATGATCTTGCGACCGGTCAGACCGCAGTCACCTACCGGGCCGCCAATGATGAACTGGCCGGTCGGGTTGATGTGGAACTGGGTGTCCTTGCTCAGCAGTTCGGCAGGCAGTACGTGCTTGACGATCAGCTCCATCACGCCTTCGCGCAGGTCTTTGTACGACACTTCAGGGTTGTGCTGGGTCGATAGAACCACGGCGTCGATACCGACAACCTTGCCACCTTCGTAACGGCAGGTCACTTGCGACTTGGCGTCCGGGCGCAGCCAAGGCAGCAGGCCCGATTTGCGCGCTTCGGCCTGACGCTGCACCAGTTGGTGCGAGAAAGTGATCGGCGCTGGCATCAACACGTCGGTTTCGTTGCTGGCGTAGCCGAACATCAGGCCCTGGTCGCCGGCGCCCTGATCTTCAGGTTTGGCACGGTCAACGCCCTGGTTGATGTCGGGGGACTGCTTGCCGATGATGTTCATCACGCCGCAGGTTGCGCCGTCGAAGCCGACTTCGGAGCTGGTGTAGCCGATGTCGCAGATCACGTCACGAACGATCTGCTCCAGGTCGACCCAGGCGCTGGTGGTCACTTCACCGGCAACGATGGCCACGCCGGTCTTGACCAGGGTTTCCACCGCTACGCGAGCGTGTTTGTCCTGGGCAATAATGGCGTCCAGCACCGCATCGGAAATCTGGTCGGCGATTTTGTCCGGATGCCCTTCGGACACGGACTCGGAGGTGAAGAGGGAGTATTCGCTCATCTCGATGTTTTCCTGAATTTACCGATGGTGAGTGTCGCCAGCCGGTCGCTGAAAATGGCGGACCTGGATCTGGAAACCATTACGTAAGCCTACATAGAGGCTTTCCCCGGGAACGAGTCCCGCAGCGGTGGCCCAACGGGCCAGATCGTCCTGTTCAAACCCCAACCAGAGATCACCGCAGGCCTCCCTGGCCCAACTCTGGTTGTGGCTACATAACTCTGTCACGAGCAGGCTACCGCCCGGTTGCAGCAGGTCGGCCATGTGCCTGAGCGCATCGGCCGGGGCGGCGAAATGGTGCAACACCATGTTCAACACCACGCAATCGGCCTGAACGCTGCTGCTGTTCAATGCATCGGCCAATTGCAGGCTGACGTTAGCCAGCTGTTCGCGTTCGCAGACCTGACGCGCCAGTTCGAGCATCGCCGGGCTGTTGTCCAGCGCGGTCACGCTGGCAAAACGGCGCGCCAGTTCCGGCAGAAAAGCACCGTCGCCGGGGCCGACTTCGATGGCCGTGGCAGCACCATTGAAGTTCAGCTTGTCGAGCAAGGCCAGCACGCTATCGCGGTACTGCGGCAGGCCGGCGATCAAATCCTGCTGGGCGCGAAATTTCTCCGCGACCCGGGCGAAAAAGTCCTGACTGGCGGCGGCGCGTTGCCCGTGGACCTGTTCGATCCGCGTTTGCACGTCGTCCGGCAGCGCCAGATCGTCGACTTCCTCCAGCAATGCCGCGTGCAGCTTGCCGCCGAGCAATTCGGTATGGGGCAGGGCGCGACGATAGAAAATCGCGTTGCCTTCACGGCGGGTCGCCACCAGAGCGGCCTGCGCCAGCACTTTAAGGTGGTGGCTCATGCCGGACTGACCGATGCCGAAAATCTGCGCCAGCTCCAGCACGCCGAACGAATCGTTGGCCAGCGCGCGCAAGACATTCAGCCGCAACGGATCGCCGCCGGCCTTGCACAGGGCCGCCAGCTCGTCGCAATCGTCATGGCGAATGGAAGGCACGCGTAGGTTCATAGGGCTGGCAGTCTAGAGACGGTGAGGGGGCATCGCAAGGTCAATATCAAAAAGTTTTGATATTGCTCGATAAATGGCACTTCTCATCAGGCGGTGGTCTCTACAAAACAACAGCGGAAAGGTTTCACCTGCAGAAACCGGCGCTATCGATTGGAAAAACGCCTCCGGATCACTATCTGTCATTGCCCCGAGGCGCATGGGTGAGGGAAAATGCCCTCCTTTTTTCCGTTTCAATCTATTCACACCCAGGAGATCAGCGATGCCTAGCCGTCGTGAGCGTGCCAACGCCATTCGTGCCCTCAGCATGGATGCCGTGCAAAAAGCCAACAGCGGCCATCCCGGTGCCCCCATGGGTATGGCAGATATTGCCGAAGTGCTGTGGCGCGACTACCTCAAGCACAACCCGAGCAACCCGTCGTTCGCCGACCGTGACCGCTTCGTGCTGTCCAACGGTCACGGCTCGATGTTGATCTACTCGCTGCTGCACCTGACCGGTTACGACCTGTCGATCGACGACCTCAAGCAGTTCCGTCAACTGCACAGCCGCACCCCGGGCCACCCGGAATTCGGTTACACCCCGGGTGTTGAAACCACCACCGGCCCGCTGGGTCAGGGCTTGGCCAACGCCGTCGGTTTCGCGCTGGCAGAAAAGGTTCTAAGCGCGCAGTTCAACCGTCCTGGCCACGACATCGTCGACCACCACACCTACGTGTTCCTCGGTGATGGCTGCATGATGGAAGGCATCTCCCACGAAGTTGCGTCCCTGGCCGGTACTTTGGGTCTGGGCAAGCTGATCGCCTTCTACGATGACAACGGCATCTCCATCGACGGCGAAGTCGAAGGCTGGTTCACCGACGACACGCCGAAGCGCTTCGAATCCTACAACTGGCAAGTGATCCGCAACGTTGACGGTCACGACCCGGAAGAGATCAAGACCGCCATCGACACCGCGCGCAAGAGCCCGCTGCCGACGCTGATCTGCTGCAAGACCACCATCGGTTTCGGTTCGCCGAACAAACAAGGCAAGGAAGACTGCCACGGCGCCCCACTGGGTGACGCGGAAATTGCCCTGACCCGTCAGGCGCTGAACTGGAACTACGGTCCGTTCGAAATCCCGGCCGACATTTATGCCGAGTGGGATGCCAAGGAAAAAGGCCGCGCCGCCGAAGCCGAGTGGGACCAGCGTTTTGCGGCTTACTCCGCAGCGTTCCCGACTGAAGCCAACGAATTGATCCGTCGTCTGAGCGGCGAGCTGCCAGCCGACTTCTCGGAAAAAGCCTCGGCCTACATCGCCGAAGTCGCGGCCAAGGGCGAAACCATCGCCAGCCGTAAAGCCAGCCAGAACACCCTGAACGCGTTCGGCCCGCTGCTGCCGGAACTGCTTGGCGGTTCGGCTGACCTGGCCGGTTCCAACCTGACCCTGTGGAAAGGTTGCAAGGGCGTCAACGCTGAAGATGCCAGCGGCAACTACATGTACTACGGCGTGCGCGAATTCGGCATGACCGCGATCATGAACGGCGTGACCCTGCACGGCGGCCTGGTGCCATACGGCGCAACCTTCCTGATGTTCATGGAATACGCCCGCAACGCGGTGCGCATGTCGGCGCTGATGAAGAAGCGTGTGATCCACGTCTACACCCACGACTCCATCGGTCTGGGTGAAGACGGCCCGACGCACCAGCCGATCGAGCAACTGACCAGCCTGCGCACCACGCCGAACCTCGACACCTGGCGTCCAGCCGACGCCGTTGAATCGGCAGTAGCGTGGAAAAACGCTCTGGAGCGTAAAGACGGCCCATCGGCGCTGATCTTCTCGCGTCAGAACCTGCAACACCAGGAGCGCGATGCCGGCCAGATCGCCGATATCAGCCGCGGTGGTTACGTGCTGAAGGACTGCGCTGGCGAGCCTGAGCTGATCCTGATCGCCACCGGTTCGGAAGTCGGTCTGGCCGTTCAGGCCTTCGACAAACTGACCGAACAGGGCCGCAAGGTTCGCGTGGTTTCCATGCCGTGCACCAGCGTGTTCGATGCGCAGGACGCCAGCTACAAGCAATCGGTGCTGCCGTTGCAGGTGGGCGCGCGTATCGCCATCGAAGCGGCTCACGCCGATTTCTGGTTCAAGTATGTCGGTCTGGAAGGTCGTGTGATCGGCATGACCACCTACGGCGAATCGGCTCCGGCTTCGGCACTGTTCGAAGAGTTCGGCTTCACCCAGGAAAACATCCTGGGTCAGGCGGAAGAGCTGCTGGAAGACTAAGTCCGACAGTTGTGTTGTCTGGGCTGACGCCATCGCGAGCAGGCTCACTCCTACAGGGGTCTATGTTGCCCATGTAGGAGTGAGCCTGCTCGCGATAGCGTCGGTTCAGACAACGAAAAGCTTTCTGATTCACCACGGTAATCGAGAACCCCATGCCTCAACCGCGTCCCTACAAAGTTGCACTCAACGGCTACGGCCGCATTGGTCGTTGCGTTTTGCGTGCGCTGTTTGAGCGAGGCGAAAAAGCCGGGTTTGAAATTGTCGCGATCAACGATCTGGCCGACATGGCCAGCATCGAATACCTGACACGCTTTGACTCCACCCACGGCCGTTTTCCCGGCGAAGTGCGCGTAGAAGGCGATTGTCTGCATATTAATGGCGACTGCGTGAAGGTCCTGCGCAGTGCCACTCCCGAAGGCATCGATTGGGCGTCGCTGGGCGTCGATCTGGTGCTCGAATGCTCCGGTGCCTATAACACCCGTGAAGACGGCCAGCGCTTTCTCGATGCGGGCGCGCCACGCGTGTTGTTCTCGCAGCCGATGGCCAGCGAGGCGGATGTCGACGCCACCATCGTTTATGGGGTCAATCAGGATTGCCTGACCGGTGACGAACGGCTGGTGTCCAACGCCTCCTGCACCACCAACTGCGGCGTGCCGCTGTTGCGTCTGCTCGACAAGGCGATCGGCCTGGATTACGTGTCGATCACCACCATTCACTCGGCGATGAACGATCAGCCAGTAATCGACGCCTATCACCACGAAGACCTGCGCCGCACCCGTTCGGCGTTCCAGTCGGTGATCCCGGTGTCCACTGGTCTGGCGCGGGGCATCGAGCGCCTGCTGCCGGAACTTGCCGGGCGAATTCAGGCCAAAGCCGTACGCGTGCCGACGGTCAACGTGTCCTGCCTCGATATAACGATGCAGACCGCCACAGCGACCGACGCCAACGAGATCAACCGGATCCTGCGCGACGCCGCCACCAGCGGCCCGCTCAAGGGGCTTCTGGCCTATACCGAGTTGCCGCACGCCAGTTGTGATTTCAACCATGACCCACATTCGGCCATTGTCGATGCCAGTCAGACCCGTGTTTCCGGCCCAAGGCTGGTAAACATCCTGGCCTGGTTCGACAACGAGTGGGGGTTTGCCAACCGAATGCTGGACGTTGCGGATCACTATCTGCAAACAGCAACTTCAAAAAACCGTAGGAAGTGCGACCCATGACCGTGTTGAAGATGTCCGACCTCGATCTGCAAGGCAAGCGCGTATTGATCCGCGAAGACCTCAACGTCCCAGTCAAGGACGGTGTGGTCACCAGCGACGCGCGAATCCTGGCTTCGCTGCCGACCATCAAGCTGGCCCTGGAAAAAGGCGCGGCCGTAATGGTCTGCTCGCACCTGGGCCGTCCGACCGAAGGCGAGTTCTCTGCCGAGAACAGCCTCAAGCCTGTCGCCGACTACCTGAGCAAGGCCCTGGGCCGCGAAGTGCCGCTGGTGGCTGATTACCTGGGCGGTGTTGACGTCAAGGCCGGCGACATCGTGCTGTTCGAAAACGTGCGCTTCAACAAGGGCGAGAAAAAGAACGCCGACGAACTGGCCCAGCAATACGCGGCCCTGTGCGACGTGTTCGTGATGGACGCTTTCGGTACTGCTCACCGCGCCGAGGGTTCGACTCACGGCGTGGCCAAGTTCGCCAAAGTTGCAGCCGCTGGCCCGTTGCTCGCCGCTGAACTGGACGCACTGGGCAAAGCCCTCGGCGCGCCGGCCAAGCCAATGGCGGCCATCGTTGCCGGCTCCAAGGTCTCGACCAAGCTCGACGTGCTGAACAGCCTGAGCCAGATCTGCGATCAACTGATCGTCGGCGGCGGCATCGCCAACACCTTCCTTGCGGCGGCCGGTCACCCGGTGGGCAAGTCGCTGTATGAGCCGGATCTGCTCGACACCGCGCGCGCCATCGCCGCCAAGGTCAGCGTGCCGCTGCCGGTCGACGTGGTGGTTGCCAAGGAATTTGCCGAAACCGCCGAAGCCACCGTCAAGCTGATCGCCGACGTTGCTGCTGACGACATGATTCTGGATATCGGCCCGCAAACCGCGGCCAACTTCGCCGAGCTGCTGAAATCGTCGAAAACCATTCTGTGGAACGGCCCGGTCGGCGTGTTCGAATTCGACCAGTTCGGCAACGGCACCAAGGTGCTGGCACAGGCCATCGCCGAAAGCTCGGCGTTCTCCATCGCTGGCGGTGGCGACACGTTGGCGGCGATCGATAAATATGGCGTGGCTGAACAGATCTCCTACATTTCTACCGGTGGTGGCGCGTTCCTCGAATTCGTCGAGGGCAAGGTGTTGCCGGCCGTTGAAGTCCTGGAAAGCCGGGCCAAGGCCTGAGGCCGCCCATTTGGCCAGGCAAAGGAGTGTTCACATGGTCAAGTCGTTAGCGCTGTTGTTGCTGACCGCTACGCTGGCGGCCTGCGGGAGTAATAATCCCAAGGCCGAAGCCACGCCGGCACCGAGCGAGCCGCAGAAGGGCTGTTACCAGGCCGACTGGCAGGCCGAAACCAACCCGGTGCTGAACAAGCGTTCCGGGCCGGACGGTCTGGAGAAATACGAGACGCAAACCCCGGCCAAGGAACATGGTTGTCCTTGACGGGTCTGACTCTTAACTCAGGGCTGGCGGCGTGTGCCGTCAGTCGAGGAACACGGATGAAAGGCTTGATCGCCATTGCGGCGTTGGCATTGTTGGGCGGTTGCGCGCAGTTGAACCTGTTTCAGTCGTCCGCCCCGGCAGACAACTGGACCACCTGGACCTGCGACAGCCAGGCCAAAGTGCTGTGGCGTTACGCCGATGCCGGCCAGAGGGAAGTCGATGTGCGACTGGGCGGCGGCGATCAGGTCTACCGCTTGAAAGAAGAGCCGGGGGCCTCGGGCACGCTGTACAGCGACGGCATGCTGGCGTTTCACGTCAAGGGTGACGAAGGCCTGGTGTACTGGGTCGCCACCAATGACCTGATTGGCCGGGGTTGCAAGGCCGAATAATCGCAACACCGCAGGCCCAATGTAGGCCTTCGCCTGCTCGCGATAGCAATTCTGCAGTCAACACTGCAGCGACTGTCAGGCCGCTATCGCGAGCAGGCGAAGGCCTACAAGGGTTCTGCGCAGTTCTGAAGAATGGGTTTTACCGAATCACCAGATCGGGTTTAACCCCTGATCTGCAAGCACTTGAATAGCCGCCGCCGCTCCGGCAGGCTGGCACGATCAACGACCCTCAACCGGGAGAGACACACACAATGGCACTTATCAGCATGCGCCAGATGCTGGACCACGCAGCCGAGTTCGGCTACGGCGTTCCAGCCTTCAACGTCAACAACCTTGAGCAGATGCGCGCCATCATGGAAGCCGCTGACAAGACTGACTCCCCGGTGATCGTCCAGGCTTCGGCCGGCGCCCGCAAATATGCCGGCGCGCCTTTCCTGCGTCACCTGATCCTGGCGGCGATCGAAGAATTCCCGCACATCCCGGTGTGCATGCACCAGGACCACGGCACCAGCCCTGACGTCTGCCAGCGTTCGATTCAACTGGGCTTCAGCTCGGTGATGATGGACGGCTCGCTGGGCGAAGACGGCAAGACCCCGACCGACTACGACTACAACGTCCGCGTCACCCAACAAACCGTCGCCATGGCTCACGCCTGCGGCGTTTCGGTAGAAGGCGAACTGGGCTGCCTGGGTTCGCTGGAAACCGGTATGGCCGGTGAAGAAGACGGCATCGGCGCCGAAGGCGTTCTGGATCACAGCCAGATGCTGACCGACCCGGAAGAAGCGGCTGACTTCGTCAAGCGCACTCAGGTCGATGCCCTGGCCATCGCCATCGGCACCAGCCACGGCGCCTACAAGTTCACCAAGCCACCTACCGGTGACGTGCTGGCGATCGACCGCATCAAGGAAATCCACAAACGCATTCCGAACACCCACCTGGTGATGCACGGTTCGTCCTCGGTACCACAAGAATGGCTGGCGATCATCAACCAGTACGGCGGCGACATCAAAGAAACCTACGGCGTACCGGTTGAAGAAATCGTCGAAGGCATCAAACACGGCGTGCGCAAGGTCAACATCGACACCGACCTGCGCCTGGCCTCCACCGGTGCGATGCGTCGCCTGATGGCCACCAATCCGAGCGAATTCGACCCACGTAAATTCTTCGGCGCAACTGTGACTGCGATGCGTGATGTGTGTATCGCTCGTTATGAAGCGTTCGGTACCGCCGGTAATGCTTCGAAGATCAAACCGATCTCGCTGGAAGCGATGTACCAGCGTTATCTGAAGGGTGAGTTGAACGCCAAGGTTAACTGAGCCTAAGTGTTGAACTGCTTTATAAAAGGAACCCGCCGTAAGGCGGGTTTTTTGTGCGGTGACTATTTTCGCCTGACGAAGTTATCTAAAATTTTGTCAGGCTTTTGTGAATGTGATTCCAAAGGTTTGGCCTAAATTCGGCCCGCCGAATTTAACGGTAACTTCACCTAGCAAGTTATTGTCGGTTCCATCAGTTGATTTCATCACAATACCGAGAGTGCTTGGACCATGGTTTTCCTCATCTCTTTCTTTGGCATCTGATTTCGCTGTAAGATTATAAGTCCAGGTGGACTTTGTGCAGTTGCCATTGACGAGGAAGTCAAGTCCGCAATAGTCCATGGAGCCGTTAACTATGTTGCCAGTTTGCTTGGCTGGATCGTCAAATTTGAGTGTGGCTGGATGTCTCTCGTTGGCGGAGTTAAATACTTCGCCTTTGTAAATTTTCATGATATATGCCTTATGTGTATTCAAGTAATTAAGTTAAATAGGTTGTCTTGTATTACGTTGATGAGATTAGGTGAGAAGTCGTTGCAGGTAACCTGTAATAAATGACAGGTTTTAATATTTTTTCGCTATAAGGATTCCGGATTTTAATAAAAAAACAAAAAGAATCAAAAAGGGAACAGATTTATTACGGCGGCGACATCAAAGAAACCTACGGCGTATCGGTTGAAGAAATTGTCGAACGCATCAAGCACGGCGTGCGCAAGGTCAACATCGACACCGATCTGCGCCTGGCATCCACCGGTGCGATGCGTCGCCTGATGGCCACCAACCCGAGCGAATTCGACCCACGTAAATTCTTCGGCGCGACTGTGACGGCGATGCGTGATGTGTGTATCGCTCGTTATGAAGCGTTTGGTACTGCGGGTAATGCTTCGAAGATCAAACCTATTTCGCTGGAAGCGATGTATCAGCGTTATCTGAAGGGTGAGTTGAACGCTAAGGTTAACTGAGCCTAAGTGTTGAACTGATTTAAAAGAAACCCGCCGTTAGGCGGGTTTTTTTGTGGGCGGGATTTTCTTGCGCTGAGTAATAGAGGTCGTTTTCATTCAAATAAATCACCAACCTCTTCAAGGGTCGGCATTCTGGCTGGAGCACCGAGAGTTCGCAGTCCAAAGCGGCCAAAACGCGCGCGTAAGCGATCATGCCGACAGAAAGGGTGCCTTTCTCCACCGCGATGACTTTATATCGCGTCAGTCCCGCCAGATCGGCAAGCTGAGCCTGCGTCAGGCCTCGATTCAGACGTTTTTCGCGCATTTGCACGCCGAGGCGGCTGATCAAAAATGAATAGTCCATGTTGCGCTACCGAAACATTGTTGGATCAATGTCGCGTATACGGAACATTAAATCCATTTGGATCAAGAACCCGCCGTAAAGCGGGTTTTTGTGCGGTTGTTATTCTTTCAACTCAACATGATCCAGCGCCTGATTCACCGCCAACTCACCGAGCATGACGACCTGCGCGATACCCAGCGCAGTCTTGCGGTGCGAGGTGTCGAGCGTCGCGGCGAAGTTATGCAGCATTTCGCTGGCCGAACCCAGGGTTTCGCTGGCGTTGGCCAGCAGGGATTCGGTGTTGTACTTCGGGTTGGCGAGGTACATGGCCTCGGGTTCGTGGGCGCACGTCATGATGTGTGCGGCGGGGCTGAGGTAGTGGTCGAGGGCGCGCTCGGCGGCGTCGTTGAGTTTTTTTGAGTCGAGGGAGTCGTACGGTGATGCCGGATCGGTGGCCGGCGGGTTTGGCGTAACTTTGAACATTGCTGAAAACTCCTGATTGGAGCCGCTTCGCCTTCTCTACTAAAAAAAGGGGTGGCAGCTGTGCGCAGGTTAGTAGACCGGGGAGTTATTCAGCATAAACCGGCGCGCCGAAGCGCCCTGCACACAGCCACCATCGAGCCAGGCAGCAAAACTGCCTGATGTGCTATGAACCTGAGCTGAAAACACCTCGGGCTACTAAACCCGATCACTGGAAATCAGTGATGCGAATCAAGTTACCGATGGCCCGCCAGGCGCACAAGCCGGCGGATTCTGGCGCAGTGGTAGGCAACGGCGCAAGCTGTTGTAGGCTCTCGGAGGTAGTTGCAGAAAAAAGTAAACGTGCTGTTGAAAAGCTGATGGTCAATTCGGAAATGCTTGAGCGTCGGCATGGAATTGCTTGTCGGAAAGTAACCCATATCGGACTTTACTGAGTAAAGTTGGATAAAAGTCCCATATGGGTGACATTTTGATTTTGAGCAACCCAGCCATCTTCGCCGAGCGCGTGCGTCAAGTGCGCAAAGCCAAGGGATACAGCCAAGCCATTTTGGCGCAGAGGGCCAAGTGCAGCCGCAAAACCATCATTGATCTTGGGGCCGGTGAAAACGTCGCGTTCTATACCGTGTTTCGAGTGATTACTGCGTTGGGCATGGCGTTGGAAATCGTCGATAACCGCATCGATCTCAAATCGTTAGCCGATCTGGTAGAGCATGATGAGTAAGGTCAAGCCCCAAGGCCGGGCAGGTGAGCCGTGCAAAGGTTAGCTGTTGTTTGCCTGTAAATGCAGGTGCAGCCCCGTTTGACTGGGTGGCCTTTTAAACTTTGCAAAACCTCAGGGCTCTCAGCTCATTTATCGTGATCAATATCCAGCTTCGAAAACGTTACCTGCCCACCCTCACTCGTATACCCGGTGTTGTCCTGCACATAAACCCCAGCCTTGAAGTACAACGGCTTGTCGCGCCACGTCGCGCTGATCTGTGAATCCCATTGATAACCCGCCGCGCTCACGCCCAGCGCGCCGCCGGGGCTGAGGTGGATGAGGTAGTTGAATTCGCGGTCGAGCTTGATTCCGGTGGCCAGGGTGATAACGCGGCTTTCGGCGTCATCGGGGCGCATGCGCACTTTGATTACCAGGTTGCCGGTTTCGGTTTTGGTCTTGTACTGGTATTCGAGTTTGACCATTGGCCGCTGGCTTTCATAAGCGTGGATCTGGCCAATGACGATTTTGCCGGAGCTCGGCACCTTGTTCACGGTGAGGGTTGCGCGCAGCAGGTTGTCGGCGTCCGGGTAGTACCAGTTGCGCAGGGTGCCGTTGCTGAAGGTTTCACGCAGTTCGGTGCGCGGGTAGATGGCGTTTTCGGTTTTCGAGCCGGTCACCGGTGACCAGAAGAACAAGGTGCCGGTGTCGGAATGGAAGTACTGATCCTTGAAGCCATCCACCAGTTTCGAGGTTTCGACGGTGTATGGCGGGCTGCCAACGGGAACGCTGAGGTTCCAGGTTGCGAGATCGATCATGACGGTTCTTCCACTCAATTCATCCGGAACGTCGGTGCCAGAAGCTCTAGCCCGCGCGTTTTCGGGCGTCTTTATAAGCGTAGCGGCAATTTTTGTTAATGCCCGTCCGGCGATTACTTGACGTCAAAGTCCTGTCGAAATGCCATCCCGCCCGGTTTTCGGGGGCTGTAGCGGCGACCGTTAGTCGGCTGAGTTGAGCATTGTCTGGATGATGGCGGGATGACAGCTTCTGCTTTCACCGATCCGCGTCTAGAGTGAAGGCTCAGTTCGTCTACGTTTTTGCCGGCAACGGTACCGAAAAGAGAAGCAGCATGGAATGCGCGCAACCCCAGCCAGGTGAAGGCAGCTCTGTCCTTTTGATCGTTGATGATTACCCTGAAAACCTGATCAGCATGCGCGCGTTGTTGCAGCGCCAGGATTGGCATGTGATCACCGCCGCCTCCGGTTTCGAGGCGCTGAATATTCTGCTCGAACAAGACGTCGACCTGGTGCTGCTGGATGTGCAGATGCCCGGTATGGACGGTTTTGAAGTGGCGCGGTTGATGCGCGGCAGTCAGCGCACACGGCTGACGCCGATCATCTTTCTCACCGCCAACGAGCAATCCCAGGACGCCGTGATAAAGGGCTACGCCAGTGGCGCGGTGGATTACCTGTTCAAGCCCTTCGACCCGCAGATTCTCAAACCGAAAGTGCAGGCGCTGCTGGAACACCAGCGCAACCGCCGTGCGTTGCAGCGTCTGAGTCATGACCTGGAAGTGGCGCGAGCCTTTAACGCCTCGGTGCTGGACAACGCGGCCGAGGGCATTCTGGTGCTCGGCGAGGACGGTTTGATCCGCTTTGCCAACCCGGCAATTTCGCGCTTGCTTAACGCGCCGGTGAAGGAGCTGCAGGGCAAGGAATTTCTCGATTATTTGCAGAAACCGCACATTGCGCTGTGGGCCGATTCCGAGTTCTATGCCGGCTATAAGCGTGGCGAAACCTTGCGACTGCACGATGCCCTGCTGCGCACGGCGCCGGGCCAGCAAGTGCCGGTTGCGCTGTCCTGTGCGGCGCTGCCGTCCGAGCAGCATGCGATGGTGGTGACCGTGCTCGACATGTCGGTGGTGCGTCACCTGCATCAGCAGCTCGAATTTCAGGCCGTGACTGATCCGCTGACGGGACTGCTCAACCGTCGCGGTTTCTACCAGACCGTGGAAAACCTGCTGTTGCGCGGCGAGCGCAGTGACAGCAGTTGGGTGCTGCTGTATCTGGACCTCGATGGCTTTAAACGGGTCAACGATTCCCTCGGCCACGATGCCGGCGACCGGGTGCTGCGCTGGGTTTCCGAACAATTGAAAGCTTGCCTGCGGCCGTTCGACATTCTGGCGCGCATGGGCGGCGATGAATTCACCGCGCTGCTGGATCTGGAGTTTCCCGAGCAGGCGGCGAAGATTGCGGAAAAACTCATCGAGCGCGTGTCGATCTGTCAGCAGATCGAAGGTCTGGATATCGTCCTCGGCGCCAGCATCGGCATCGCCACGTACCCGGACTGCGGCTCGAACCTCGACGGTTTGTTGCGCGCTTCCGATATTGCGATGTATGAAGCCAAGCGCGCCGGGCGTCAGCAATATCGCTTTTATGATCATGAGATGAACGGTCGCGCGCGTTCGCGACTGATGCTTGAGGAAAGCGTGCGCGCCGCCATCGAAAACCGTGATTTCAACCTGGTCTACCAGCCACAGGTGGCGATTGGCAGCGGCCGGATTCGAGGTTTCGAGGCGTTGCTGCGCTGGCAACATCCAAGCGTCGGCGATGTACCGCCGGGTCTGTTTTTACCGCTGCTGGAAGAGGCGCGGCTGATCAGTCGTCTCGGCAGCTGGATTTATCATCGTGGTGCAGGTCAGCGTAAAGCCTGGGAAAGTCTGTTTGCCGATGATCTGGTGCTGGGCGTCAGTTTGAGCAACACCCAGTTCAGCCTGCCGAATCTGGTTACCGAATTGCGTCAGGTGATGGAGCGTCACGCCTTGCAGCCGCGACAGCTGGAGGTCGAGATCACCGAAGAAGCCTTGATGCAGAACCCCGACGAAACCCGCAAACAGTTGCGCTTGCTGCGTAATCTTGGTGTGCGCGTGGCGCTCGATGACTTCGGTTCCGGGCCGTGCTCATTGGCGCATTTGCGCGATCTGGAGCTGGATACGCTCAAGCTTGATCGCCATTTGATCGCCCGGTTACCTGATTCGCCCCGCGACGCCTCGCTGGTCAGTACGGTGATCAGTCTGTGCAAACAATACGGTTTGCTGGTGATCGCCGAAGGCGTGGAAACCGTCGAGCAATACCAGTGGCTGCAAGCCCATGGCTGCGAGCATGTGCAAGGCTTCCTGGTGGCGCGGCCGTTGATCGCCGAGGACGCGGCAAGCTTCGCCGAGCCGTTTGACTGGGGCGCGCTGGCCGGTTGAATTCGCTACACTGGCGCACCTTTTTGCCAACCGTGCTGCCCGCTGATGACTGCGTTGAAATACCTCCAGGCTTATCCGGAACGTTTGCAGGATCAGGTGCGCCAGTTGATCGCCGAAGGGCGGCTGGGCGAATACCTCGATCAACGCTATTCGGGCCGGCACGACGTGCAGAGCGACAAGGCGTTGTACAGCTATGCGCTGGAGCTGAAGCAGGAATACCTGCGCAATGCGCCAGCGATCGACAAGGTGCTGTTCGACAACCGCCTCGACCTCACCCACCGGGCGCTCGGCCTGCATAGCACGGTGTCGCGGGTGCAGGGCGGCAAGCTCAAGGCCAAGAAAGAGATTCGCATCGCCTCATTGTTCAAGGACGCCGCGCCGGACTTTCTGAAAATGATCGTCGTGCACGAACTGGCGCACTTCAAGGAGTCGGACCATAACAAGGCGTTTTATAAATTGTGCGAGCACATGCTGCCGGGGTATCACCAGGTCGAGTTCGACCTGCGCGTGTACCTGACCTGGCGCGACATGCAAGCTTGATCAGCTATCAGGAAGATGTGGATGGACGTCAGCAAGACCAAAAGCAGTTTCTACCGCCGCCTGTTCGTGGCGTACCTGATCGACAGCGGCCTGGCGCCGAGCGTGCCGGCACTGACCGAAGTCACCGGCATGCCCCGCCGCACAGCGCAGGACACGATCGCAGCGCTGGCGGATCTGGATATCGTCTGTGAGTTCGAGCAGGAAGAGGGCGCGCGCAATCATGCCGGGCGTTATCGGATTCGCGATTGGGGAGCGATTGATCGTGGCTGGATCGAGCGCAATTTGCGGCAGATCAAGGCTGTGCTGGAGTATCCCTAAGAGCCCCTCACCCTAACCCTCTCCCAGAGGGAGAGGGGACTGATAGGGGGATATTGGAGAAATCGCCGGCCTGAAAGTTTTGTTTTGAATCCATGATCGACGCAGTTTTCGGGTCGGCGGATAGCGGCAGACAACTCGGTCAGTTCCCTCTCCCTCTGGGAGAGGGCTAGGGTGAGGGGCTGTTCAGGCGCGACGCATCCCGATATGTGGAATGTCATCCTCAAGATATTCCTCACCTGCCACCACAAACCCGTACCGGCCGTAATACCCCTGCAGATGCGCCTGCGCCGACAGGTAGATCGGCACCTGCGGCCAATGCTTCTCGGCCTGTTTCAACGCCTGCTCCATCATCTTGTGCCCCAGTCCTTTGCCGCGACCGGCCGGTGCTGTCACGACGCGGCCGATCACCACGTCACCGCCCTGAGACTGCGGATCCAGCAGGCGCAGGTACGCGACTAGGTGGTCGTTCTCCCAGCCCATCAGGTGATGGGTGTCGCCATCGAGGTCCTGGCCGTCCAGATCGGGGTAGGCGCATTTCTGTTCGACCACGAACACTTCCGAGCGCAGTCTCAGAAGCGCGTACAGCTGTTCCTTGCCCAGATCGCTGTGATGTTTGCAGATCCACTCGATTGTCATTTGCCGATTCCTTGTTCGTGTCGCCCGATACTAAGCGCACGCGACAAAGATGTCTTTATGGCGTAAGCGTCTGTGACAAAGGTCAAAATGCCATCATTCCTTTCGCGCAGCCGTGCCGAGTTTGTGTAATCTGCTGGAGAGCGCCGTGCACTGGCTGTAATGAGCTAATGTTAGTGCCTGGGTTTTGCCGGTAAGGGGTCTTGGTTTTTTGCCGTGAGACGCGTCGGGCCGCTGCCCGTTGAGGATGTTCAAGCATGCCGCGATTGCTTCAAGCCGTTGCTTTGATCGGACTGCTGTTGCTGGGCCAGGATGCGACAGCGCAGAAGCTGCGACTGGTCTTCGATCATTGGCCACCGTTTACCGACGACACGCTGGTCAACGGCGGGCTGGCCACGGATATCGTCAGCACCGCGCTGGCCCGGGCCGGTTACGCCAGCAGTTATGAACAGGTGCCGTGGGCGCGAGCGTTGCTCGGCGTCGACGAAGGCCGTTACGACGTGCTGGTCAACGCTTGGTACAACGAAGACCGCACCCGGTATGGGCAATTCTCCGGCGAATACCTGACCAACCGGATTCGCTTCCTCAAGCGCAAGGACGCGCCGATCGATTACAGCAATCTGCAGGAGTTGCACACCTATCCGATTGCGGTGGTACGCGGCTACGCCTATTCGGCGGTATTCGATGCCGATACGGCGATGCAGAAAGTCCCTGTGCATAACTTCGCCATGGGTGTGCGCATGCTCGCGGCGGATCGGGTCAAGTTGACCCTTGAAGACGAATACGTGGCCAAGTATTACCTGGCGCGCGAGTCAGCCAAGGTGCGCAATTCAGTGGAATTCCTGCCTAAGCCGTTGAGTGAGAACAGCCTGCATATTCTGGTCAGCCTGAAGAATGCGCAGCATGAACAGATTGTTGCGGGGTTCGACAAGGCGATTGCAGCGATGAAGGCTGATGGCAGTTATGAAAAGCTGCTGCGCCAGCACGGGATGTGAACGGCAGCTTCAAGTTTCGAGCCTCAAGCTGCAAGCTAAAAGCGGACAGCCTTGTAGCTTGTAGCTTGTAGCTTGCGGCTAAACCTCCTTGATAAGGTGCGCCGCCAGCGTGCGCAACGGCCCGAGCTGGCGGCAGATCAACGCCAGTTGCGTCTGCACCAGCCGCTGCCCTTCATCGATCTCGTCGGCCATCTGCTCCAGCTCATTGGCCAGTGCTTCTTCCTCATCGCTCTGAATCGCAATCGGCTGTTTGCTCGCCAGCCCTTGGGCGATTTCGTCGATGCTCGCGGCCAGCTTCACCCCGGCCCCATCAATCAGGTGCTCACGCACATCGGCTGGCAATTGCGTCTCGCGATGCGCGCCCAGCCCTGACAGATAACTCAGCAGAGTGTGCGAGAGCACTAGAAAGCGGAAGCCGACATCCGCTTCCTTACGAAAATGCCCCGGCTCCATGAGCATGTTCGCCAGCGTCGTCGACAGCGCCGCGTCGGCGTTGTGCGCGTTGCGGCGGGCCAGGCGATAGGCGAGGTCGTCGCTCTTGCCGGCGGCGTATTGCTGCATGATCTGGCGCAAATAGATGCTGTTGCAGGTCAGCGTGTTGGCCAGCACTTTGTTCAGGCGTCGGCCCTGCCAGTCCGGCAGGAACAGGAACACCGCCAGCCCGGCGATCAGGCTGCCAAGCAGGGTATCGAACAGGCGCGGCAGGAACAGCCCGTAGCCATCGCCGACCTGATTGAAGCAGAACAGCACCATGATGGTGATCGCCGCTGTCGCCAGGGTGTAGCGCGTGGTGCGGTTGGTAAAGAACACCACCCCGGCGGCAATGGCGAAGCACGATTGCACCAGCGGGTTGGGGAACAGGTCGAACAGCGCCCACGCCACCGTAAGGCCGATCGCTGTGCCGAGAATCCGCTGGCCAAGTTTGCGCCGCGTCGCGCCGTAGTTCGGCTGGCAGACGAATAGTGTGGTGAGGATGATCCAGTAACCTTGCGACGGGTGAATCAAGTGCACCATGCCGTAACCGATACTCAGTGCCAGCGGCAGGCGCAAGGCATGACGGAACAGCAACGAGGTCGGCGTCAGCTGGGTGCGCAGGCGAATCCACACGTCTTTGAGATTGCGCGGCGAACGGTCGAGCAGGCTGCTGTCGGTCGCATCGGCGAGGGCATCAGGATTGCTCGCATCGCTGAGCAAACGGTCGAGGGTGCCGAGGTTGGCCGCCAGTGCGCGTAGCGAACGGAGCAAGCCGCGCCACGCGGGGTTGCTCTGGATGCGCAAGTGTTCGAGCGAGGCGTGCAGGTCGCCGAGGGCTTCGGCAAAACTCGCGTCGTAAACGAAAGGCTGGCGCATCTGGATCGATTCGGCCAGGGCGCGGCAGGCCTTGCCTTGCTGGCGCAACAGACGCTGGCAGCGGAACAGCACGTCGCTGTGAAAAAACGCCTCGGCGAGGGCGTTGTACGGATAGTGCGAAGAGCTGGCGCGTTCGTGGATGTCTTGGGCGAGAAAGTACAGCTTCAGGTAACGGCTGACTTTCGACCCGGGGCGGCCGTTGCCGACCCGGTGCAAAATGATTTCCTTGGCGGTGTTGAGCGCGGCGACCACACGGCCATTCTGCTGCGCCAGTTCCAGACGCCGGGCTTCGACGTCCATCTGCCGGATCGGCTCGAACAGCGCTGACTTCAGCTTCAGATAAAACCCGAGTTCACGAAACAACCGCGCCAGACTCTGCTGCACTGGCTGGTTGGAAAACAGCGCCTGCCACAGCACCGAGAGCAAACCGTACCACGCTGCACCGGCGACCAGCAGCATCGGCTCATGCCAGAAGTCGGTGACCGCGCCGCCACGCTGATCGACGCCGATCATCGTGTACACGGACAAGATCAAGGTTGCCGAGGCAATCGCCCCATAACGCTCGCCGAGTGCACCGAGCATGGTCAGGCCGAAACTGGCCAGCGCCAGGGCAACGGCGAAAATGATCGGGTAGGGGAACAGCAATTCCACCGACAGCGCGGCGATGCTGAAACACACCAGCGTCACCGCGAGGGCATTGAGGCGGCCCTGCCAACTGTCGTCGGTTTCGGCCAGGGCGCTGGCGATGATGCCGAGGAACAACGGAATCAGCAGGCCCATTTCATCCTGATACCAGCACAGCGCCATGCTGCCGGTCAGGGCGATGAACACCCGCACGCTATAACTGAATTTATCCAGCGCCCACAGGCGCCGTAAAGACTGACGAAACGAGGTCGAGGACATGAAGTGCGAAGGCCTTCCGAGGCGATGCCGCTAAATTGAGCCAGTAATGACGCCGACGCAATGGCGCCGAGCACATCTGACAGCAAAAAGTGTTCCTTACTGCATCACACATAACAACTGTAGGAGTGAGCCTGCTCGCGATAGCGGTGTGTCAGCCAATGCATTCACCGACTGATTCACCGCCATCGCGAGCAGGCTCACTCCTGCAGGGTTTTATATTTGGCCTTGAGTTAAGCGTACTGCGCGGCCGCGTATCCGGACGCCCACGCCCACTGAAAGTTGAAGCCGCCCAGATGCCCGGTGACGTCGAGCACTTCGCCGATGAAATACAGGCCGGGGCTTTTCAGCGATTCCATGGTTTTCGACGAGACTTCGCGGGTATCCACGCCACCCAGCGTCACCTCGGCCGTGCGATAGCCTTCTGTGCCCGCCGGTACGACTTTCCAGCTGCCCAGCTTGTCGGCGATCTCGGCCAGTTCGGCGTGGGTGTACTGTTTCATCGGTTTGGAGACGAACCAGTTGTCTGCCAGCAGGTTGGCCATTTTCTTGGTGAAGATCTCGCCGAGTAGCGTCTTCAGCTCGCTGTTCGGCCGTTCGGCCACTTGCTGCTGCAGCCAGCTCGCGGCGTCGTGATCCGGCAGCAGGTTGATCTCCACCGTATCGCCGGATTCCCAGAACGAGGAAATCTGCAGAATCGCCGGGCCGCTGAGGCCTCGGTGGGTGAACAGGATGTTTTCGCGAAAGCTTTGCTCGTTGCAGCTGACCAGACAATCCACCGAAGTGCCGGACAGATCGGTGCACAGTTCCTTGAGCTGGTCGGTGATGGTGAACGGCACCAGTCCGGCGCGGGTCGGCAGCAGTTCATGGCCGAACTGTTTCGCTACCTGATAGCCGAAACCGGTGGCGCCCAGCGTCGGGATCGACAGGCCGCCGGTGGCGATCACCAGCGACTGGCACTGCACTTGTCCGAGCGTGGTGTCGAGCAGGTAACCGCTGTCGACCTTCTCGATGGTCTGGATCGAAGTGTCGAGGTGCAGCTCGACGCCGGCCTGATCGCATTCATCAAGGAGCATTTCGAGGATGTCGCTGGATTTGTTATCGCAGAACAGCTGACCGAGTTTTTTCTCGTGGTACGGCACGCCGTGCTTGCCGACCATGCCGATGAAATCCCACTGGGTGTAACGCGCCAGTGCGGATTTGCAGAAATGCGGATTCTGCGAAAGGAAATTGCCCGGCTCGGTGTACATGTTGGTGAAGTTGCAGCGGCCACCGCCCGACATGAGGATTTTCTTGCCGGCCTTGTTCGCGTGATCGAGCAGCAACACCTGACGCCCGCGCCCGGCGGCGGTCAGTGCACACATCAACCCAGCGGCGCCAGCGCCAATGATCACGACTTCGGTAGAGCGCAAAACGGTGTCCTCACAAATGTCACCACAAGACCCACTGTAGGCCTTCGCCTGCTCGCGATGGCGGTGTGTCATTCAACATAGATGTTGGCTGACAGATAGCTATCGCGAGCAGGCTCACTCCTACAGGGGAATTACGTTGTTCTTACAAAATACGTACGCGCAGCGAACGGCCCTTGATCTTGCCGTCGTTCAAGCGCTGCAAGGCCTGCATGGCCACGGTGCGTTCCACGGCGACGTAGGCCTGGAAATCGAAGATCGCAATCTTGCCCACCTGCGCACCGGGAATCCCGGCTTCGCCCGTCAACGCACCGAGAATGTCGCCCGGGCGCACTTTGTCTTTGCGCCCGGCGCCGATGCACAGGGTAGTCATCGGCGGCTGCAGTGGTGCCAGACCCTGGGACTTGAGGTTGTCGATCTGATCCCAGTTCAGCGGCGATTTCTGCAGTTGTTCGATGGCTTGCGCGCGGTGCGCTTCGCCCGGGGCGACCAGGCTGATGGCGATGCCTTTTTCGCCGGCGCGACCGGTGCGGCCAACCCGGTGAATGTGGATCTCCGAATCGCGGGCCAGCTCGACGTTGATCACCATGTCCAGCGCATCGATGTCCAGACCACGGGCGGCAACGTCGGTGGCAACCAGCACCGAGGTGCTGCGGTTGGCGAACATCGCCAGCACCTGATCGCGATCACGCTGTTCCAGATCGCCATGCAGGCCGACTGCGGAAATGCCTTTGGCGGTCAGGTGATCGACGGTTTCCTGCACCTGCTGCTTGGTGAAGCAGAACGCCACGCACGAGGCCGGGCGGAAGTGGTGGAGGACCTTGGTCACTGCGCTCATGCGATCTTCCGGGGAAATCTCATAGAAGCGCTGCTCGATCTGGGTGTCATCGTGGAACGCTTCGGCTTTCACCGTTTGTGGGTCACGCATGAACTTCGAGGCCAGTTGCTTGATGCCCACCGGGTACGTGGCCGAGAACAGCAGGGTCTGACGGCGCTCCGGGGTTTTGACGATGATGTCTTCGATGGCGTCGTAGAAACCCATGTCGAGCATGCGGTCGGCTTCGTCGAGGATCAGCGTGTTCAGGCCATCGAGCACCAGCGAACCCTTGCGCAGGTGCTGCTGAATGCGCCCCGGGGTGCCGACGATGATGTGCGCGCCGTGCTCCAGCGAAGCGATCTGCGGGCCGAACGACACGCCGCCGCACAAGGTCAGGACCTTGATGTTGTCTTCGGCGCGAGCCAGACGACGGACTTCCTTGGCGACCTGGTCGGCCAGCTCACGGGTCGGGCAGATCACCAGCGCCTGGCAGCCGAAGTAGCGCGGGTTGATCGGGTTGAGCAAGCCGATACCGAACGCGGCGGTCTTGCCGCTGCCGGTCTTGGCCTGGGCGATCAGGTCCATCCCCTTGAGGATCACCGGCAAGCTCTGCGCCTGGATCGGCGTCATCTGGGCATAACCGAGTGATTCGAGGTTAGCCAGCATGGCGGCGGACAGGGGCAGAGTATTAAAAGCGGTGGCGATGGTGGTCACGGGACGGGCCTGCAAAACAAAATGTCGCGCAGTGTAGCAGCCCCGTGCCACTTTCTTCGAAAGTTCTGGACGAACAGCGATCAATGTTCGATGTGTTGTTCCGGGCGTTTGGGCCGGCGCCCGTCTTCCTTCGACAGTTGCGAGAAGATCGTCGCCGCCAGCATCGCCATCACCCCAACCGTGACAAAGGTCAGCTGGAACGCACCGAGCACGGTGTCCACGCCGTCGTTGCCGATTTGCGCGGTAAACCCGCCGAGCAGCGCACCGGCGCAGGCCACGCCCAGGCTCAACGACAGTTGCGCGACCACCGACAGCAGGCTGTTGCCGCTGCTGGCGCTGGCGTCGTCGAGGTCGATCAGCGTCACCGTGTTCATCGCCGTGAACTGCAACGAGTTGATCGCGCCGAGCACCGCCAGCAGGCACAGCAGCAGCCAGTACGGCGTCTGCTCGCTGACCAGCGCCATGCTCGCCAGCATGATCCCCAGCGCCAGCGTGTTGCCGGTCAGGACGATGCGATAACCGAGGCGTTCGATCAACGGCCGCGCCACCCACTTGGCGACCATCGCCGCTGCGGCCAGTGGCAGCATGCTCATCCCCGCTTGCGACGGTGAATACCCCAGCGCCACTTGCAGCAGCAACGGCACCAGAAACGGCAGGGCGCCGCTGCCCAGACGGGCGAACAGATTGCCGAGAATGCCGACGGCAAAGGTGCGGGTCTTGAACAGCGACGGTGCGAACAAGGGATTGTCGATGTGCCCGGCGCGCAACCAGTACGCCGCCAGACAGGCCATGCCGGCGAACAGCAGCAACATCACCCGCAGGTGCGGCAGGTGCAGTTCGCCAAGACCTTCCATGGCAATGGTGATAAGGATCATCGCCGCGCCGAACAGCAGAAAACCCAGGCTATCGAAGCGCGTGCGTTCGCTGCCACGCAGGTCGGGGATGAACTTCCATACCGCGTAGCAACCGATCAACCCGACCGGCAGGTTGATCAGGAAGATCCAGTGCCACGTCAGGTACTCGACCATCCAGCCGCCCATGGTCGGGCCGATCAAGGGGCCGAGCAATCCGGGAATGGTGATGAAACCCATGATCCGCACCAGCTCCGAGCGGGGGTAGGCGCGCAGCACCACCAGCCGCCCGACCGGTAGCATCAGCGCACCGCCGAGGCCTTGAATCACCCGCGCGCCGATCAGCATGCTCAGGCTGCTGGACAAGGCGCAGAGCAGCGAGCCGAAACTAAACAGCAGGATCGCGCCGAAGAAGATTTTCTTGGTGCCGAAACGGTCGGCGATCCACCCCGATGCCGGGATCAGCAAGGCCACGGTAAGCATGTAGGCAATGATAACGCCCTGCATGCGCAACGGGTCTTCGGCCAGATCGCGGGCCATCGCCGGCAGAGCGGTATTGAGGATGGTCCCGTCGAGGGACTGCATGAAAAACGCAATGGCGACGACCCACGGCAACCAGCGGGCGGTGATGGCGTCGAGAGGCGGGCGGTTGGGCATGGAACCTCGTGTTGTGGAGTCAGTGATGGCTTCATCGCGAGCAGGCTCACTCCTACATTTGTTCTGTGTCGACCACAATTCCAATGTAGGAGTGAGCCTGCTCGCGATGCTTTTACAGGGTCAGGGTCAGTCGGCTGACCAATGCCCCCGGCAGCAACGATGACGAGGTATTGCGCTGGCTATAAGTACTGGCCGACAGCAGCAACTCCCGCTCGGCGGTCAACGCTTCCAGCTGCGAACCGAGCAGGTTGTAGGCGCTGTCGTCGAAACGCATGGTGCTGACCGGCGCCTGGATCTCGCCATTCTCGACCCAGAAGGTTGCGAAACGGGTCATGCCGGTCATGCGTGCGGCCGGTTGATCCGAGTAGTTCAGATACCACAGGTTGCTGATGTACAGCCCGGTGCCCAACTGCTGGAGGATCTGTTCCTGCGACAAGTCACCGGCGGCCATGTTCAACGCACTGGGCATTTCACCGCCGCCCGCGCCGTTCGCCGCCAGGCCATATTCGGCGGCACTGCGCGAGCCGACCAGTTGATCGCCGGCCTTGCCCTCGACAATCAGGCGCAAGTCGCTACGCGGATAACCCTCACCGGAAAACGCCGGACTCAGCGAAGTGCTGACTTTCTCGTCCAGCGACACCAGCGGGCTGAATGCCTGATCGCCGACGTAGAGCTTTTGCAGCGGGCTGCTTTTGCTGGCAATCGACTGTGCCGAAAACCCGCCCCAACTGAGCATGCCCATGATTTCTTCCAGCGCCGCCGGCGCCAGGTAGGCGCGGTATTGCCCCGGTGCCAGAGTGCGTAACGGTCGACCGAGGAATTCAAGCTGCTCGCGCGCCTGAGCGAAGCGTTTGGCGAAACCTTCGCTGCTCCAGTCATGCCCGGCGTAGCTGGCTTTCACCGCCTCGCCGTTGTCGTGGAACAGGCTGAAATCGAAGTTGAAGCTGTTGGCCTGATGCCAGCCGAGCGCCCCCGACGAACTGGCGAAACCCCGGCTGATCGGCCCGGCGGCGTAAAAACCGACCAGGTCCAGACCTTCAGCAGCAGCGCAGATTTCATCCACCACCTGCTCGGTGTCCGGCAGCGGATGCTCCTGCACGTTCTCGCTCTGCCAGCCGTTGTGGTTGAGCAGCAGGTACGGGTCCTGCGGCAGCAGCGGCAGGGTTTCGCGCAGTTGTTGCAGGCCTTCGCTGAGCCTGCGCAGGTCGCCTTCCTGATCGCCGGACAGGGTTACCTGCAAGTCGGCGTGGCGACCGTCATTGATCAGCTTAAGGACGACGTTGGCCTGTTGCACTTGCCCGGCCTGACGCACCTTGGCGTGATTGAAGCGCACGAACGCCGAGGCTTCGGCGGCGTAGCTGAGGGTGAACTGTTCCGGCTCGCGCACGCTGTCGCGCAGCCAATCGACCATGACCTTGAAGGCGTCGGACGGATTCTTCGAAATGCTCATCAGGCGTCTCCCCCAAACACATCAATGTTGCTGAACACGCAAGCCGGCGAAGCGTGGCCGACGCGGATCACCTGGTTCGGTTCGCCCTTGCCGCAGTTCGGCGTACCAAGCACCTTGACGGTGTCGGCGTTGCCCACGGCGCGCAGGCTTTTCCAGAAGTGCGCGGAAATTGCCCGGTAGTTGGGATTTTTCACCACGCCTTTAAGTTCACCGTTCTCGATCAACTGGCCCCATTCGCAGCCGAACTGGAATTTGTTGCGCGCATCGTCGATCGACCACGAACGGTTGGTGCTCATCAGAATGCCGTGCTCGATGCCTTCAATGAGCAGGCTCAGCGGCTGGTCGCCCGGTTCGATATTGAGGTTGGCCATGCGGTCGATCGGCGCGCGGTTCCAGCTGCACGCGCGGCTGTTGGCGACGCCGTCGAGCCCGGCGCGGTATTGCGACAGCGCCCCGCCCAACGGGCGCAGCAACAGGCCATCGCGGATCAGGAATTGTTTGCTCGCCTGGCTGCCGTCGTCGTCATGCCCATAGCTGGCGAGTTCTTCGGGAATGCCCGGATCGAAGGTCACGTTGAGCAGTTCGGAGCCGTATTGCAGGCTGCCGAAGTCGCTGGTCTTGACGAAACTGGTGCCGGCGTAATTGCGCTCGTCGCCAAGGATCCGGTCGAGTTCCAGCGGGTGGCCGATCGATTCGTGGATTTGCAGCATCATCTGATCGGGCATCAACAGCAGGTCGCGCGGGCCTTGCGGGGTGTTCGGCGCGAGCAGCAATTGCAGCGCCTGATCGGCGACTTGCGGGCCGGCGCCGACCAGACCGCAGCGACTGATCACATCGGCGCCGCCCTGCTGGCCGAAATTCTCACGGCCGAGGCTGCGGGTCTGGCTGTCATTGCCGTCGTAGGCGGTGACGTCGAGGCTCGGGTACACGAAGCGCTGGGCCTGGCGCAATTCGGCGCCGGCGCTGCTCAGGTAGATTTGCTCGACGTGGGTAATGCCGATGCTCACTTGCCAGTTCACCAGGCGCTCATCCTTGGGCACCGAGGCGGATTCCGCGCCGAGCAATTCATAGCATTCGCTCAGCGACGGGAAAGGTTGTTCGAGGTTGGGCGAAAAATAATCAGCCCGATCGCTGCTCAGCGGCTGATCGCGCAGGTCGAGCAAGGCATGCGGCTTGAGTCGGCGGGCTTGCTGTTCGGCGCGCTCGAGCGCGGTTTGCAGGCCTTGCTGCGAGAGATCGTTGGTCGCCGCGTAGGCTTCGACGCCGTTGACGCGCACGGTGAGCATCGCCCCCTCATCGCGGCTCAGGCTCGGCGGTTCGGCGACGTTCTTGCGCACCGACAGGTACTGCCCGGACTCGCGGACATAGCGCAGGGAAAAAAACTCGGCGCCCGTGCGCAAGGCAGCGAAGCGCTGCTTGAGCTGGGGGTGAAAATCGAACATTCGGAAACCTCCTTGTAGGGGCAAGCGGCACAGCGACGGCGGGGGAGGGGTGAAACGGTTGCGCGAGGTCTAGAGTAGGCCTGCGTGGGGGTAGGATCAAGTGAAGAGGGGGTGTAGGAGGTTTTACTGTGCGGCAGAGGAATTTGTGCTGAATGGTAGGGCCTCATCGCGAGCAGGCTCACTCCTACAGTTAATCTCCAGTGTTCACAGAGTTTGTGTTCACTGGAGATCCTTGTAGGAGTGAGCCTGCTCGCGATCAGCCTTGATGCGGTGTAACTGAATTACTGAGTAACCGGGGTGATATCGCGCATCGGCTTGCCTTTGACCGGCGCGCCATTGGCCACGTAGTAAGCGGCATTGCTGCGCGGCAGCGGTTTGCGGCCACGGATCCTGTCGGCGATTTTCTCGGCCATCATGATCGTCGGTGCGTTGAGGTTGCCGGTGGTGATGATCGGCATGATCGAGGCATCGACCACGCGCAGGCTCTGCATGCCGTGCACACGGCCTTCGCCATCGACCACGGCCATCTCGTCGGTGCCCATCTTGCACGAGCACGACGGGTGGAACGCGGTTTCGGCGTGCTCGCGGATGAACTTGTCCAGTTGCTCATCGGTTTGCACGTCAATGCCCGGGCTGATCTCCCGACCACGGAAGGCGTCGAGGGCCGGCTGCTGCATGATCTCGCGGGTCAGGCGGATGCCGTCGCGGAATTCCTGCCAGTCCTGCTCGGTGGCCATGTAGTTGAACAGGATGCTCGGGTGCTGGCGCGGATCCTTGGATTTCACCTGGATGCGGCCACGGCTCGGCGAACGCATGGAACCCATGTGTGCCTGGAAACCGTGTTCTTTGACACCGTTGCTGCCGTTGTAGTTAATCGCCACCGGCAGGAAGTGGTACTGGATGTTCGGCCATTCGAATTCCGGACGCGAACGAATGAAACCGCCGGCCTCGAACTGGTTGCTGGCGCCGATGCCGGTGCCGTTGAACAGCCACTCGGCACCGATCGCCGGCTGGTTGTACCAGAGCAGTGACGGGTACAGCGAGACCGGCTGGGTGCAGGCGTATTGCAGGTACAGCTCGAGGTGATCCTGGAGGTTTTCACCGACGCCCGGCAGGTCGTGAACCACCGGGATATCGAGGCTTTCCAGCAGTTTCGCCGGGCCGACACCGGAACGCTGCAGAATCTGCGGCGACGCGATGGCGCCGGAGCACAGCAGGACTTCCTTGCGCGCCTTGGCCTCCACGCGCTCTTCAGCATCACCAATCAAGTAACGCACGCCGACTGCACGCTTGCCTTCAAACAGAATCTTGTCGGTCAGCGCGTGGGTGACGATGGTCAGGGTCGAGCGCTTTTTGGCGACGTCAAGATAACCACGGGCGGTGGAAGCACGACGGCCATTCGGCGTCACGGTGCGGTCCATCGGGCCGAAGCCTTCCTGCTGGTAACCGTTCAAGTCTTCGGTGCGCGGATAACCGGCCTGTACGCCGGCTTCAACCATGGCGTGGAACAGCGGGTTGTTGCCGGCTTTCGGCGTGGTCACGCTGACTGGACCGTCGCCACCGTGGTAATCGTTCGGGCCGATGTCACGGGTTTCCGCCTTGCGGAAGTACGGCAGGCAATCAAGGTACGACCAGTCTTCCAGGCCCGGCAGTTTCGCCCAGCCGTCGTAGTCCATGGCGTTGCCACGGATGTAGCACATGCCGTTGATCAGCGATGAGCCACCGAGGCCCTTGCCGCGACCGCATTCCATCCGGCGACCGTCCATGTGTGGCTCTGGATCGGTTTCGTAGGCCCAGTTGTAGCGGCGGCCCTGCAGCGGGAACGCCAGCGCGGCCGGCATTTGCGTGCGGAAGTCGTAACGGTAATCCGGACCGCCGGCTTCGAGCAGCAGAACGGTGACGCCTTCGTCTTCAGTCAGACGGGTGGCAAGTGTGTTACCTGCAGAACCGGCGCCTATGATGATGTAGTCGTATTCTTTAGTCATAAATTCTCCTGCGGGAGCTACAAGCCGCGAGCTGCAAGCTGCAAGGAAAAGCAGCGAGCTGTGGCTTTGAAATCGGGGAGGGCGGCAAGCCCAAACTGCTTTTACTTGCAGCTTGAAACTTGCCGCTTGCAGCTGATCAGCTCATCAGAACACCGAGACGTAATCGCCCAGCTCGACCTGTACCGATTTGATGCGGGTGAAGTTGTTCAGCGAGCTGATCCCGTTCTCACGGCCCACACCCGACTGCTTGTAGCCACCGACCGGCATTTTTGCGTCGGACTCGCCCCAGGCGTTGATCCAGCAGATACCGGCTTCCAGCTGATGAATCACGCGGTGCGCGCGGTTCAGGTCGCGGGTGACGATACCGGCGGCGAGGCCGAAGTCGGTGTCGTTGGCGCGGCGGATCACTTCTTCTTCGGTTTCGTAGGAGAGGATCGCCATGACCGGACCGAAGATTTCTTCGCGAACGATGGTCATGTCGTCGGTGCAATCGGTGAACACGGTCGGTGCCACGAACGCGCCTTTGGCGAATTCGCCGTCGGTCAGACGACCACCACCGCACAAGACGCGTGCGCCTTGCTCCTTACCTTTCTCGATGTAAGCCAGCACGCTTTCCATGTGGGCGAAGCTGACCAGCGGACCGAAGTTGGTGTTTTCGTCTTCCGGGTTGCCGACGCGAATGCGCGCAACGCGCTCAACGATCTTGGCTTCGAACGCGGCTTTCAGGTGCGCCGGTACGAACACGCGGGTGCCGTTGGTGCAAACCTGACCGGAGCTGTAGAAGTTGGCCATCATCGCGGTGTCGGCGGCGCGATCGAGGTCAGCGTCGTCGCAGATGATCAGCGGCGACTTGCCGCCCAGTTCCATGGTCACGTCTTTGAGCGACGAGGCCGAAGCGCTGGCCATGACTTTCTTGCCGGTGTCGGTGCCGCCGGTGAAGGAGATTTTCTCGATGCGCGGGTGCTCGGTCAGCCAGGTGCCGACTTCACGGCCGCTGCCGGTCAGGACGTTGAACACGCCGTTTGGCACGCCGGCTTCGGTGTAGATCTCGGCCAGTTTCAGGGTGGTCAGCGAGGTCACTTCGCTTGGCTTGAAGATCATCGCGTTACCGGCCGCCAGGGCGGGCGCGGATTTCCACAAGGCGATCTGGATCGGATAGTTCCACGCGCCGATACCGGCGACCACGCCCAGCGGCTCGCGGCGGGTATAAACGAAAGAAGTATCACGCAGCGGAATCTGCTCGCCTTCAATGGCGGGCACCAGGCCTGCGTAGTATTCCAGCACGTCTGCACCGGTAACGATGTCGACGTACCTGGTTTCGGAGAAGGATTTGCCGGTGTCCAGGGTTTCCAGCGCGGCCAGTTCATCGTTGCGCTCGCGCAGGATGTCGACGGCGCGACGCAGGATGCGCGAACGCTCCATGGCGGTCATCGCGGCCCAGATCTTCTGGCCCTTTTCAGCGCTGACCACAGCGCGCTCGACGTCTTCCTTGGTCGCGCGTTGCACTTGGGCGAGGACTTCACCGTTCGCCGGGTTGATGGCTTCGAAGGTGGCATCGCTGCCAGCGTCGGTGTACGCGCCATCGATGTAGAGTTTTTGCAGTTCGAAACGGGCCATAGTGTCCTCGCAAGTGCATTGGTTGTTGGCCTTGGCCACCGCGATGACGCTACGGTGGGGTTCAGGCGTCGAGCGGTTTCTGTGTGCTCTGACCTGCCTGCTTGGCCAATTGGTAATCCATGTATTCGTAAGCGATCCGTTGCGCCTGCGCCGTGTCGAAAGCGTCTCCCGACAGCGCGCCGCGCAACCACAAGCCGTCAATCAACGCTGCCAGGCCTCGCGCGGCATTGCGCGCTTCTTCGAGCGGCAACGCCCGGCGGAACTCGCAGCACAGGTTGGAATACAGACGGTGATCGTTGATCCGCTGCAACCTGTGCAAAGACGGCTGGTGCATGCTGGTGGCCCAGAAGGCCAGCCAGGTTTTCATTGCCGGGCCATTGACCTGGCTGGCGTCGAAGTTGCCTTCGATGATCACCTGCAGATGCGCCCGTGGGCTGTCATCTGCCAGCGCCTGACGGCGCGCGGTGACGTTCTCGCTGAGGACGCTCATCAGGTACCGCATCGTGGCGGCGATCAGGCCGTTCTTGTCCTGAAAGTAATGACTGATGATGCCATTCGAGACACCGGCCAAACGGGCGATCAGCGCAATGCTGGCGTCCCCCATTCCGACCTGATCGACCGCTTGCAACGTGGCTTCGATCAGTTGTTGACGGCGGATGGGTTGCATACCGACCTTGGGCATCTTGCACATCTCCTTAGGCCTTCCGAGGGGCGAATGACGCCGATCGGATTGAGGGCCAGTCTATTTTGTTTTGATTGAACGTTCAATCAACAAAGAATAAGATCTGCGACAATTCGTCGCTGCCTACAGCTTTTTCCTACGTGTAATGACGATAAAAACCGACACCTGAAACGGCTCGAAACCTGCGTGGGGCATGGCGCGGTTCGCGATTCGATGGACGTGTTGAAAGGGCAAGACGCTCGGGACCAGGTTTCGGATGAACGTCCGCACACCGGGGCCACGAAAGCGATCAGCGCGCCATTTCGGCAGGTTCGGGCTTTTTTCGGAGTGTCTTTATATCACCCGCCGGTCGGCTGCCAACTAACCGATTGGTCGGGTTCCGTGATGCCTTGTGTTCTTCTCTCGCACTGCCTGGAGCATTTGTGCCATGAGTTCTGCCTCGCTAATAAAGACCCCGCCCGAGAAGGTGACGGTCAACGGTTGGGTGTTCTACACCTCGACCGCGTTGATTCTGTTGTTGACCGCCATTCTGATCATCGCCCCGCAAGAGGCCGGCAGAGTGTTGGGTATCGCTCAGGCCTGGTTGTCGCGCAGCTTCGGCTGGTACTACATGGTGGTGATCGCCGCGTACCTGGTGTTCGTGGTCGGTCTGGCGTTTTCCTCGTACGGCAAACTCAAACTGGGCAGCAAGGACGACACCCCGGATTTCAGTTACGGCGCCTGGGCGGGGATGCTGTTCTCGTCGGGTATCGGCATTTCGCTGTTGTACTTCGGCGCGTCCGAGCCACTGGACCACTACTTCAATCCGCCGGAAGGCGCATCGGCCAGCAACCTGGCCGCGCGTCAGGCGGTGCAGCTGACGTTCCTGCACTGGGGCCTGCATGGCTGGGCAATCTACGCATTGGTCGGTTTGGCCGTGGCGTATTTTGCTTATCGGCATAATCAGCCGCTGGCGCTGCGTTCGGCGCTGTATCCGCTGGTGGGCGAGCGTTGGGTCAAAGGCGCGGCCGGTCATGCGGTGGACGGCTTCGGCATGTTCGTGACCCTGCTGGGTCTGGTGACCAACCTGGGGATTGGTTCGCTGCAAGTGTCGTCAGGGCTGGAAAACCTGTTCGGCATGGAGCACAGCAACACCAACCTGCTGATCGTGATCATCGTGATGAGCACCGTGGCGACCATCGCTGCCGTGTCCGGTGTGGAAAACGGCATTCGTCGTCTGTCCAATCTGAACATTGTTTTGTTCAGCGGTTTGCTGATCTTCGTGCTGCTGTTCGGCCCGACTCTGCACCTGCTCAATGGCTTCGTGCAGAACATCGGCGATTACCTGAACGGCGTGGTGCTGAAGACGTTCGACCTGTATGTCTATGAAGGCGACAACGCCAAGTCCGATCGCTGGCTGGGCCTGTGGACGCTGTTCTACTGGGCGTGGTGGATTTCCTGGGCGCCATTCGTTGGCATGTTCATCGCGCGGATTTCCCGTGGTCGCACCGTGCGTGAACTGGTCGCGGGCGTGCTGCTGATTCCGCTGGGCTTCACGTTGGCGTGGCTGTCGATCTTCGGCAACTCGGCGCTTGATCTGGTGATGAACCACGGCGCGGTGGAGCTGGGCAAGACGGCGCTGGAACAGCCGTCGATGGCGATCTATCAATTGCTTGAGCATTACCCGGCGTCGAAGGTCGTCATCGGTGTGTCAATTTTCGTCGGCTTCGTGCTGTTCCTGACTCCGGCCGACTCCGGCGCGGTGATGATGGCGAATCTTTCGTGCAAGGGCGGCAACGTCGACGAAGACGCGCCGCACTGGCTGCGGATCTTCTGGTCGGTGGTGATCACCCTGGTGACCATCGGCCTGTTGTTTGCCGGCAACTTCGAAGCCATGCAGACCATGGTCGTGCTGGCCGGCCTGCCGTTCTCGGTGGTGCTGGTGTGCTTCATGTTCGGCCTGCACAAGGCGATGCGTCAGGACGTGCAGATCGAACAGGAGCAGGCGCAACTGGCCGAGCGCGGACGCCGGGGTTTCAGCGAGCGCTTGACGCAACTGGATCTGCAACCGAGCCAATCGGTGGTGCAGCGTTTCATGGACAAGCACGTCACCCCGGCGCTGGAAGACGCAGCGGCGCAGTTACGCAATCAGGGTATTGAAGTGCAGACGCTACTGGGTAAAGCCAAGCGTTGCATGGGCGTGCGCGTCGAGATGGAAGAGGGCAACCCTTTCGTTTACGAGGTGAGCCTGGAAGGTTATCTGGCGACTCCGACTGAGTCAGCGCAATCGGATGAGGCGCGTCAGCGTTATTACCGGGCGGAGGTGTATCTGCACAACGGTAGCCAGGATTACGACTTGATGGGCTTTACGCCGGAGCAGATTACCCGGGATGTGCTGGATCAGTTTGAGAGTCATCGGCAGTTGCTTGGCCGGGTGTACAGCTAAAGTCAAAAGCCTGCCCTCATCGGAACGCCGCCCGCCCAGCCCTCTCCCGGAGGGAGAGGGAGCTGACCGAGGTGTCTTGCGCTATACGCCGACCTGAAAGATCGAGTCGATTATGGATTCGCTGAAGCAGGTTCAGGTCGATGTAGCTCGAATGTACAACTCGGTCAGTCCCCTCTCCCTTTGGGAGAGGGTTAGGGTGAGGGGCTTTTCCCTGACCCAACAAAAAGGGATCGCTCACCGCGATCCCTTTTTTATCCCACTTGGCGCATTACCCCAGATTCTTGCCCAACAACGCGTGATACAACTCGCTGTCGCCCAGAATCCCCACCACATGATTGTCATCGTGCAGCACCAGCTTGTTGCCGGTCTGATAACGAATCTGCAGCGCGTCGCGCATGCCGATGTTGGAGTCCACCAGCGTTGGCTTGCGCTCGAGACCTTCCACCGCTTGCCCTGGTGCCCAGTTCTGCAGGTTCAGCACTGAACCGTTCTGCCGCGCGCCCTTGATGGTGTTGCCTTCGGCCAGGTCCAGCCACGAATCGCCGCCCGGGTCGAGGCACACCGAGCCGTTGATGCGTTTGCACTTGTCCAGCGTACGCATCAGGCTGCGGCCGCAGAGCACGTTGAGCGGGTTGGTGTGGGCGACGAAGGTGCGCACATAGTCGTCCGCCGGGTTAAGAACGATTTCTTCCGGCACGCTGTACTGAATGATTCGCCCGTCTTTCATGATCGCGATACGGCTACCCAGTTTGAGTGCCTCGTCGAGGTCGTGGCTGACGAACACGATGGTCTTGCTCAGCTTGCGTTGCAGTTCCAGCAACTCGTCCTGCAGGCCCTGGCGGATCAGCGGGTCGAGGGCCGAGAACGGTTCGTCCATCAGCAGAATGTCGGCGTCCATCGCCAGCGCGCGGGCAAGGCCAACGCGCTGCTGCATGCCGCCGGAAAGTTCGTCGGGCTTCTTGTTGCGCCATTGGGTCAGGCCCACCAGTTCGAGTTTTTCATCGACCAGTTTCTTGCGTTCCTTCTCCGGTCGACCCTGCATTTCCAGACCGAAGCTGATGTTTTCGCGCACCGTCAGCCATGGCATCAGGGCGAACTTCTGAAAGACCATGGCGATGCGTTTGGTGCGCATCATTTTCAGCTCGGCCGGGGTGCACGAGGCGATGTCGATCTGACGGTTTTCATGCTCGACGAACAGCTTGCCGCGGCTCACCGTGTTGAGGCCGTTGATGCAGCGCAGCAGGCTCGACTTGCCCGAGCCCGACAGGCCCATCAGCACGCAGATTTCGCCCTTGTTGATGTCCAGCGTGGCTTTTTCTACGCCGACGATTTGCCCGGTTTTCTTCAGAATCTCGTTGCGGGTCATGCCCTGGTCGAGCAGCTTGAGTGCCTCGCGCGGGTCCTTGGCGAAGATTACATCGACGTCTTCGAAGCGAATAATGCTCATGCGTCACCCCCTACTTTGGCGTCGGGTTGTTTGCAGATACGGTCGAGCATGATCGCCAGCAGTACGATCGCCAGGCCTGCTTCGAAGCCCAGCGCAATATCAGCAGTGTTCAGTGCGTTGACCACCGGTTTGCCGAGTCCGTCGGCGCCGACCAGTGCCGCGATCACCACCATCGACAGCGACAGCATGATGCACTGGGTGATGCCGGCGGCGATGCTCGGCATGGCGTGGGGCAGTTCGATCCGTGAGAGTAGCTGGCGACGCGAGCAGCCGAAGGCCTTGCCGGCGTCCATCAGTTCTTGCGGGACATCACGGATGCCCAGGTAGGTCAGGCGGATCGGCGCGGCGATGGCGAAGACCACCGTCGAGATCAGGCCCGGTACCACACCCAGCCCGAAGAGGGTCAGGGTAGGAATGAGGTAAACGAAGGTCGGTACGGTCTGCATCAGATCGAGCACCGGCCGCATCATGGTGTAGAACATCGGTTTGTGCGCAGCGACGATACCCAGCGGCACGCCGATCAATACGCAGACGAGGGTGGCGAACAGCACCTGGGCGAGGGTTTCCATGGTTTCCTGCCAGTACCCCAGATTGAGGATCAGCAGAAACGAGGCGACCACGAACGCGGTCAGGCCCCACTTGCGTTGAATCAGATGGGCGATGATTGCGATCAAGCCAATCAAGACCAGTGGGTTGAACCAGGTCAGCGCAAACGTCACGCCGTGGATCATCGTTTCCAGGGTCACGGCGATTGCGTCGAAGGTGTTGGCGCCGTGTTGCGTCAACCATTCGACGAAGCCCGCGATGTACTGGCCTAAAGGTATTTTCTGATCAATCAGCATGGTAGTGAACGTCCGCATGCAAGGAAATTAACAGCCCGGGCAGGCACGCCTGCCCGGCATAAGCGATGCCCCTCGGATCAAGGCGCGAGCTTGGCTTTCACGGCCTCCAGGCCTGGTTTTCCGTCAATGGTGGTCACGCCAGCGAGCCAGGTATCGAGCACCTGAGGGTTCTTTTTCAGCCAGGCCTTGGCGGCCGCGTCAGGCTTCATTTTGTCGTCGAGGATGTTGCCCATCAGTTCACTTTCCATGTCGACGGTGAACTCCAGGTTCTTCAGCAACTGACCGACGTTGCTGCATTCTTCGGCGTAACCCTTGCGGGTGTTGGTGGCCACGGTGGCGGCACCAAAGTCGGGGCCGAAGAAGTCGTCGCCGCCGGTCAGGTATTGAATCTTGAAGCGCTTGTTCATCGGATGCGGCGCCCAGCCGAGGAACACCACCGCCGTGTCGCGCTTCTGCGCACGGTCGACCTGCGAGAGCATGCCGGCTTCCGATGATTCGACCATTTTGAAACCGGCGGTCTTCAGGCCGAAGGCGTCCTTGTCGATCATGCTCTGGATCAGCCGGTTGCCGTCGTTGCCAGGCTCGATGCCGTAGATCTTGCCGTCGAGCTCTTTCTTGAATTTGGCAATGTCGGCGAAATCGTGCAGGCCTTTGTCATACAGGGCTTGCGGCACGGCGAGGGTGTACTTGGCGCCCTTGAGGTTGGTGCGCACGGTGTCCACGGTGCCGGCATCGCGATACGGCTTGATGTCGTTTTCCATGGTCGGCATCCAGTTGCCGAGGAACACGTCCATGTTCTTGCCGTCGGCCAGCGACTTGTAGGTCACGGGTACGGAGATCATGGTGGTTTTGGTCTTGTAGCCGAGGGCGTTGAGGACAACGGAGGTGGTGGCGGTGGTCGCGGTGATGTCGGTCCAGCCGACATCGGAGAAGTTAACGAGGCTGCACTGTGCCGGTTCTGCGGCTTGCGCCAGTAGCGGCAGACTCAGCAGGGCGGCCAACAACAACGACGGGGAACCTTTCATGGATGGACTCCTTGGTGTTTTTTTTGGCAGTGTTCCGACTGTGGACCACCGCACTTATGGGTTGCGGTTGGGTGGCGTTCTGAAGACAGCTCTACCGCAGCGCCTGGCAATCGAGTCATCCCGATCATGTACCAGTGAAAATCTGACGCCTACAGGGAGGGTCGTATCCAGTACAGGGATGGTCGCTTCCAGTGTCGGTGACGTCGCTTACAGCTTTTTTCCGCCCTCGATGACCTTCTGATCTACATAAAAACGGCGCATTTGCGGGGCGAAAACGTAACGGCGCTGCTGGACATGAGTGCGTCGGTGTCAGACGCCGTGCGCGCCGACAAAAGCCCGATGATGCCGGCATTCGGCGGATCGCAGCTTGAGCGTAGCAGCTCCGCCAGCGGGCGCTTTTGCCGCCCGGACCGGTATTCTCAGGAGCTCTGCAGCAATGGCTATCAGCGTTTTCGACCTGTTCAAAATCGGCATCGGCCCTTCCAGTTCGCACACCGTCGGGCCGATGCGCGCCGCGGCATTGTTCGTCGAGGCGTTGCGCGACAAGCATCAACTGGAGCAGGTGCGGCGCATCGAGGTGCAACTGTTCGGTTCGCTGTCGGCCACCGGCATCGGCCACGGCAGCGACAACGCGGTAATCATGGGCCTGATGGGCGAATGGCCGGACGCCATTGACCCGGCGCAGATCGGCCCGCGCATTCAGGCGCTGCGTGAAACCCATACGCTTCTATTGGATGGCCGCCTGGCGGTGCCGTTTGTCTGGGCGCGCGACATGCGCCTGATCGATGAAAACCTGCCGTTCCATCCCAATGCCATGACCCTCGTTGCCGAGGGCGATCACGGTGAATTGCATCGCGACACCTACTATTCGGTGGGTGGCGGTTTTGTCGTTGATGAGGCACAGGCCAGCAGCGGTGTGGTCGATCTGGACCGTACCGAGTTGCCCTACGACTTCTCCAGCGCGGTCGAGCTGCTGGAACTGTGCAAGAAGCACAACCTGCGGGTTGCCGAACTGATGATGGCCAACGAAAAGGTCTGGCGCAGTGAAGAAGAAATCCGCGCCGGGCTGATGAAGCTGTGGCGGGCGATGCAGGATTGCGTCGAGCAGGGTTTGAAGCACGAAGGCATTCTGCCCGGCGGCTTGAATGTGCGGCGGCGCGCGGCGAAGTTGCACCGCAGTCTGCAGGAGCTGAACAAACCCAATGTCATCGGTTCTACGCTGAGCGCGATGGAATGGGTCAACCTGTTCGCGTTGGCGGTCAACGAAGAGAATGCCGCCGGTGGGCGCATGGTCACGGCGCCGACCAACGGCGCGGCGGGAATCATCCCGGCGGTGTTGCACTACTTTATGAAGTTCAGCGAGGCGGTGACCGACGCCAATGTTGTCGACTACTTCCTCGGTGCGGCAGCGGTGGGCATCTTGTGCAAAAAGAATGCTTCGATCTCTGGTGCGGAAGTTGGGTGCCAGGGTGAAGTCGGTTCGGCCTGCGCGATGGCCGCGGCGGGGCTGGCGGAGATTCTCGGGGCGACGCCTGAGCAGCTATGCAATGCGGCGGAGATTGGCCTGGAACATAACCTGGGCCTGACCTGCGATCCGGTCGGTGGTCTGGTTCAGGTGCCGTGCATCGAGCGCAATGCGATTGCTGCGGTGAAAGCGATCAACGCGGCGCAGATGGCCTTGCGTGGCGACGGTCAGCACTTTATCTCGCTGGATCGGGTGATCCGCACCATGCGCGACACTGGTGCGGATATGCATGACAAATATAAGGAGACTTCGCGCGGTGGGTTGGCGGTCAGTGCGGTTGAATGCTGAAACCGAGTTGGCCCCGATCGCGAGCAGGCTCACTCCTACAGTTTGAAATGCGTTCTCCTGTAGGAGTGAGCCTGCTCGCGATGGGGGCCAGACCAGTCAAAACTGCTCAGCAAACGAACACCATAATTCAACCGCGCCACCTTTTGGCGCGTCGCAATCAGATAAGAGCGGTTGTCAGTCGTGACCGCTGAGTCTCTAATCGACCGTCCATCGCCTGTGCTTGCGGTGACACTCCGTGCAAATCCCCCGCAGGCCAGTTCCCACAAGTGCTACCGATCTGCTCACAGGTCGGGGACAGGGCCCTGTCGGCGCTTGATGGCACTTCGAAATGCCACATTCGCACGTCTCGAATAGACACGTCGGCAGGTCGTTTTCAGGAGTTATTGAATGGCCGTCCAATTTTAGGCATGGCAATTGCTCTGTCATAACAAAGCCTGCTTCTCTCGTGAGACCGCCGGCAATAACAAGAGCCTCCGCCTGAGGCCATCACCCGCTTTGTGTGAGGAGATACCGCGATGACGTCGTTCAACTCCGGGGCCCAACCCCAGAACCGTGCGCCTCAATCCATCGGCTTTCTGCTGCTGGACAATTTCACGCTGATTTCTCTGGCGTCCGCAGTTGAACCGCTGCGCATGGCCAACCAGTTGTCCGGTCGCGAGCTGTATCGCTGGAGCACCCTTACCGTCGACGGTGGCCAGGTCTGGGCCAGTGACGGCCTGCAAATCACCCCCGACGCCTCCATGCACAAAGCCCCGCCACTGGACATTGTTATCGTCTGCGGCGGCGTCGGCATTCAACGCACCGTGACCCGTGAACATGTGTCCTGGTTGCAAAGCCAGGCGCGCCAGTCCAAGCGTCTTGGCGCGGTGTGTACCGGTAGCTGGGCGCTGGCCTGCGCCGGCCTGCTCGACGGTTTCGATTGCAGCGTGCACTGGGAATGTCTGGCGGCGATGCAGGAAGCCTTCCCACGTGTCGCCATGAGTACGCGACTGTTCACCCTCGACCGTAACCGTTTCACCAGCTCCGGTGGCACCGCGCCGCTGGACATGATGCTGCACCTGATCAGCCGCGATCACGGCCGCGAGCTGTCGGCCGCGATCTCGGAAATGTTCGTCTACGAGCGCATCCGCAACGAGCAGGATCACCAGCGCGTGCCGCTCAAGCACATGCTCGGCACCAACCAGCCGAAGTTGCAGGAAATCGTCGCGCTGATGGAAGCCAACCTGGAAGAGCCGATCGATCTGGATGAACTGGCGGTATATGTCGCGGTGTCGCGTCGGCAGCTGGAGCGGCTGTTCCAGAAATACCTGCACTGCTCGCCATCGCGCTATTACCTGAAACTGCGGCTGATCCGCGCCCGGCAACTGCTCAAGCAGACGCCGATGTCGATCATCGAAGTGGCGTCGGTGTGCGGTTTCGTCTCGACCCCGCACTTCTCCAAGTGCTACCGCGAATATTTCGGCATTCCACCGCGTGACGAACGCGTAGGCTCCAACACCACCCAGCAAGTGGCGATGCTGCCGCTGCCGCAAGCGATTGTGATGTCGCCGCTGTCGGGACCGATGTCGGCGTTGAGTCAGGCGCGCAATGAATCGACGTTTGCCAGCGTAAGGCTCTGATGTGATCGTTCCCACGCTCTGCGTGGGAACGATCAGGCAAGTCTATAGACCGCGTTATCGTTTATCGCCAGCAGGCTGGCTCCCCCAGTTGACCGGGTTCTTTCAGTGAGAATGCGGCCGAATGTGGGAGCCAGCCTGCTGGCGATTGGTTTTTCAGGCGCTGTGGGATTGCTGGTAATCCGAGAGGGCCGGCAACAATTGCTTGTCGATCGCCTGACGCACGGCCGGCTGAATGCTCGCGCCGCTGGTGTACATGTCCTTGACCATCTTGCGCAGTTCAAAGGCGCGCACGTTGTCCAGCCCGCGCACCGCACACTCGCAGGCCTGTTCGGCGGTGGTGCCGCTCGGCACTTGAATGCCCAACGCCTTGAGCTGGCCCAACAGGTCTTCCTGATCAATCAAATCGGCGTACATCATCACGCAAATCCTTCTGTGGCATCGGAGGTCTGGCCCGATTCTGGTGGCCCCGACCGGAGGCGGCAAGGGCGTTTTGTCGCAGTGGCCGGGACGACTATGAACAGGTCGTTTTCGGCTAACCGACGCAATTGTCGACCAGGCACACTGGCCTCAGCTCGCTTCACGAAGGTTTGGTCACCCTCGCCTGGCAGCTCCTCGACAGTACCCTCCTCAGCTCCGATCCTGTCACGGCTTGATCGGGGTTTTTTTTGTCTGTGAATCAGTCAAACCGAGGTGGATTCATCGCCAGCAGGCTGGCTCCCACAGGGAAATGTGCACTGCTCTTTGTGGGAGCCAGCCTGCTGGCGATGAATGATGACGCGGTCTAGCGTTGCAACACCAGAATCCGTGACAACAACTCATCCCGGTCGACATAGCAGCCCTGAAAATGCCGCGCTCCGGTCCCTGGATCAAAGGCATTGCGCGCATGCAACGTGCGGCGGTTATCGAAGCACCACAACTCGCCCGGTTTGAGCCGCTGCATCAGCCGAAACCGCGGCTCGCGGGTCATCGCGATAAACCGCCGATAGGCGCGATACAGCAACGGCATCCGCTCAACCGAAGTCTCAAAAGCTCCGCGCAAAAAGTTCGCCATGCGAATCTCCGCGACCCGCCCCAACGTGTCCAGGGCAATGATCGGCGCCAGGCAGCGGTAGTCGCTGTGACGGTCCTTGTTGCGAAACTCCACGGGGATGTCACACAGCGCCTGGAACAGTGGCGGATCTGCCTGACGCAAGGCGTCGGCAATCGCAAAGCCGTCGACAAAGATACTTTCGCCACCCTCAGCGTCATTCACCAGACAATGCAGAAACTGCAGCCCCGGTTGCAGCTCGCGGGTGGGCAGGTCGGTGTGCAGCGGCAAGTTGAAAGCGGTGTAGGCGTTGCTGTCGGCGTCCGCTTTGGATTGCACGTTGAACAGCACACCGAAATTGCTTTCGCGGATGAAGGAGATCCGCTGCGCGATGAGTTTCAGCGAACCGGGTTCGGTGGGCACGCCGCGCACCTGGGTCAGGCCAATGTCACGCACGGCGAGCAACCACTGCAGCAGGGCGGTGTTGTCGTTCATCAGCGCTGAATATTCGAACACCGGCAATTGCAGATCGTTGCGCCAAAGAAAAGGCTTGGGTTTCGCGGCGAGTCGTTCAGCGCGAGACTCATCGTCGTAGGCGTGAGCACGCAACCAGCCCGGATCGAAACGGCTGAGGTGGCTGTCCTGCCAATCGATGCGCAGGCAGCCTTCGGTGTCAACGTAGGCGGCGCTCGGTTGCAGTTCGTCAGGCGCATCGACAATCTCGAACACCTGCTCTCGAGTCACGCTGTAGACGCACTGCTGGCACGGACAGTTGTCTCGCAGCCAGACGTGATGAAACGGGCTGACGCGGCCGTCAGCCCACTTGATGACAACGCGATCCGCCAGACCCTGCACGCCACTCAGCGCGCTGATCAACGGATAAGTACGGAAATCGGCAACAGCGGCAGCGGTGTGCATGGCGGCTCCTGATGATCGAGGGATTTACCGGGCGGGCGGCAGCGCAATCACGCGGCCGACGTAAGCAGGAGCGGGCAGGTCCCGCTGCTCGGCGACGATGCTTTGCAGGTGACTCAAGGTCTCGGCACTGAATGGCGCCGAACGTGGCCCGGCGAGGTCGACGTGCAGCAGCATCTGTTCGTTGCCGGCCAGCTCCTGCGCATCACCGACCTTGTGCAGGCTGTGATAGAGGTGCAGGCGTTTGTTGTCGTGGCCGATGATCTGCGTGCGTACTTCGACCTCGGTGTCGAGCTTCACTTCGTGCAGGTAATTGAGGTGCAGTTCGAGGGTGAACAGCGAATGGCCGCTGGCTTCGCGGTTGTTGCTGTCCATACCGAGACGGTCCATCAGGGCGTCGGTGGCGTAGCTGAAGATCAGCAGGTAGAAGGCATCGCGCAGGTGGCCGTTGTAGTCGACCCAGTCGGGGATAATTCTGGTTTGGCAGGTGGTGAGGTGGGGCATGGTTTCGATTCCCGCAGTTGATGGGTGAAGATCAAGAGCAACCCCCTCACCCCAGCCCTCTCCCCCAAGGGGGCGAGGGGGAAAGGGAGCCGATTTTCGAGCTTTTCAAGTCCAGAGTTCGACTCAGTGGTGCAAGTCGGCGTAGCTTGCAAAAACACCTCGGTCAGTCCCCTCTCCCTCAGGGAGAGGGTTAGGGTGAGGGCAGCAGTGTCATGCCATATGCATTACTCGCTGAAACTCATCCCATGCTTCTCTTTGGTGGTTTTCACCGCCTCAAGCACCGCCAGCAAACAGTCATCACGATAGCGCTCCAGCGCCGAGATGCTGTGCCGGCCAAGCTGTTCGCTGGTGCCATCAACCACATCATCGATCAGCTTGTCAGTCAGCTCCGGCGCCGGCAGATAAGTCCACGGCAATTGCAACGCCGGACCGAACTGCGACATGAAGTGACGCATGCCGGCATCACCCCCGGCCAGGGTGTACGTCAGGAAAGTACCCATGAACGACCACCGCAACCCGGCGCCAAAGCGGATCGCGTCGTCGATCTCGCCGGTGGTCGCCACGCCGTCGTTGACCAGGTGCAACGCTTCGCGCCACAGCGCTTCGAGCAGGCGGTCGGCAATGAAGCCCGGCACTTCCTTGCGCACATGCAACGGACGCATGCCGAGAGATTCGTAGACTTGCATCGCCGCCTGAACGGCCTCGGGCGCGGTGTTCTTGCCGCTCACCACTTCCACCAGCGGCAGCAGATACACCGGGTTGAACGGATGCCCGACCACGCAACGTTCAGGGTGCGTCGAACTCTCGTAGAACTCGCTCGGCAGCAGGCCCGAGGTGCTCGAACCGATCAGCGCATTGGGTTTGGCCGCTGCGCTGATCTTGCTGTGCAGATCGAGTTTCAATTCCAGCCGCTCGGGGGCGCTTTCCTGAATGAAGTCGGCGTCGCGCACGCATTCTTCGATGGTCGCGACAAAGCGTAGGCGATCCTGCGAAGCACCCGGCGCCAGGCCGTTTTTCTCCAGCGCCCCCCAGGCATTGGCCACGCGTTTGCGCAGCGCGGCTTCGGCGCCTGGCGCCGGGTCCCAGGCCACCACGTCGAGGCCATGGGCGAGGGCGCGGGCGATCCAGCCGCTGCCGATGACGCCGCTGCCGAGAGCGGCGAAGGTTTTGATTTCGGTGATAAAGCTCATGGTGGATTTCCTGAAATTGGCTCGAAATCTGTAGGAGTGAGCCTGCTCGCGATAGCGGTTGTTCTAACCGCTGGAGATGCTTCGGATGTACCGACGCCATCGCGAGCAGGCTCACTCCTACAAGGGAAATGGGTGCTCATTAGCCGCGCTGGGTCAGGCCCATCTTTTTTCGGCCTTCTGCCGGGGTCAGCACGCGAGCGCCGAGGCGGCTGAGGATTTCGCTGGCGCGTTCGACCAGTTGGCCGTTGGTCGCCAGCACGCCCTTGTCCAGCCACAGGTTGTCTTCGAGGCCGACCCGCACGTTGCCGCCGAGCAGCACCGCTTGCGCCGCCATCGGCATCTGCATGCGGCCGATGCCAAACCCGGCCCACACCGCATCGGCCGGCAGGTTGTCGACCATGGCTTTCATGGTGGTGGTGTCGGCCGGCGCGCCCCAAGGGATGCCCAGACACAGCTGGAACAGCGGGTTGTCGAGCAAGCCTTCCTTGATCAGTTGCTTGGCGAACCACAGGTGACCGGTGTCGAAAATCTCCAGTTCGGCCTTCACGCCCAATTCAGTGATGCGCTTGGCGCCGGCGCGCAGTTGCGCCGGGGTGGACACGTAAATGGTGTCGCCGTCGCCGAAGTTCAGGGTGCCGCAATCGAGGGTGCAGATCTCCGGCAGCAGCGCTTCGACGTGAGCCAGTCGGGTCAGCGGGCCGACCAGATCGGTGTTCGGGCCGAACTCCATCGGGTTTTCGCCGGCACCGATTTCCAGGTCACCGCCCATGCCGGCAGTGAGGTTGACGATGATGTCGACGTCCGCCTCGCGGATGCGCTCCATCACTTCGCGGTACAGCGCCACGTCACGGCTGAACTTGCCGGTCTGCGGATCGCGCACATGGCAGTGCACGACGGTGGCGCCGGCCTTGGCGGCTTCGACGGCGGCGGCAGCGATCTGTTTCGGGGTGACCGGCACGTGCGGGCTCTTGGCGGTCGTGTCGCCAGCACCGGTGAGTGCGCAGGTGATGATGACGTCGTGGTTCATGGGGCGGTTTCCTTGGGGCGTGATGGGTCTGTCCGCAGCCCTGTTCGGGGCTGCGTAGCGTCGTTAAATCCCCTCTCCCTATGGGAGAGGGTCAGGGTGAGGGGCTTTTCAAATGAGGGTTATTTGCTGGTCAGCTGAAGATTCTCAGCGGCCGGTTTGCCGTCGAACGTGGTCACACCTTCGAGCCAGCGCTGCTTGTCTTCCGGGTGATCCTTGAGCCATTGCTTCGCCGATTCGAAGGCGTCTTTATGGTCGAGCAGCGGCTGCATCATCCGGCTCTCGTCTTCGGCGGTGAAAGTCAGGTTGGTCAGCAGGCGGCCGATATTCGGGCACTGCTCGGCGTATTTCGGCGCGGTTACTGTCCAGACGGTGGCCATGCCTTCGTTCGGGCCGAGGGCGTCTTCGCTGCCGGTCAGATAAGTCATCTGAATGTTGACGTTCATCGGGTGCGGCGCCCAGCCGAAGAACACCACGGCTTCCTTGCGGCGCACCGCGCGATCGACGGCGGCGAGCATGCCGGCCTCGCTCGATTCCACCAGCTGGAACTTGCCGAGGCCGAACTGGTTCTTGGCAATCATTGCCTTGATCTGCGTATTGGCCCCCGAGCCCGGCTCGATGCCGTAGATCTTGCCGCCCAGTTCCTTCTGAAATCTGGCGATGTCGGCAAAGGTCTTCAGACCCTTGTCAGCCAGATACGTCGGCACCGCGAGAGTGGCGCGGGCGTCTTTCAGGCTTGGCGCTTCAAGCACCTTGACCTGATTGGCCTCGACGAACGGGGTGATGGTCTGGGTCATCAGCGGGTTCCAGTAACCGAGGAAAAGGTCCAGGCGCTGATCGCGAATCCCGGCGAAGATGATCTGCTGGGAGGCGCTGGTCTGTTTGGTGCTGTAGCCGAGGCCGTCGAGCAGGACCTGGGTCATGGCACTGGTGGCGATTACGTCAGTCCAGTTGACCACGCCCATGCGCACGTTCTTGCAGGACGCCGGTTCGGCCGCCATGACGCCGGTGCTCAAAAAAGCGGTACCGCTGAGTGCAAGAACGCAGCTGCTGATCAGTCGTTTCATGTCGGGTTCCTCGGCAGTTCGATTATTGTGGTTTCCGGCATCTGGCGCGCCGGTGGTGCCAAGTTACGCAGCAACGGCCCGGTGAAAGCGCACTGCGGCGACTGGCATTTGCACTGTAGCGACCTGCACGCTTGAATGCCGTCGGCAAACGGCGTATCAACGTTCCACGCGAGCCGCCAACCGAGTGCGCCCATGTCCCAGGATTTCTACTTTTTGCTGATGCCGGGGTTCTCCGCCATTGGCTTTATCTCCGCGATCGAACCGTTGCGCGTGGCCAACCGCTTTCGTGGCGAGCTGTATCGCTGGCATGTGCTCAGCGCCGACGGCGGGCCGGTACTGGCGAGCAATGGCATGTCGGTCAACGCCGATGCCGCGCTGGAGCCGCTGAAGAAGGGTGCAACGTTGCTGGTGGTGGCCGGCTTCGAACCGCTGAAATTCATCACGCCGACGCTGGAGCACTGGTTGCGCCGGCTGGACAACGACGGTGTGACGCTCGGTGGTATCGACACCGGCAGCTTCGTCCTCGCCGAAGCAGGGCTGCTCGACGGGCATCGCCTGACGCTGCACTGGGAGGCGATCGACGCGTTCAAGGAATCTTATCCACAGCTGAGCGTGACCCAGGAGCTGTTCGAGATTGATCGGCGGCGGATCACTTCGGCGGGTGGCACGGCCTCGATTGATCTGATGCTCGACCTGATTGCCCAGGCCCACGGCCCGCAACTGGCGATTCAGGTCAGCGAGCAATTCGTGCTCGGGCGCATCCGCCCGCGCAAAGACCACCAGCGCATGGAAGTCGCCACGCGCTACGGCATCAGCAACAAGAAACTGGCGCAAGTGATCGGCGAGATGGAACAGCACAGCGAACCGCCGCTGACCACGCTGCAACTGGCGGAATCGATCAAGGTCACCCGGCGGCAGCTGGAGCGCTTGTTTCGGCTGCATTTGAACGATACACCGAGCAATTTTTATCTGCGGTTGAGGCTTGAGAAGGCGCGGCAGCTGTTACGCCAAACCGACATGAGCGTGCTTGAAGTGAGCATTGCCTGTGGCTTCGAGTCGCCGTCGTACTTCACCCGCAGCTACCGCGCAAAATTCGCCCGCTGCCCGCGCGAAGACCGGCGTACCGCACAGGCCTGAATGGCTGCACACAAAACCCCTACAATTTGATCGGCATTACCTCTTCATCAACGCCGAACAAGCGGCTTTGTAAGCTTCATGCTGATACTTGTTCAGCGTCCCCGGCAATTCAAAGTTGTGCTTCTTGGCCTGCGCATTGATCGTCTGCGGCGACAATAGCGTCACTTCACACCCGTCCAGCAGCTGAAGCACGCCTTCAATCTTGAACGTCGTCGGCCCACCGGCAAACTCACCCTTCTTGCTGCGCTTCTTGATCGCAATCCGGTCCACCGAATTCTCCCGCACAAACGACGCGACTTGCGCCGCGAACAGCTTCACGTTGGCCGCTTCGTCATCGTCATCGAGGGCAATTTTTTTCGTGGCAAGGGGAACGTGGCTCAAGGCCGAACCGTCGAGAGCGGCCACGGCGATGATCGCTTCGCTGCCTTTGATTTCAATGCCGCAGATGTTCATGGGAGGCCTTAAGTCTGGGTGAAGGGGGAACGATGGTCGCGCACCCCGCACCTGAGGTCAAAGATGGATCGACACTGAAGATGAATGGATAGCTGAGCCAAGTGGCATAAGGGCACGGCCGCTTGTCGGATACCTTCGGTGACCTGTTATTTCTGACAGTAGACGTCTTGTTTGGATACCCCTAGATTGAGTCCGGACAATCGTTTGACTGTCGATGCATCACACGTGGTCATACAGGGGACACTGCAATGAGTATGAGAAAGACCGGACGTCTACCCGTCATCGCCAAAGACGATCGTGAATTGATCACCAGAAAAGAAATTCGTACCTTGAGCGAGGGTGAGCGGGACACCTTCATCAACAGCGTATTGGAACTCAAACGTCTGGGCTTTTATGACCATTACGTCCATGCGCACCATCAGATCATGATCCCCACCGTTCTTTGTGGTGAGCCACGGCATCCCGATTATCGCAATGGTGCACATCAAGGGCCGGCGTTTCTCCCGTGGCACCGGGCTTTTTTGCTGCAGTTCGAGGCTGATTTACGTGAGATTGACCCCTCGGTAACCGTTCCCTACTGGGATTGGACCCTCGATGCGGTCGATCCGCGACGGTCGCCGATCTGGGGCGATAAATGGATGGGAGGGAATGGCGACCCCAACGATCATGACCTGGTCAAAGATGGACCATTTGCCCAAGCCAACGGTAAGTGGCACGTAGAGCCGTTTCCCGAGTACGGTTACGACATCCCCGGACTGAGGCGAGCATTTCAGACGCATGTGACTTCGTTACCGACGCCGGAAGACCTCAGCAGGGCAATGCAAGAGTCCTTCTACGACTTGCCTCCCTATAACGCTGACCCGACAGTCCGGGGTTTTCGTAATGTTCTGGAAGGTTGGCGCACCAATAAGGTCGATCCCACCGTTACTACTGATGGCTCTCAGTTGCATAACCGCGTTCATCTATGGATTGGCGGTCATATGTACTGGATGGTTTCGCCAAGTGATCCGGTGTTCTTCCTGCATCATTGCTTCATCGACAAGATATGGGCGGACTGGCAGGCGCAAAAACAACTGGACGACTCCCGATGGGCGCCACACTACGCACCCATGGAATGTGGACCCCGTGGCCATAATTATTACGATCGGCTCAAACCCTGGCAGGTAACCGTCGAAGAGATGATGGATATCACAGAACTCGGATATCAGTACGATCCGACCATGCAATTGATACGCAGTGCTCCCAAGTCGCCTTTCGAAGCTCCATGAACTTCAAAACCGTCGCTCCTGTGCTTTCGGGTACAGGAACGACCATCACTCCTGCCCGATCGACTCCAAAAATTTCGACCGTTCATCACTCATCCGCGCCACGCAATCATTCTGCGCAATGGTGAACGCTTTGCTGCCTGCAGTCGCCGGGAACGCTTCCACCGCGCAATCCGCATCCCGCGTCTTCAACCACTGCTGCTGAGCGGTCTTCAACTTGGCGGTGATGTCTGCCAGTTGCGTCGGATTCTTGCCGTAGGCGGTCTGCAGGCGTTCGTTGAGGCTGGCGTAGTTGTCCTTGAGCAGGTCTTCGGCGGTGGTGCGGCTGTAGGCGGAGCATTCCAGGGTCTGGATGTCGTTTTCCACCGCGTCGCACGGGTTGTTCTCGGATTCTTCGGCGGCGTGGGCGCCGGTCGCAATCAGTGCCAGGGCGAGGAGGATCGATTTCATTGGGGTCGCTCTAATCCGTTGGTGTGTGCAGGCTGCGGCAGATTCTGGCGCAAGCATGCGAGCTTGAACAGGTAGCTGATCGGAGCGGCACACGACCCTTTGTCGCGGATTGACGCTTTCGGCAATTCCCCTGTCGTTTTTGCACCCGGTCGCCCCGACACCTAGGCATATGCTGGCCCCAAAGCGCCGGCAGACGATTCGGCGCATGAATCGCCAACAAGGGGACGCCTGATGAGCCCAGCCGAATTACACGCCGACAGCATCGTTATCGACGGTCTGATCATTGCCAAATGGAACCGCGAGCTGTTCGAAGACATGCGCAAGGGCGGTCTGACCGCGGCCAACTGCACTGTGTCGGTGTGGGAAGGCTTTCAGGCGACCGTGAACAACATTGCTGCCAGCCAGAAGCTGATCCGCGAGAACAGCGACCTGGTGATGCCGGTGCGCACCACCGCCGACATTCGTCGTGCCAAGGAACAGGGCAAGACCGGCATCCTCTTCGGCTTCCAGAATGCCCACGCCTTCGAAGACCAGATCGGCTATGTCGAGGTGTTCAAGCAGCTCGGCGTCGGTATCGTACAGATGTGCTACAACACCCAGAATCTGGTCGGCACCGGTTGCTACGAGCGTGACGGCGGCCTGTCGGGCTTCGGCCGCGAGATCGTCGCCGAAATGAACCGCGTCGGCGTCATGTGCGACCTGTCTCACGTCGGCTCCAAAACCTCCGAAGAAGTCATTCTCGAATCGAAAAAACCGGTGTGCTACTCGCACTGCCTGCCGTCGGGGCTCAAAGAACACCCGCGCAACAAGTCCGATGCAGAACTCAAATTCATTGCCGACCACGGCGGTTTCGTCGGCGTGACCATGTTCGCGCCGTTCCTCGCCAAGGGCATCGATTCGACCATCGACGATTATGCCGAAGCGATTGAATACACCATGAACATCGTCGGCGAAGACGCCATCGGCATCGGCACCGACTTCACTCAGGGCCACGGCCAGGACTTCTTCGAATACCTGACCCACGACAAGGGCTACGCCCGCCGCCTGACCAGCTTCGGCAAGATCATCAACCCGCTGGGCATCCGCACCGTCGGCGAATTCCCCAACCTCACCGAAACCCTGCTCAAGCGCGGCCATTCCGAACGCGTCGTGCGCAAGATCATGGGCGAGAACTGGGTGAACGTCCTCAAGAATGTCTGGGGCGAGTAACGCTTTCTCGAGACCGCCGCCGATCTGCCCCCTCTCCTGAGGGAGAGGGCTGGGGTGAGGGCCGCGGCCAACACTGAACCATCATTTTTCTGGAGTTAAGTTTCCATGGCCAAGATCGCCCCGCAATTGCCTATCGAAGTCGACAGCGAGACCGGTGTCTGGACCTCCGACGCCCTGCCGATGCTCTACGTGCCACGGCACTTTTTCGTCAATAACCACATGGGCATCGAAGAAGTATTGGGTGCTGATGCCTACGCCGAAATCCTCTACAAGGCCGGCTACAAATCCGCCTGGCACTGGTGTGAAAAAGAAGCTGAATGCCACGGTCTGGAAGGCGTCGCGGTGTTCGAACACTACATGAAACGTCTGTCGCAACGCGGCTGGGGCCTGTTCAAGATTCAGGACATCGACCTCGACAAGGGCACCGCCAGCGTCAAGCTCGAGCACTCGGCGTTCGTCTACGTGTACGGCAAGGTCGGGCGCAAGGTCGACTACATGTTCACCGGCTGGTTTGCCGGCGCCATGGACCAGATCCTTGAAGCGCGTGGCAGCAAGATTCGCACTGTGGCCGAACAAGTCTACGGAGGCTCCGAAGAGGGCCACGATGACGGCCTGTTCACCGTCAAGCCGTTGTAAGCCGAGGACCGTGAAATGGCTTTCGAAGCAATGTTCCAGCCGATCCAGATCGGCAAGCTGACCATCCGCAACCGCGTGCTCAGCACCGCGCACGCCGAGGTCTACGCGACTGACGGTGGCATGACCACCGACCGCTATGTCAAATACTACGAGGAGAAAGCCAAGGGCGGCATCGGCCTGGCCATCTGCGGCGGTTCGTCCGTCGTGGCGATCGACAGCCCGCAGGAATGGTGGAGTTCGGTCAACCTGTCCACCGACCGGATCATTCCGCATTTCCAGAATCTGGCCGACGCCATGCACAAGCATGGCGCCAAGATCATGATTCAGATTACCCACATGGGCCGGCGCTCGCGCTGGGACGGTTTCAACTGGCCGACCCTGATGTCGCCATCGGGCATCCGTGAACCGGTGCACCGCGCCACCTGCAAGACCATCGAGCCGGAAGAAATCTGGCGGGTGATCGGCAACTATGCCCAGGCCGCGCGCCGGGCCAAGGCCGGTGGCCTCGATGGCGTCGAGCTGTCGGCCGTGCACCAGCACATGATCGACCAGTTCTGGAGCCCGCGCGTCAACAAGCGTACCGACGAATGGGGCGGCAGCTTCGAAGGACGGATGAAGTTCGGTCTCGAAGTACTGAAAGCCGTGCGCGCCGAAGTCGGTGACGACTTCTGTGTGGGCATGCGCCTGTGCGGTGACGAGTTCCACCCGGACGGTTTGTCCCACGAAGACATGAAGCAGATCGCCAAGTATTACGACGACACCGGCATGCTCGATTTCATCGGCGTGGTCGGCTCGGGTTGCGACACTCACAACACCCTGGCCAACGTCATTCCGAACATGAGTTATCCACCGGAGCCGTTCCTGCACCTGGCTGCCGGCATCAAGGAAGTGGTCAAGGTGCCGGTGCTGCACGCACAGAACATCAAGGACCCGAACCAGGCCACGCGGATCCTCGAGGGCGGTTACGTCGACATGGTCGGCATGACTCGCGCGCACATCGCTGACCCGCATCTGATCGCCAAGATCAAGATGGGCCAGATCGACCAGATCAAGCAGTGCGTCGGCGCCAACTATTGCATCGACCGCCAGTATCAAGGTCTGGACGTCCTGTGCATTCAGAACGCCGCGACTTCCCGTGAATACATGGGCGTGCCGCACATCATCGAGAAATCCACCGGGCCGAAACGCAAAGTGGTGATCGTTGGCGCCGGCCCTGCGGGGATGGAAGCCGCACGCGTGGCCGCCGAGCGTGGCCATGATGTGACCCTGTTCGAGAAGAAAGAATTTATCGGCGGGCAGATCACCACCGCGTCGAAAGCGCCGCAGCGTGACCAGATCGCCGGCATCACCCGCTGGTTCCAGCTGGAACTGGCGCGGTTGAAAGTCGATCTGCGCCTGGGCGTAGCGGCGGATGCGCCAACCATCATGGACCTGCGTCCGGACGTGGTGGTGCTGGCGGTCGGCGGACATCCGTATCTTGAGCAGAACGAGCACTGGGGCGCCGCCGAAGGGCTGGTGGTCAGCAGCTGGGACGTGCTCGACGGCAAGGTCGCGCCGGGCAAGAACGTGCTGGTCTACGACACCATTTGCGAATTTACCGGCATGTCGGTCGCCGACTTCCTCGCCGACAAGGGCAGCCAGGTCGAGATCGTCACCGACGACATCAAACCGGGCGTGGCCATTGGCGGTACGTCGTTCCCGACCTACTACCGCAGCATGTATCCGAAAGAAGTGATCATGACCGGCGACATGATGCTGGAGAAGGTCTACCGCGAGGGCGACAAGCTGGTGGCGGTGCTGGAGAACGAATACACCGGCGCAAAAGAGGAGCGAGTGGTCGATCAGGTAGTCGTCGAAAACGGCGTGCGCCCGGACGAGGAAATCTACTACGCCCTCAAGGACGGCTCACGCAACAAAGGCCAGATCGACGTCGAAGCGCTGTTCGCGATCCAGCCCCAGCCTTCGCTGAACGAAGCGGGCGACGGCTACTTGCTGTTCCGCATCGGCGACTGCGTGGCGCAGCGTAATACCCACGCCGCCATTTACGACGCACTTCGGCTCTGTAAGGATTTTTAACGGCTCAGCTGCAAGCCACAAGCTGCAAGCTGCAAGTAAAAGCACAGCCGGTCCATGCTGCTCTTTCTTGCCGCTTGTAGCTTGCAGCTTGCCGCTCGCCAGAGGTGACTCTGATGTTGAACACCCTTCTTCCAATCCTGTTGTTCGCAGCCATCGGCCTTGCGGTCCTCGGCGCGCTGCGGCGGATGAACATGTGGCGTCGCGGCCGGGCGGCGAAGGTCGATCTGCTCGGCGGTCTGCTGGCCATGCCCAAGCGCTACATGGTCGACCTGCACCACGTCGTGGCGCGGGACAAATACATTGCCAACACCCACGTCGCCACGGCCGGCGGTGCGGTGGCGTCGATTGTGCTGGCGATTCTGGTGCACGGTTTCGGCCTGCATAACCGCATCCTCGGTTACGCCTTGTTGCTGATGTCGGCGGTGATGTTCGTCGGTGCGATCTTCATGTACCTGCGTCGTCGTAATCCGCCAGCGCGCTTGTCGAAAGGCCCGTGGATGCGCCTGCCGAAAAGCCTGCTGGCGTTTTCCGCGTCGTTCTTTCTGGTGACCTTGCCAGTGGCCGGGATCCTGCCGGAAAACTTCGGCGGTTGGGTGCTCGCCGCCATTCTCGGTGTTGGCGTGCTGTGGGGCGTGTCGGAACTGTTCTTCGGCATGACTTGGGGCGGGCCGATGAAGCACGCCTTCGCCGGCGCGCTGCATCTGGCCTGGCACCGTCGCCCGGAACGCTTTGGCGGGGGTCGCTCGACCGGTTTGAAAGCGCTGGACCTGAGCAATCCAGACGCACCGCTGGGCGTGGAAAAACCCAGGGATTTCACTTGGAACCAGTTGCTCGGCTTTGATGCGTGCGTGCAGTGCGGCAAATGTGAAGCCGCGTGCCCGGCGTTCGCCGCCGGCCAGCCGCTGAACCCGAAAAAACTGATTCAGGACATGGTTGTCGGTCTCGCCGGTGGCACCGATGCCAAATTCGCTGGCAGTCCGTATCCGGGTAAGCCCGTAGGCGAACATGGCGGCAATCCGCATCAGCCGATCGTCAACGGTCTGGTCGATGCCGAAACCCTGTGGTCGTGCACCACCTGCCGCGCCTGCGTCGAGGAATGCCCGATGATGATCGAGCACGTCGATGCGATCGTCGACATGCGCCGCCACCTGACCCTGGAAAAAGGTGCGACGCCGAACAAGGGCGCCGAAGTCCTCGAAAACCTCATTGCAACCGACAACCCCGGCGGCTTCGCCCCGGGCGGGCGGATGAACTGGGCAGCGGATCTGAACCTCCATCTGCTCAGCGAGAAGCAATCCACCGACGTGCTGTTCTGGGTCGGCGATGGCGCCTTCGACATGCGCAACCAGCGCACCTTGCGTGCCTTCGTCAAAGTGCTGAAAGCGGCGAAAATCGACTTCGCCGTGCTCGGCCTCGAGGAGCGCGACAGCGGCGACGTGGCGCGGCGGCTCGGTGATGAGGCCACGTTCCAGTTGCTCGCCAAGCGCAATGTCCAGACCTTGGCCAAATACAGCTTCAACCGCATCGTCACCTGCGATCCGCACAGTTTCCATGTGCTGAAAAACGAGTACGGCGCCTTCGACGGCCATTATCTGGTGCAGCACCACAGCACCTACATGGCCGAGATCATTCAGGCTGGCGCGCTCAACCTCGGTCAGCACAAGGGCAACAGCGTGACCTATCACGACCCGTGCTACCTGGGCCGCTACAACGGCGAATACGAAGCACCGCGCGAAGTGCTGCGTGCGCTCGGCATCGAAGTCAAAGAGATGCAGCGTTCCGGTTTCCGTTCGCGCTGCTGCGGCGGTGGCGGTGGCGCGCCGATCACTGATATTCCGGGCAAGCAGCGCATTCCCGACATGCGCATGGACGACATCCGCGAGACCGGTGCCGAACTGGTGGCGGTGGGTTGTCCACAGTGCACGGCGATGCTCGAAGGCGTGGTCGAACCGCGTCCGCTGATCAAGGACATTGCCGAACTGGTCGCCGACGCGCTGCTCGAAGACGCCGCGCCGAGCAAACCGGCGGCACCGGCCAAACGTGAACCTGCGGAGGTGCATTGATGAGCGACATTATCCGCCGCGACCCGCGCGCCGAATGGATCGCGCGTAACCGCCTGCATCCGCTGCACGCGGCGATGCAGCCGGCGCAACACAGCTGGATGGGACCTAACGGCATTATCCGCAAGAATCTGCACGGTATCGGTTTCATTGGCCCCAACGGCATCAAACGCATTGACCGCAGCGGCGCGCAGCAGGGCGGGGCGGTCAAGCGTTCGGCCGCGGTTGAGGTGCAATTGCCGTTGCATCAGGTACCAGCGCCGGCGTTCTACATCTGCGTGGTGCCGGACATGGTTGGCGGCCGCTTGAGCAGCCACGACCGCGATCTGCTGGGCCTCGCTCATCAACTGGCCGGCACGGACGGCGCGGTGTTGGCGGTGGTGTTTGGCGAGCATAAGGAAAGCACTTTTGAAACCGCCGGCGTCGATCGCTTGCTGGTACTCGAAGGCGACGAGTTCAGCGGTTATGCACCGGAACAACGGGTGCAAGGCCTGCGGGCTGTGGATAACCAATTCAATCCGCGCCACTGGCTGCTGCCGGACAGTCGCAGCGGTGGCGGCGAACTCGGCCGACGCTTTGCTGCAGCGCTGAGCGAACGCCCGGCAACGCGGATCTGGCAGGTCAAGGATCAGGAATGTATTGGCCGCGCCGGCGCCGGGTTGCAAGATCTTGCCCGTCCGGTCGCGCGGTTGATTCTGGCGGCGGCCGAATGCGCCGAACCGGTCAGCGAAACCCGTCACGAAGCACTGCCGGTAGAGTTATCCACAAGCGTGGCGCGCAGTCTGTCGCGGATCGAAGATCTCGGTGCGGTAGCGGTCGATCCGGGCGCGATTCCGATGGCTGAGGCCGAATTCATTTTCTCCGGTGGCAACGGCGTGAAGGACTGGGCGCTGTTCCACGAAACAGCCGCTGCACTCGGCGCCACCGAGGGCGCGTCGCGGGTCGCCGTGGACGATGGCTTCATGGCCCGTGATCGGCAGGTCGGTGCGTCCGGTACTTGGGTCACCGCGCGGGTGTATGTCGCCGTGGGTATCTCCGGGGCGATCCAGCACCTGCAAGGCATCGGCGCCTGCGACAAGGTCGTGGCGATCAACCTCGATCCGGGCTGCGACATGATCAAACGCGCCGACCTTTCGGTAATCGGCGAAAGCGCAGAAATTCTGCAAGCGTTGATCGACGCGGTCGCGGCTTACCGCAACGACGCCAAGCGCGATGCGGCTTAAGGAAACCCTATGAACACGAACGTTATCAGTCTGGTCTCGATTGGCGCCCATCCAACCTCCGGCCGGCCACGGCGCGCCGAACAGGACGCCCGCGCGGTCGAGCTGGGCTTGCAACTGGCTGGGGATAACCTGCAAGTGCTGCACGCCGGCGATATCGGCGAACCGGCCCTGCGCGCCTATCTGGGCATGGGCCTTGAGCAGATGCACGTGCTGGAACAACCGGCTGGCGCCGATGCGCTGCCGGCGCTGACGGCGTACCTGCGTGAAGCGGGCGCGCAGGTGGTGCTGACCGGCAGCCAGGCGGAAACCGGCGAAGGTTCGGGGATGTTGCCGTTTCTGCTGGCCGAAGGGCTGGGCTGGCCATTGGTGGTCGGGCTGGCACACGTGGAGTCGATCAACGAGGGCTCGGCGCTGGTGCTGCAAGCGCTACCGCGCGGGCAGCGTCGACGCTTGAAGGTCAAGCTGCCGTTTCTGGCGACTGTGGATAACGCTGCGCCGAAACCTCGGCAGAGTGCTTATGGGCCGGCGCGACGGGGCGAGTTGCAGGCCAATGAAGTCGAGGTGGTGGACGACCAGCTTCTGGCCGTCGCCACGCTGCAACCGGCCAAGCCACGGCCCAAGCGTTTGAAAGTGATCAAGGCCAAGAGCGGGGCTGACCGGATGAAGGCTGCCACGGCGAAGGCCAGTGGTGGCGGTGGGCAGGTTCTCAAGGGTGTAACCGCGCAGGCGGGTGCCGAAGCCATTCTTAAATTGCTGATCGAAGAGGGTGTGGTCCGCTGAAAAGCCCCTCACCCTAGCCCTCTCCCAAGGGGAGACGGGACCTACTGCGGTGAATTGGCCAGATACATCGACCTACGACGTCGCGGTGTCCTTGGTTTGGCCAAGCCTGGGACCGCCTCGATCGATCAGCTCGATGGACTCTTACAAGTCGACCCGGTGGGCTTCCTCTCCTTTTGGGAGAGGGCTGGGGTGAGGGTAGGCTGTTTACCCACAATCCCTGTTGGCGAGTCTGTGGATAACATGTTCGCCCCTCCCTGCACGCCACGCCAGTTGTGCCTTTCAGCCCGGTGATCAAAAAACACTCAACGTAACTTACGGATTTTAAGGGTTTTTTCCACTGGACCGTGCGAGAACTTGCCCCCAATCTCTGTTGGCGCTTCTGTGGACAACATGTTCGCTATCCGCTACGCGCCTTATAAAATGGGGCTTACAAGCGGATGATCAGATTTTGATCAAATGAAGCCTTTCTGCAGTAAAAGCTTCAACGGCAAGGCCTTTTCCCCGGTCTTTTGAGCTTTTCCACAGACGAGGCAAAGTTACCCCCGTTCTCTGTTGGTGCTTCTGTGGATAACGTGTTCGCTAGCCGCTGTAGCCCTTTGAAAACATGCGCTGTAGCGTTCTGATCAAAAAGTGATCAGTGTTTTTCTGAAACCGTGATTCTCAATAAGTCACGGTTTTTCTTTGCAAATCAGCAGGATATTTTTCACTTCATCCACAGTTACCCCCAATTGCTGTGGGTGGGTATGTGGATAACTTGTTTGCGGAAGGCTGGGGGGCTTGCAGGGTATGGCTGGCGGGGTAGTTGATCAGAAAGTGTGCAATGGAGGTTTGGGGAAGGGGTGAATGTGAAATAGCTATCGCGAGCAGGCTCACTCCTACAGGGGAACGCATTCCAAACTGTAGGAGTGAGCCTGCTCGCGATGCTTTTTGCTTTTTAGCCCTGAACCGGTACACCTTTGAGGTACGGTGCTGGCTCAGCCCCAAGGTTGTTCAGCATCCGCTCGCTGTACCAGTCCACAAAGTTGACCACGCCAAACTCATAAGTCTTCGAGTAGGGCCCCGGCTGGTAGGCGGTGGAGTTGATCCCGCGCTGGTTCTCTTCTGCCAGGCGACGGTCCTGATCGTTGGTGGCGTCCCATACCTGACGCATGCGCTCCACATCGTAATCGACCCCTTCAACGGCATCCTTGTGCACCAGCCATTTGGTGGTGACCATGGTTTCCTGGGCGCTGATCGGCCATACAGTGAAGACGATGATGTGGTCGCCCATGCAGTGGTTCCACGAATGCGGCAGGTGCAGGATGCGCATCGAACCCAGGTCCGGGTTCTTGATCCGGCCCATCAATTTGGCGCAGCCCTGCTTGCCATCGAGGGTCATCGACACGGTGCCCTTGAGCAGCGGCATGCGCACGATGCGGTTGCGCAGGCCAAAACTGGCGTGGGCGTACGGAATCTTCTCGGCTTCCCAAGCCGCGGCGGAGGCGGCGACGTGGTCCTTGAATGCCTGATCGGCGCGCGGATCGGTGACGTCGTCCCATTCCAGCAGGGTTTTCAGCAGTTCCGGGTGCGACGCGTTGCAGTGGTAGCACTCGCGGTTGTTTTCCAGCACCAGCTTCCAGTTGGCCTTTTCCATCAAGGTGGTGGTGATCGCCACCTTGGTGTTCTCCATGTCGTACGGTTCCATGTAATGGTTGAGCGTCGACAGGAAGTCATCGATGGCCGGCGGATTCTCGGCCAGGCTGATGAAGATGTAGCCGCCGGCGGTTTTCACATTCACCGGTTTGAGGCCGTACTGCTTCATGTCGAAGTCAGCGCCCATCTCGGTGCCGGCGAACAGCAGGCGACCGTCCAGTTCGTACGTCCACTGGTGGTAATGGCAGACCAGTTTGGCGACCTTGCCTTTTTCACTGGTGCACAGGCGCGAGCCACGGTGGCGGCAGACGTTATGGAACGCGTGCACCACGCCTTCGGCGCCACGAATGACGATGATCGGGTTCTTGCCGACCTGCAGGGTCAGGTAGTTGCCCTTGGCCGGGATTTCGCAGGTCATGCCGGCGATCAACCACTCTTTCTGAAAGATCTCCTGCATGTCGATATCGAACAGGCGCTCGTCGCTGTAGAACGGCTGCGGCAGGGAAAAGGTCCGCTCGCGTTCCTGGAGCATTTGGGCGGTGGCCTTGCGTGCGGGTTCCAGCGGATCGCCCAGGCTGATTTTTGCGGTGACGTCCATCGATGTAATCCTCATGGCCCTCTGCGTGGCCGGCGAAAGTGGCTGATCAGGTGTGCTGCAAAACGGTTGCTACGCAAGGTGTAAAGAAGTCGTCTTGTGTTGGGGCGAGTGTGGGGCCGGCGCTGCCCCGAACCTTATCCATGGGCGACATGGTGCAATCTGTTCCCGACGCGCAAGCCCCGGTGTTCAAGGGCTGGTCGCGATAAGTATGTCAATGTCGCGGATAGGTAAACGCGCGGTCCGCGCTATACGCAGAATCGCCGACATGAGGCCGACAGTCGGCCGTGGAGAACAGCATGTCCAACAGCTTCCTGAATCCTGTCACCACCCAGACCTGGGCCAATGGCCGACACATTGTCCGTTGCGTCAAAGTCATCCAGGAAACCTGGGATGTGCGCACCTTCTGCTTCATGGCCGATCAGCCGATCATGTACTTTTTCAAGCCGGGGCAGTTCGTCACCCTGGAGTTGGAAATCGAAGGCCAGCCGGTCATGCGCTCATACACCATTTCCAGCTCGCCCTCGGTGCCGTACAGCTTTTCGGTAACCATCAAGCGCGTGCCGGGCGGCAAGGTGTCCAACTGGCTGCACGATACCCTTCACGAGGGGCAGGAGCTGGCGGTGCATGGCCCGGTCGGGTTGTTCAATGCCATCGATTTCCCGAGCCCGAAAGTTCTGTACCTCAGCGGTGGCGTCGGTATCACCCCGTGCATGTCGATGGCGCGCTGGTTCTACGACACCAACGCCAACGTCGACATGACCTTTATCCACAGCGCGCGCTCGCCAAAAGACATCATTTATCACCGCGAGCTGGAACACATGGCGTCGCGGATCGACAACTTCAGCCTGCACCTGATCTGCGAGAAACATGGCCTCGGTGAGCCATGGGCCGGTTATCGCGGCTACCTCAACCACAAGATGCTTGAGCTGATGGTGCCGGACTTCCTCGAACGCGAAGTGTTCTGCTGCGGCCCGACGCCGTACATGACCGCAGTCAAGCGCCTGCTGGAAAACGCCGGCTACGACATGTCGCGTTATCACGAGGAATCTTTCGGCGCTACGCCACCGGAAGCGCGTGCCGACGCGGTGGAACAGGCCGAACAGGCAGCCGATGCGCCGGAAATCGACGCGGCGGATCTGCATCAAGTCGAATTCACCGCCTCCGGCAAGAGCATCCGCGTCGGCCCGGGCGAAACCGTCCACGCAGCCGCCGCCAAGCTCGGCCTGATGATTCCGAAAGCCTGCGGCATGGGCATTTGCGGAACGTGCAAGGTGATGAAGCTCGGTGGCGAAGTGGAGATGGAGCACAACGGCGGGATTACCGAGGATGACGAGGCCGAGGGTTTCATCCTTTCTTGCTGCAGCGTGCCTAAAGGTGATGTGCGGATTGAGTTCTGAGTGAGGCGGGCTTCGGCGTCCGGCTCGCCCCTCACCCCAGCCCTCTCCCAGAGGGAGAGGGGGCCGACCGAGGTGTCTGTCGCTCTCACCGACCTGAGACACCGTGTCGATTATGGATTCAACACTTCACGTTCAGGTCGGCGCAATGCTTGAGCCTCCCCCCAATCAGTCCCCTCTCCCTCTGGGAGAGGGCTAGGCGGGCGGCGTTCCGATGAGGGGCTTTTTGCTTTGCGTCAGGCCGACATCACTTCGCGAATGTCACGCGCCAGTTCGCGCACGCGCTCTTCTTCGGTGTCCCACGAGCACATGAAGCGTGCGCCGCCCTTGCCGATGAAGGTGTAGAAGCGCCAGTTCTTCGCAGTCAGCGCGGCGATGGCCGGTTCCGACAGTTGCAGGAACACGCCGTTGGCCTGGACCGGGAACATCAGCTCGACGCCGGGAATATCGCTGACCAGCTCGGCCAGCAGTTGCGCGCAGTGGTTGGCGTGGCGGGCGTATTTGAGCCAGGCGCCGTTTTCCAGAATGCCGACCCAGGGCGCCGACAGGAAGCGCATTTTCGACGCCAGTTGCCCGGCCTGTTTGCAGCGGTAATCGAAGTCTTCGGCCAGTTTGTGGTTGAAGAACAGGATCGCCTCGCCCACCGCCATGCCGTTTTTCGTGCCGCCGAAGCACAGCACATCGACGCCGGCCTTCCAGGTCAGATCAGCCGGCGAGCAGCCGAGGAACGCGCAAGCGTTGGAAAACCGCGCGCCGTCCATGTGCAGATGCAGGCCCAGCTCCTTGCAGGTGGCGCTGATCGCGCGGACTTCTTCCGGGGTGTAGACGCTGCCGACTTCAGTGGCCTGGGTCAGGGTCACCACACGCGGTTTCGGGTAGTGAATGTCCTGGCGCTTGAGCGCGACTTCGCGGATCGACTGCGGAGTGATCTTGCCGTTTTCGGTGCCGGCGATCAGCAGTTTCGAACCGTTGGAGAAAAATTCCGGGGCGCCGCATTCGTCGGTTTCGACGTGGGCGGTTTCCGAGCAGATCACGCTGTGGTAACTCTGGCACAGCGACGACAGGGCCAGCGAGTTGGCGGCGGTGCCGTTGAAGGCGAAGAACACTTCGCAGTCGGTTTCGAACAGGTTGCGGAAATGATCGGCCGCGCGGGCGGTCCATTCATCGTCCCCATAGGCGCGCTGGTGGCCGTGGTTGGCCTGTTCCATGGCAGCCCAGGCTTCCGGGCAGATACCGGAATAGTTGTCGCTGGCGAATTGTTGGCTCTTGTCGGTCATGGCCGGCTTCCGTAATCGAGACTCTTGTGAAGGCTCGTGGTCAATGAAGATGCGCACTTTACCGAAGATCTTCCGGGGAGCACATGCGATGTCGGGTGCAGGAAATTACCAGTTTATGGGCCGATTATGCACCTGAGCCGACGCGACGGTGCGCTGGATCTGCTCAAGTGGCTGGCGCTATTGAGTATGGTCCTCGATCACCTGCGATATGCCGGCTTTTCCGCCGATTGGCTGTACGTGCCGGGGCGACTGGCCTTTCCGTGGTTTTGCCTGGCGATGGCGGCGAATCTTTCGCGCGACGGTTCGCGAAAAATGGAGTGGCGCTATCTGGGCTGGTTGTTGTTGTTCAGCGCCGTCAGTGAAATTCCGTATCGCTTGTACATTGCTGATCCTGACACGTTGAACGTGATGCCGACGCTGGCGCTGGGGTTGTTGGTGGCGCGCGGTTGGCAGGACTCCTCTTCGGTATCGCGACTGCTGGCAGCCGCTGCGTTGGTGGCCGCTGCGGTTTTTTCAGAACGACTGATGTTTGGTTTTTTTGGCGTTCTGCTGCCTTTGGCGATGCTGCTGGTGTTTCGTTGTCCCTGGTATTTCGCTCTGCTGCCGGGCCTGATCTGTCTCGCCGCCAATCAATGGCAGGTATTGCTCGAATCGGCGCGGTTCGGCAATCACGTGGCGATTGTCGGTCTGGCGGTTTGTCTGTTGGCGCCAATGCTGGGGATGTTCCTGTTGCGACATGGGCGACATCTTCAGCCGCCACCGATGCGGCGCTGGGCGTATGCGCTTTACCCCGCGCATTTCTTGATGCTGCTGCTTATCCGTCAAATCACCGCATATCCCTTGTAGGAGTGAGCCTGCTCGCGATAGCGGTGGATCAGCCAGCACAGGCGTCAACTGATCCACCGCTATCGCGAGCAGGCTCACTCCTACAGGGGATCTGTGCAAGTTCAACAAGTGATTTCCAGCCATGTCGTAAACGCACCTTTGCGTGGCGCGCGCAGGCATTTGAGCTGTCTGTGCCGGTCATACCATCGCATCAAAGGGCACCGCTGCGATTGCCGGTGCCTTACCGAGACGAATGGCGCACAGATGCCGCTGGGAGAGACGCGATGTTCAGCAAGCAAGACCAGATCCAGGGTTACGACGATGCACTGCTGGCGGCGATGAATGCCGAGGAGCAACGTCAGGAAGATCACATCGAGCTGATCGCGTCGGAGAACTACACCAGCAAGCGCGTCATGCAGGCGCAAGGCAGTGGCCTGACCAACAAATATGCTGAAGGCTATCCGGGCAAGCGCTACTACGGTGGCTGCGAGCATGTCGATAAGGTCGAAGCGCTGGCGATCGAACGCGCCAAGCAACTGTTCGGCGCCGATTACGCCAACGTCCAGCCGCACTCCGGTTCGTCGGCCAACAGCGCGGTGTACCTGGCGCTGATCCAGCCGGGCGACACCATCCTCGGCATGAGCCTGGCCCACGGCGGCCATTTGACCCACGGCGCGAAAGTGTCGTCCTCGGGCAAGCTCTACAACGCCGTGCAGTACGGTATCAACACCGACACCGGGCTGATCGATTACGACGAGGTCGAGCGTCTCGCCGTCGAATCCAAGCCGAAAATGATCGTCGCCGGTTTCTCCGCTTACTCGAAGACTCTGGATTTTCCGCGCTTCCGTCAGATCGCCGATAAGGTCGGTGCGCTGCTGTTCGTCGACATGGCCCACGTCGCCGGTCTGGTCGCCGCCGGTCTGTACCCGAACCCGCTGCCGTACGCCGACGTGGTGACCACCACTACCCACAAGACTCTGCGCGGTCCACGCGGTGGGCTGATCCTGGCCAAGTCCAACGAAGAGATCGAAAAGAAGCTCAACGCCGCAGTATTCCCCGGTGCCCAGGGTGGCCCGCTGATGCACGTCATCGCCGGTAAGGCGGTGTGCTTCAAGGAAGCGCTGGAGCCAGGCTTCAAGGCCTATCAGCAACAAGTGATCGACAACGCTCAGGCGATGGCCAGCGTGTTCATCAAACGTGGCTACGATGTAGTGTCCGGCGGCACCGATAACCATTTGTTCCTGGTCAGCCTGATCCGTCAGGGCCTGACCGGCAAGGACGCTGATGCTGCCCTCGGCCGCGCTCACATCACCGTGAACAAGAACGCCGTGCCGAACGACCCGCAGTCGCCGTTCGTGACCTCGGGCCTGCGCATCGGCACTCCGGCAGTGACCACCCGTGGCTTCAAGGTCAGCCAGTGCGAAACCCTCGCCGGCTGGATCTGCGACATCCTCGACAACCTCGGTGACGCCGATGTCGAGGCCAATGTCGCGCAGCAGGTGTCGGCCCTGTGTGCAGACTTCCCGGTTTATCGCTGAGCGTTCTGGAGTAAATGACTATGCAACGCTATTCGGGCTTCGGCCTCTTCAAACACTCGCTCAGCCACCACGAAAACTGGCAGCGCATGTGGCGCACGCCCACGCCGAAAAAAGTCTACGACGTGGTCATCGTCGGCGGTGGCGGGCACGGTCTGGCGACCGCCTATTACCTGGCGAAAGAACACGGCATCACCAACGTCGCGGTGGTCGAGAAGGGCTGGCTGGGCGGCGGTAATACCGCGCGCAACACCACCATCGTCCGTTCCAACTACCTGTGGGACGAGTCGGCGCACCTTTACGAACACGCGATGAAATTGTGGGAAGGCCTGTCGCAGGACCTCAACTACAACGTGATGTTCTCCCAGCGTGGCGTCTACAACCTGTGCCACACCCTGCAGGACATCCGTGATTCCGAGCGTCGGGTCAGCGCCAACCGCCTCAACGGCGTTGATGGTGAGCTGCTCAACGCCAAGCAAGTGGCGGACGAGATTCCGTACCTCGACTGCTCGAAGAACACCCGTTACCCAGTGATGGGCGCTACCGTGCAGCGTCGCGGCGGCGTGGCCCGTCACGATGCCGTGGCCTGGGGCTTTGCCCGTGCCGCCGATGCCTTGGGCGTGGACCTGATCCAGCAGACCGAAGTGATCGGTTTCCGCAAGGAAAACGGTGTGTGCATCGGCGTCGAAACCAACAAGGGTTTCATCGGCGCCAAGCGCGTCGGTGTGGTCACTGCCGGTAACTCCGGGCACATGGCCAAGCTCGCCGGTTTCCGTCTGCCGATCGAATCCCACCCGCTGCAAGCGCTGGTGTCCGAGCCGATCAAACCGATTATCGACAGCGTGATCATGTCCAACGCCGTGCACGGTTACATCAGCCAGTCCGACAAGGGCGACCTGGTGATCGGCGCCGGTATCGACGGCTACAACGGCTATGGCCAGCGTGGTTCGTACCCGGTGATCGAACACACCGTGCAAGCGATCGTCGAGATGTTCCCGGTGTTGTCCCGCGTGCGCATGAACCGCCAGTGGGGCGGCATCGTCGACACCACTCCGGACGCCTGCCCGATCATTTCGAAAACCCCGGTACCGAACATGTTCTTCAACTGCGGTTGGGGCACCGGTGGCTTCAAGGCGACACCTGGCTCGGGCAACGTGTTTGCCGCGAGTCTGGCCAAGGGTGAAATGCACCCGCTGGCCGCCCCGTTTTCCATCGACCGTTTTCACAACGGTGCGTTGATCGATGAACATGGCGCTGCTGCCGTCGCCCACTAACAGGAGAAATCCCTATGTTGCACATCTTCTGTCCTCACTGCGGCGAACTGCGCTCCGAAGAGGAATTCCACGCATCCGGCCAGGCGCATATTCCGCGTCCACTGGATCCAGGCGCCTGCACCGATGAGGAGTGGGGCGACTACATGTTCTTCCGCGATAACCCGCGCGGTCTGCACCACGAACTGTGGGACCACGTCGCCGGTTGCCGGCAGTACTTCAACGTCACCCGCGACACTGTGACCTACGAGATTCTCGAGAGCTACAAGATCGGCGAGAAGCCACAATTCACCGACAAGGCTGGTACTGCAAAAACCGCCACGACGGCGCTGGGAGAGAAGGTATGAGCCAGACCAATCGCCTGTCCAACGGTGGACGGATCGACCGCAACAAAGTGCTGAGCTTCACCTTCAACGGCCAGACCTACAAAGGTTTCGAGGGTGACACCCTGGCCGCCGCGCTGATTGCCAACGGCGTCGATATCATCGGCCGCAGCTTCAAGTATTCGCGTCCGCGCGGCATCTTCGCCGCCGGTGCCGAAGAGCCGAACGCGATTCTGCAGATCGGCGCCACCGAAGCCACGCAGATTCCCAACGTGCGCGCCACGCAACAGGCGTTGTACCAAGGTCTGGTCGCGACCAGCACCAACGGCTGGCCGAGCGTCAACAACGACATGATGGGGATTCTCGGCAAGGTCGGCGGCAAGCTGATGCCGCCGGGTTTCTACTACAAAACCTTCATGTACCCGCAATCGTTCTGGATGACTTACGAGAAGTACATCCGCAAGGCTGCCGGGCTCGGCCGTTCGCCGACCGAGAACGATCCGGACACCTACGACTACATGAACCAGCACTGCGACGTGCTGATCGTTGGCGCTGGCCCGGCCGGTCTCGCCGCTGCCCTGGCCGCTGCGCGCAGCGGTGCCCGCGTGATTCTGGCCGATGAGCAGGAGGAGTTCGGCGGCAGCCTGCTTGATTCCCGCGAAAGCCTCGACGGCAAACCGGCGATGGAATGGGTCGCCAGTGTCATCGCTGAATTGAAGAACACCCCGGACGTGCTGCTGTTGCCGCGCGCCACAGTCAACGGCTACCACGACCACAACTTCCTGACCATTCACGAACGCCTCACCGATCACCTCGGTGACCGCGCGCCGATCGGACAGGTGCGTCAGCGCATCCACCGTGTCCGCGCCAAGCGTGTGGTGCTGGCGACCGGCGCGCACGAGCGTCCGCTGGTCTACGGCAACAACGACGTGCCGGGCAACATGCTTGCCGGTGCGGTGTCGACTTACGTGCGTCGCTATGGCGTGGCGCCGGGCAAAAAACTGCTGCTGTCGACCAACAACGATCACGCCTATCGTGTGGCGCTGGACTGGCTCGATGCGAGTCTGCAAGTGGTGGCCATCGCCGATGCCCGCAGCAATCCGCGCGGTGCGCTGGTGGAAGAAGCGCGCGCCAAAGGCATTCGCATCCTCACCGGCAGCGCTGTGATCGAAGCGCGTGGCAGCAAGCGCGTGACCGCTGCCCGTGTTGCGGCGATTGATGTGAAAGCGCATGCCGTAACCAGCCCGGGCGAATGGCTCGACTGCGATCTGGTTGCCAGTTCCGGTGGTTACAGCCCGGTGGTGCACTTGGCTTCTCACCTGGGCGGCAAGCCGATCTGGCGTGAAGACATCCTTGGTTTCGTACCGGGAGAGGCGCCGCAGAAACGCGTGTGCGTGGGTGGCGTCAACGGCGTTTATGCCCTCGGCGATTCTCTGGCTGACGGTTTCGAAGGTGGCGTGCGCGCTGCTGCTGAAGCCGGTTTCCAGACTGTCGAAGGCGTGCTGCCGAAAGCCTTGAGCCGCGTCGAAGAACCGACGCTGGCGCTGTTCCAGGTGCCCCACGAGAAAAACTCGGCACGTGCGCCGAAGCAGTTCGTTGACCTGCAGAACGACGTCACCGCCGGTGGCATCGAACTGGCGACCCGTGAAGGTTTCGAGTCGGTCGAGCACGTCAAGCGCTACACCGCGCTGGGCTTCGGCACCGATCAGGGCAAGCTCGGCAACGTCAACGGTCTGGCGATTGCCGCACGCTCCTTGAACGTGACCATCCCGCAGATGGGCACCACGATGTTCCGCCCGAACTACACGCCGGTGACCTTCGGCGCCGTGGCCGGTCGTCACTGTGGGCACATTTTTGAACCGGTGCGCTACACCGCGCTGCATGCCTGGCATGTGAAGAACGGCGCCGAGTTCGAAGACGTCGGGCAGTGGAAGCGTCCATGGTATTTCCCGAAAAACGGCGAAGACCTGCACGCCGCGGTCAAGCGCGAATGCAAAGCCGTGCGCGACAGCGTCGGCCTGCTCGATGCCTCGACCCTCGGCAAGATCGACATTCAAGGCCCGGATGCCCGCGAGTTCCTCAACCGCGTGTACACCAACGCCTGGACCAAGCTCGACGTGGGCAAGGCGCGTTACGGTTTGATGTGCAAGGAAGACGGCATGGTCTTCGACGACGGTGTCACGGCGTGTCTGGCCGACAACCATTTCGTCATGACCACCACCACCGGTGGCGCTGCCCGCGTACTGCAATGGCTGGAGCTGTACCACCAGACCGAATGGCCGCAGATGAAGGTCTACTTCACCTCGGTCACCGACCACTGGGCGACCATGACCCTGTCCGGGCCGAACAGCCGCAAGCTGCTCAGTGCCGTGACCGATATCGACCTGAGCAACGAAGCGTTCCCGTTCATGACCTGGAAAGAAGGTCTCGTGGGTGACGTGCCGGCGCGGGTGTTCCGCATCTCGTTCACCGGCGAGCTGTCGTACGAAGTCAACGTCCAGGCCGACTATGCGATGGGCGTGCTGGAAAAAATCGTCGAGGCCGGCAAGCAGTACAACCTGACCCCGTACGGCACCGAAACCATGCACGTGCTGCGCGCCGAGAAGGGTTTCATCATCGTCGGCCAGGACACCGACGGCTCGATGACCCCGGACGACCTGAACATGGGCTGGTGTGTGGGTCGCACCAAACCATTCTCGTGGATCGGCCAGCGCGGCATGAACCGCGAAGATTGCGTGCGTGATCAGCGTAAGCAGCTGGTCGGCCTGAAACCGATCGATCCGACCAAATGGCTGCCGGAAGGTGCGCAGCTGGTGTTCAACACCAAGCAGGCGATCCCGATGAGCATGGTTGGCCACGTGACCTCCAGCTACGCGCACAACTCCCTCGGTTATTCGTTTGCCATGGGTGTGGTCAAGGGCGGTCTCAAGCGCATGGGCGAGCGGGTGTTTGCGCCGCTGGCCGATGGCAGCGTGATCGAGGCGGAAATCGTTTCTTCGGTGTTCTTCGATCCGAAGGGCGAGCGGCAGAACATCTGACGACTTCGAACCGAACCCTGTGGCGCTGCTGCCAATCGCTAGCAGGCTAGCTCCCACAGGGGAACGCGGTCGAATGTGGGAGCCAGCCTGCTGGCGATGACGGTAGTGCAGCCACCACCGCAACCAAAAGAATCCAAAGGTGCTTTATGACCACAGCCAATGTGTACCAGCAACGTCCGACCACCGGCGCCCGCGCCGAGTCGTCGCTGCACCATGCCGACCTCGCCAGCCTGGTCGGCAAGGGCCGCAAGAACGCCGGCGTGATCGTGCGTGAGAAAAAACTCCTCGGCCACCTGACCCTTCGTGGCGATGGCCACGATGCCGCCTTCGCCGCCGGTGTGCACAAGGCGCTGGGCATTGAACTGCCCGGCGCCCTCAGCGTCGTCGTCAAAGGTGAAACCAGCCTGCAATGGATGGGGCCGGACGAATGGCTGCTGATCGTGCCCAGCGGTGAAGAGTTCGCCGCCGAGCAGCAACTGCGCGAAGCGCTGGGCGACCTGCACATCGCAATCGTCAACGTCAGCGGCGGCCAGCAACTGCTCGAACTGAGCGGGCCGAACGTGCGTCAGGTGCTGATGAAGTCGACCAGCTACGACGTGCACCCGAACAACTTCCCGGTCGGCAAAGCGGTCGGCACGGTGTTCGCCAAATCGCAGCTGATGATTCGCCATACGGCCGAAGACACCTGGGAATTGCTGATCCGTCGCAGCTTCTCGGATTACTGGTGGTTGTGGTTGCAGGATGCGTCGGCTGAGTACGGCCTTAGTGTTCAGGCTTGAAGTGAATTGTGTTGAGCTTGCTTGCGTGTAGGGCTGGAGATTTTTTCCCCCTCACCCCAGCCCTCTCCCCCAGGGGGGAGAGGGGGAAAGGGAGCCGATCTCTGGTGTATGGGAGATTTGAGTCTCGCTCGAAATTGCTCTTGAGTACGACTCGGTATTTCACGTCGGCGTAGCTCGAAAGAACACCTCGGTCAGTCCCCTCTCCCTCTGGGAGAGGGCTAGGGTGAGGGAAAAACCTGACACCCCGCACAATGAACAGGAGTCACCGCACCATGAGCCGCGCCCCAGACACATGGATTCTGACCGCCGACTGCCCCAGCGTCCTCGGCACCGTGGACGCGGTCACGCGTTTTCTGTTCGAGCAGGGCTGTTACGTCACTGAGCACCATTCGTTCGACGACCGTCTCTCCGGGCGCTTTTTCATTCGTGTGGAATTCCGCCAGCCCGACGGCTTCGACGAGCAATCCTTCCGCGCCGGCCTGGCCGAGCGCGGGCAGGCTTTTGGCATGGTGTTCGAGCTGACTGCGCCGAACTACCGGCCGAAAGTGGTGATCATGGTGTCCAAGGCCGATCACTGCCTCAACGACTTGCTCTATCGCCAGCGCATCGGCCAGTTGTCGATGGATGTGGCCGCGGTGGTCTCCAACCATCCGGATCTCAAGCCATTGGCCGACTGGCACCAGATTCCCTACTACCATTTCCCGCTCGACCCCAACGACAAGCCGGCGCAGGAGCGGCAGGTCTGGCAAGTGATCGAAGAATCCGGCGCCGAACTGGTGATCCTCGCCCGCTACATGCAGGTGCTGTCACCGGAGCTGTGCCGCAAGCTCGATGGCAAGGCGATCAACATTCACCACTCGCTGCTGCCGGGCTTCAAGGGCGCCAAGCCGTATCACCAGGCCTACAACAAGGGTGTGAAGCTGGTTGGCGCGACGGCGCATTACATCAATAACGATCTGGATGAAGGGCCGATCATTGCCCAGGGCGTCGAGGCGGTGGATCACAGTCATTATCCCGAGGATCTGATTGCCAAGGGGCGCGATATCGAAGGCCTGACACTGGCGCGGGCGGTTGGGTATCACATTGAGCGCAGAGTGTTTCTCAATGCCAATCGCACCGTCGTTCTTTAACAACAGCTTCAAGTTGCAAGCTTTAAGCCGCAAGACAAAGCGGTCAGCACACTTCTTGCGGCTTGTAGCTTGCCGCTTGAAGCTCAATCCACTCTCTACCCAACAACAAATATAGAGGTGATGGCATGTCTGGCAATCGTGGTGTGGTGTATCTCGGCGCTGGCAAGGTCGAAGTACAGAAAATCGACTATCCGAAAATGCAGGACCCGCGCGGCAGGAAGATCGAACACGGTGTGATCCTGCGTGTGGTTTCCACCAATATCTGCGGCTCCGACCAGCACATGGTGCGCGGCCGTACCACGGCGCAGACCGGTCTGGTGCTGGGTCACGAAATCACCGGCGAGGTCATTGAGAAAGGCTCCGACGTCGAAAACCTGAAGATCGGCGATCTGGTTTCGGTGCCGTTCAACGTGGCTTGCGGGCGCTGCCGTTCCTGCAAGGAGCAACACACCGGCGTCTGCCTGACCGTCAACCCGGCCCGTGCCGGTGGCGCTTACGGTTACGTCGACATGGGCGACTGGACCGGCGGCCAGGCCGAATACGTGCTGGTGCCATACGCCGACTTCAACCTGTTGAAACTGCCGGACCGCGACAAGGCGATGGAGAAAATCCGCGACCTGACCTGCCTCTCCGACATCCTCCCGACCGGTTACCACGGCGCGGTCACTGCTGGCGTCGGCCCGGGCAGCACTGTGTACATTGCCGGCGCCGGCCCGGTCGGCCTGGCCGCTGCCGCTTCGGCACGTCTGCTCGGCGCGGCGGTGGTGATCATCGGCGACGTCAACACCATCCGCCTGGCCCACGCCAAGGCTCAGGGTTTTGAAATTGTCGACCTGTCCAAGGACACCCCGCTGCACGAACAGATCGCTGCACTGCTTGGCGAGCCGGAAGTCGACTGCGCGGTCGACTGCGTCGGCTTCGAAGCCCGCGGCCACGGCCACGACGGCGTCAAGGCCGAAGCCCCGGCCACGGTGCTCAACTCACTGATGGGCGTCGTCCGTGTTGCCGGCAAGATCGGTATCCCGGGCCTGTATGTCACCGAAGATCCGGGTGCCGTCGACGCCGCCGCAAAAATGGGCAGCCTGAGCATTCGTTTCGGTCTGGGCTGGGCGAAATCCCACAGCTTCCACACCGGCCAGACCCCGGTGATGAAGTACAACCGCCAGTTGATGCAGGCGATCATGTGGGATCGCATCAACATTGCCGAAGTGGTGGGTGTGCAGGTGATCAGCCTCGATCAGGCGCCTGAAGGTTATGGCGAGTTCGATGCGGGCGTGCCGAAGAAGTTTGTGATTGATCCGCACAAGTTGTTCAGTGCGGCGTAGGGTTTTACCGCAACGCAAAACGGCGACCTCAGGGTCGCCGTTTTTTTTTCGTGCTTTTCACATTTTCTCGACGGACCGTGTCTGAAAATGGACCTGCAACCCGGAACATGCCACCCGATCCCCGGTCAAACCGCCAGTTTCGTCGCCGTTGTCCGGTGGCAGCTTTTCCCCAGAGGATGTCTGAATGAAGATTTCACGCGGTTTTGCCTTGGCATCGCTCCTGACCTTGGCCGCCGGCCCGGTGTTTGCCGGTTTCAGCCTGAACGACGTGGCCGGTGCGGTATCGGGCATGCAGGGTGGCGACAAGGCCGCTGCGGCGGCGCCGACTTCGGAAACTGCCGGCTTGCTCAGCGCCTTGAGTGCACTGGACGTGACGCCGGAGCAAGCGGTGGGCGGCACCAGTGCAATGCTGGGCCTGGCGAAGAATCAGTTGAGCAGCACCGACTATTCGCAACTGGCCAAGGAAGTGCCAGGCATCGACAAGCTGTCCGGTGGCAGCGGCAATCTGGCGGCGTTGGGTGCGTTGCTCGGTTCGTCCGGAAAGTCGGCGGGTCTTGAAAATGCGTTGGGCAATGTGAAAGACAGCAACGACCTGAACAATGCGTTCAGTGCGCTGGGCATGGACAGCGGCATGATCGGCCAGTTTGCCCCGGTGCTCCTGCAATACCTCGGTCAGCAGGGTGTCGGCGGTTCGCTGCTGAGCAGCCTGGGCAATATCTGGGGCACCGGCACCGGCAGCTGAGTCAACGGCGCTCGTTGCGCAATTCGGCGATGCGCTGATCTTTCTCGGTCCAGAGCTGGTTGACCCAGTTCTGGACGCGTTCGCGAAATACCGGGTCTTTCTCGTAATCGCCCTGCCACAGCGCGGGATCGAGTTCGCGGGTCTTGATGTCGATGATGACCCGCGGCACGTTGCCGCTGATCAGATCCCAAAACCCCGGAATCTTCTCTTGCGGATACACCACCGTCACGTCGAGCATGGCATCAAGCTGTTCGCCCATCGCCGCCAATACAAAGGCCACGCCACCGGCTTTGGGTTTGAGCAGGTGATTGAACGGTGAAGTCTGCTGTGTGCTTTTCGCCAGGGTGTAACGCGTGCCTTCCAGATAATTCACCACCGTCACTGGCTGGCGCTTGAACAGCTCGCAGGCGGCTTTGGTGATCTCCAGATCCTTGCCCGCCAATTCCGGGTTCTTCGCCAAAAAGGCCTTGGTGTAGCGCTTCATGAACGGGTAATCCAGCGCCCACCACGCCAGACCGAGGAACGGCACCCAGATCAGCTCTTTCTTGAGGAAGAACTTGAAGAACGGTGTGCGCCGGTTGAGGGTCTGGATCAGCGCGGGGATGTCGACCCACGATTGATGGTTGCTGACCACCAGATAGGAAGTGTCGCGACGCAAATCGTCGCCGCCGCGAATGTCCCACTGCGTCGGAATGCACAGCTGGAAGATCAGCTTGTCGATCTCGGCCCAGGTCTCGGCAATCCACATCACCGCCGCGGACGCATGATCGCGCCAGCGTCCTGGTGCGATCAGTTTGAGCAAGGCAAACACCATCAACGGCCCGATCAGGATCAGGGTGTTGAGCAACAGCAGCAGGGTGACGAAACAGCCGGTGAGCAGGCGGCGCATAGGCAACTCTATGAAGTGTCAGGGGCGGGCCATGATAAGCAGCTTCGCGCGACAGGCCAAATCGGTGGTGACGAATGTTTCACTTTTTGGTCGGTATGCTTGGCTCAAGAGTCGTGTTGAAGCTGCCGGCCTCTTCGCGAGCAGGCTCGCTCCCACAGGGGAATGCATTTCAATGTGGGAGCGAGCCTGCTCGCGAAGCGGTCCGGGAAGCGAACGAATGACTCAACGGGTGTCTAAAATCCCAGCCTGCCGCCCTTCAATTTCCAAGGAAGCCCCTTACGTGAAATCCCTCCTTGCACTGTTTGCCCTAGTCGCCCTGCCGGTCATGGCCGCCGAGCCGACCCTGTACGGGCGCTACGAATACATCGCGCTGCCGGAAATCGGCGGTGAAGTGCTCAAGGCCAAGATGGACACCGGTGCGCTGACCGCCTCGCTGTCGGCCAAGGACATCGAAACCTTCACCCGCGATGGCGACGACTGGGTGCGTTTCCGCCTCGCCACCAAGGACGCCAGCAACAAGGTCTACGAACACAAGGTTGCGCGAATCAGCAAGATCAAGAGCCGTTCGGACGAAGAGGACGAGGGCGAAAGCACCGACGTCGCCAAGCGCCCGGTGGTCGATCTGGAACTGTGTCTGGGCAACGTCAAGCGCACCGTTGAGGTCAACCTGACCGACCGCAGCCACTTCAACTATCCGTTGCTGATCGGTGCCAAGGCCTTGCGTGAGTTTGGCGCAGCAGTGAATCCGGCGCGGCGCTTCACCGCCGACAAGCCGGACTGCTAAGTGGTCTCATTGACGTAACGTCAGGCTTGGGGCACCGTTCGCGCACTTAACCCACGGGCTCGGACGCCATGCCTCATATCCTGATTGTCGAAGACGAAGCGGCGATTGCCGATACGCTGATTTTCGCCCTGCAGGGCGAAGGCTTCAGCACCACATGGCTGAGCCTCGGCGCGGCGGCGCTGGATCATCAGCGGCAGACGCCGGCCGATCTGATCATTCTCGACATCGGCCTGCCGGACATCAGCGGCTTCGAGACCTGCAAACAGCTGCGGCGTTTCAGCGAAGTGCCGGTGCTGTTTCTCAGCGCACGGGATGCCGAGATCGATCGCGTGGTCGGCCTGGAAATCGGCGCCGACGATTACGTGGTCAAACCGTTCAGCCCGCGTGAAGTTGCCGCTCGGGTGAAGGCCATCCTCAAACGCATGGCGCCGCGCCCGGCGGTCGAAGGTGCTTCGGCACTGTTTCGTATCGATGCCGATCGGGTGCAGATCATCTATCGCGGCCAGATCTTGAGCCTGACCCGTCACGAATTCCGTCTGTTGCAATGCCTGCTCGAACAACCCGAGCGGGTGTTCAGCCGCGAGCAACTGCTCGACGCACTGGGCGTGGCCGCCGACGCCGGTTACGAGCGCAGCATCGACAGCCACATCAAAAGCGTGCGCGCCAAACTGCGTCTGGTGCGCGCCGACGCCGAGCCGATCCAGACCCATCGCGGCCTCGGCTACAGCTACAGCCCGGGGCACAGCTGATGTCGCTGGGACTGCGGATTTTTCTGGTGTATGTGCTGTTCGTCGGCCTGACCGGGTATTTCGTGCTCAACACGGTAATGGAAGAAATCCGCCCCGGCGTGCGCCAGTCCACCGAAGAAACCCTGGTCGACACCGCCAACCTGATGGCGGAGATCCTGCGCGACGACTTCAAGGCCGGCACCCTCAGCGAGAACCGCTGGCCGCAATTGCTGCGCGCCTATGGCGAGCGCCAGCCGCAGGCGACGATCTGGGGCTTGCCGAAGAATCAGGTCAACCACCGGATCTACGTGACCGACGCCAAAGGCATCGTCGTGCTCGACTCCAGCGGCGTCGCGGTCGGCCAGGATTACTCGCGCTGGAATGACGTCTACCTGACCTTGCGCGGCGAATACGGTGCGCGCTCGAGCCGCAGCGACCCTGACGATCCGAACTCCTCGGTGATGCACGTCGGCGCGCCGATCCGCGACAACGGCAAGATCATCGGCGTGGTCACCGTGGCCAAACCGAACAGCTCGTTGCAGCCTTACGTCGATCGCACCGAGCGGCGCTTGCTGGTTTACGGCGCCGCGCTGATCGGCCTCGGTCTGTTGTTCGGTGCGTTGCTGTCGTGGTGGCTGAGCCGCGCGCTGCACCGGCTGACCGGTTATGCCCAGGCGGTGAGCGAGGGCCGGCGCGTGGAAGTGCCGCATTATCGCGGCGGCGAACTGCAACAGCTCGCCACTGCGGTGGAGCAGATGCGCACTCAGCTTGAGGGCAAAGCCTACGTCGAGCGCTATGTGCACACGCTGACCCACGAACTGAAAAGCCCGTTGGCGGCGATTCGTGGCGCGTCGGAGTTGCTGCAAAGCGATATGCCGCCCCTCCAGCGGCTGCGCTTTGTCAGCAACATCGACAGCGAAAGCGCGCGGATGCAGCAGCTGATCGAACGCTTGCTCAATCTGGCGCAGGTCGAACAACGTCAAGGCCTGGAAGAGCGTGTGGCAGTGCCGCTGGCGCTGTTGGTCGCAGAGTTGCTGCGGGCGCAGGCTGCGCGGATCGAGGGCAAGCAACTGCGTGTCGAGCAAGCGATTGGCGAGGATCTGTTGCTGATTGGCGAGCCGTTTCTGCTGCGTCAGGCGTTGGGCAATCTGCTGGAAAATGCTCTGGATTTCACTCCCGCGCAGGGTTTGTTGCGCTTGAGTGCCGAGCGGGTTGGCGAGCAGATCGAGGTGCGACTGTTCAACGAAACCGCGCCGATTCCCGATTACGCCTTGCCGCGCCTGACCGAGCGGTTTTACTCATTGCCGCGCCCGGACAGTGGGCGCAAGAGCACTGGGTTGGGGCTTAACTTCGTTGAAGAAGTGGTCAAGTTGCATGATGGATCACTGAGCATTCGCAATGTTGAAAGCGGTGTGGAAGTTTCATTGCGCCTGCCTTGAGACCGAGTCGCGGCCATCGCGAGCAGGCTCACTCCTACAGGTGATCGCATTTCAAATTGTAGGAGTGAGCCTGCTCGCGATAGGGCCGGCGCATTCTCCACACAATCTCCATAATTTCCCCATAAACCCCCCACACCACCTCAGCAGACTCTCCCCATCCAAACAGGGAGAGTCCCATGAACCGAAATCTGACCATCAAGCTCGGCGCCATCGCTCTGCTGATCCTGCTGTTGCTGATACCGCTGCTGATGATCGACGGCGTCATCGACGAGCGCCAACAGTTGCGCGACGGTGTGCTCGATGACATCGCCCGCAGCTCCAGCTACAGCCAGCAGCTGAGCGGGCCGGTGATGGTGGTGCCGTATCGCAAGGTCGTGCGCACCTGGAAGACCAACGAAAAAACCAATCAGCGCTACGAAGAAGTCGGCGAAGAACGTGGGCGCTTGTACTTTCTGCCGGAGCGTTTCGAACTCGACGGACAGGTGGAAACCGAGCTGCGCAAGCGCGGTATTTATGAGGCGCGCCTGTTCCACGCTGACAACCGAATCAACGGCCATTTCGCCTTGCCGGCGCAGTTGGGCATCAAGGAAAATTTCACCGATTACCAGTTCGACGCGCCATTCCTGGCGGTCGGTATCAGCGATATCCGTGGCATCGAAAACGCCCTGAAACTGGAAGTCGATGGCCAGCGCCTGGACTTTGTCCCGGGGTCGGAAGTGGGCTGGATCGGTGAAGGCGTGCACGTAACCCTGCCAGCGCTGGACACCGGCAAAGTTACGCAACTGAGCTTTGCCTTCGATCTGCGCCTGCAAGGCACCGGCTCGCTAAAAGTGTTGCCGGTGGGCAAGACCAGCAGCGTCAGCCTCAAGGCCAACTGGCCGCACCCAAGCTTCGTTGGCAACTTCCTGCCCGCCAAGCGTGAGATCAACGATGAGGGTTTTAGCGCGGAATGGCAGACCTCGTTTTTCTCCACCAACCTGCAAGAGGCGATGGACCGCTGCATCGTCGGCGACTGCGATGGGCTGAACGGTCGCAGCTTTGGCGTCAGCTTCATCGACCCGGTCGATCAGTACCTGAAAAGCGACCGGGCGATCAAATACGCCTTGCTGTTCATCGTCCTGACCTTCGCCGGTTTCTTCCTCTTCGAAGTACTCAAGAGCCTCGCGGTGCACCCGGTGCAGTACGCGCTGGTCGGTGTGGCGCTGGCATTTTTCTACCTGTTGCTGTTGTCACTGTCCGAGCACATCGGTTTTGCCCTGGCGTATCTGCTCTCGGCCAGTGGTTGCGTGTTGTTGATCGGCTTTTACGTCTGCCATGTGCTGCGCAGCGTGCGCCACGGTTTGAGTTTTTCCGCCGGGCTCGCAGCGTTGTATGGCCTGCTTTATGGATTGCTGAGCGCTGAGGATTACGCGCTGCTGATGGGCTCGTTGCTGCTGTTCGGACTGCTCGGTGTATTCATGGTGCTGACGCGCCGGCTGGACTGGTATGCGATCGCGCAGAAACCGGCCAAGCCGCTGGAGTTCGATCTGGGGGTGGTGGAATGAGCGGGGTGGGCTTGAGAGAGGAGCGCAGGGAAGCAGCGGTTTTGCTGACACTGATTCTTGCAGCTTTGCCACTGCAACCGAGGTGGTGCCATCGCGAGCAGGCTCACTCCTACAGGGGAATGCGGTCAATTGTAGGAGTGAGCCTGCTCGGGAGGGGGCCGAACAGGCGCCGCAGAATCAGGATTTGGGCATTGTCGCGACCATGGACGGCCGCTGACTCACTTCAAAATACCAGTTGCCCAGTTGTGGATTGGCCGCACGCCAGTCCATGTCCGGGAAGCGCAGATCCAGATAACCCAGTGCACAGGCGACGCTGATCGCAGCCACGTCGAAGTGACTGGTCAGTTCGGCAATTGCCTCGCTCTCCAGCACGGCGAGGGCGCGACGGATCTTGTTGCGCTGCGCGTCGAGCCACTGCTCCCAGTGTTTTTCCACCGGGCGCAGCACGGTTTCGTAACGCACCATCACCGAGGCGTCCATGATCCCGTCGGCCATCGAGGCCAGGGTCAGACGCCGCCAGCGCGCCGAGCCTTCACGCGGGATCAGCGGATTGCCGACGTGCTGCTGGTCGAGGTATTCAAGGATCACGCGGCTGTCATGGATGACATTGCCATCGGCCAGACGCAGGGCGGGGATCTTGCTCAACGGGTTGTCGGCGATCAGCGCCGGGTCCGGGCTGACCGGGCTGAGCACACAGTCTTGCAACGCCACGCGATCCTGCTGCCCGGTTTCATGGAGCAACACCATCACTTTGCGCACGAACGGGGAAAGAGTGTTGTGGTAAAGGGTCATGCTGGGGGCGGACATGGGCAGGGTCTCGATCAGGACAATGATCGGGCAGCATAGCTTGTTACCGGTCTCTTGTAGGAGTGAGCCTGCTCGCGATGACGGTGGGTCAGTCAGCATCGATGTTGAACATTGGGCCGCTATCGCGAGCAGGCTCACTCCTGCAAGGGATTTTCAGCTTCGCGGCACAAAGCCTCTTATCGCCAGAAATGCCGGCACGCCGAGGCCGACCCAGCTCAACGCATCCCAGATGCCGTCCCCCAGCAACGCCGCAAACAACCCCGCCGCACTGAGCAGGGCGATCACGATCGGTGTGCTGAAGACCTTCCAGAAACTCGACTGACGCGGCTTCATGCCGAGGCCTCCGCGGTTTCCGCCACCCGGTTCGCCGCTTTGCGCCGCGCGACCCACAGGTACACGCCGCTGGCCAATACGATGATGGTCAACACATCGAGCGTGGCCCACAAAATCTTCATCGGCATGCCGCCGTAGTCACCGAAATGCAAAGGCTGGGACATGCCCATGGCGTCCATGTACCACGGGCGTTCGGCCACGGCGGTGACTTGCAGCGTCGTGGCATCGATCAGCACCGGGGTCAGCAGATGCGAAGTCAGGTGCGTGCCGCCCTTCATGAATACCGCGTAATGGTGCTCGCTGGAAAAGCGTGTGCCGGGGAAGGCGATGAAATCCGGCTTCATGCCCGGCGCGACTTCAGCGGCAATGTCGAGCAGGCGCGTGGCTGGCGCCAGTTGAGTCAGCGGCGGCGCATCGCGGTACGGTGCAACCAGCGTGGTCAGCGCGTCGTTGCGCCACGCGGCGATCAGCAAGTCGGCGCAGGCGCTGATCACCCCGGTCACGCCCACCACCAGACACCACGTCAGCGTCACGACGCCGATCAGGTTATGCAGGTCGAGCCAGCGCAGCCGCGTGGATTTGTCCTGGCGCACAGTGCCGAACTTCAAGCGACGCATGAACGGCAGGTACAGCACCGTCCCGGACACGATCGCCACGACAAACAACAACCCCATGAACGCCAGCAGCAGTTTTCCCGGCACCCCGGCAAACATGTCGACGTGCAGGCGCAGGATGAACAGCATCAAGCCGCCGTTGGCCGAAGGGGTTTCCAGCGCTTCACCGGTGCGCGCATCGAGCATGAAGGTGTGCGACGAGTTCGGTTCGGTGCCGGCGGTTTTCGCCATGATCGCGAATGCCGCGTTCGGGTCTTCGTCGTCATAGCCGAAGTACTGCATGACTTCGCCGGGTCGATGCTGCTGCGCGGCATCGACCAGTTGCTGCAGATTGAGCTGCGGCGTGTCGGCCGGCATTTCGCGCAACTCGGGAGCGTTGCCCAGCAGATGATCGATCTCGTGGCTGAAAATCAGCGGCAGACCGGTCAGCGCCAGCATCAGCAGAAACACCGTGCAGATCAGGCTGGTCCAGGTGTGAACGAACGACCAGCGACGGATGGTTTTACTTTTCATTGCATGACCTTCAAAAACACCGAAGCCGTCCCCTGGGGACGGCCTGGTAATTGGGCCTGTTTCAGCTCACGCGCTTACCACTTGTAAGTGGCACTGGCGACGACGCTGCGCTGGTCGCCGTAGTAGCAATAGAAGCTGTCGCAGGTGGAAATGTATTCCTTGTCGAACAGGTTGGTCGCGTTGACCGCCAGAGACGCGCCTTTGAGGCTGTTGTCGAGGCGGCCGAGGTCGTAATGCACCGAAGCGTCGAACACCGTGTAGGCATCGGCCTTGCCCAGCCAGGTGTTGGCCTTGTCGCCATAGGTATTACCGGTGTAACGCACGCCGCCGCCAATGCCGAAGCCGTCGAGCACGCCGCTGTGCCAGGTGTAATCGGTCCACAGCGAAGCTTGCTGGTTGGGCATCAGTTGCAGGCGATTGCCCTTGTCGACGCCATTTTGCACCTCTGACTTGGCCAGGGTGTAGGCGGCGATGACTTTGAGATTGTCGGTCACGTCGGACACCGCTTCCAGCTCAAGGCCTTTGACTTTGACTTCGCCGGTCTGGCTGGTGATCGAAACGTTGTTGACGAAGGTATTGACCGAGACGTTCTTCTGGGTCAGGTCATACACGGCGGCGGTCAGCAGGGTCTTGCTGCCCGGCGGCTGGTACTTGATACCCAACTCCCATTGCTTGCCTTCGGTGGGTTTCAGCGAACCGGTGGACGTGGCGTCGGCACCGGTGGTTGGCTGGAACGACTCGGCGTACGACAGGTACGGCACGAAACCGTTGTCAAACACGTAGCTGAGGGCTGCGTTGCCGCTGAATTTCTTGTCGCGCTGGGTATTGGTGGTGTCGCCCTGGTTGATGAATTTCGTGCTGGTGTGCACCCAGTCTTCGCGACCACCGAGGGTCAGGCGCCATTGATCGAGGGCCATCTGATCCTGCACGTACAGGCCGGTCTGGTAGGTCTTCTGGTCGTAGTCGTAAAACGCCGTGGAGCGCGCCGGGCGGACGATCGGCTGGCCGTAGATCGGGGTGATCACGTTGGTGGTCAAGCCATCGCCGAAAATCGAGGTGTAGTTGGTATTGCTGCGCTGGTGATCCAGACCCAGCAGCAGGGTGTGACGGATGTCACCGGTGGCGAAGTCGGCCTGGAAATTGTTGTCCACTGCGAACTGGCTGATGTCTTCTTCGACGCTGGTGCTGGTGCGGCCGACGTTGCCTTGCTCATCCACCGTGGTGAATGGGTAGGAGCCGGGCGTCAGCGACTGGAACGACAGATCCGACTTGGTGTAGCGCAGGTTCTGCTTGAACTGCCAGACGTCGTTCAAACGGTGTTCGAAGGCGTAGCCCAGCGCGTAGTAGGTGCGGTCGTAATATTCCCAGTCCGGATCGCCGAGGTTCTTGTGGTGAGAGATATCACCGAACGGCGAATTGATCTTCGTGCCCTGGATCGGCAGAAACTGGCTGGTGATACCGGTGTCGTCGCGGGTGAACTGGCTCAGCAGGGTGAATTTGGTGTCGTCGTCGATGTTCCAGGTCAGGCTCGGCGCGATGTTGTAGCGCTTGTTGTCGACATGATCGACCTGCGTGCCGCTGTCGCGTACCACGCCGCTGATGCCGTAAAGAAACTGCCCGGCGTCATCGATCTTGCCGGTGCTGGCGAAGTTGATCTGGCGATGATTGTCGCTGCCATATTGCAGCTGAATTTCGTTGCTCGCTTCCGCACTCGGGCGGCGGCTGACCATGTCGAGCAGACCACCCGGCGGGGTCTGGCCATAGACCGAGGAGGCCGGGCCGCGCAGCAGGGCGAGGCGGTCGAGGTTCCAGGTTTCCTGTTTCGGGTTGGCGTACACGCCTTTGGGCAGCGGCAGGCCATCGAGGAACTGGGTCGGTTCGAAACCGCGCACGCGCAGCCAGTCGGCGCGGGTGTCGCTGCCGTAGCTGCTGGCGGTGATCCCCGGCATGTAGCGCACGGCATCGTCGAGGCTATGCACGCTGCGGTCGTCCATTTGCTGACGGGTCGCCACTGAGATCGAGCGCGGCGCTTCGACCAGTGCGGTGTCGGTCTTGGTGCCGGCCGCGGTGCGGGTAGCGGTGTAACCCTCGACCGGGCCCCAGGCAGTTTCCAGATTTTCCACGCCGATGACCGCCGTTTCCGGCAGGGCCAGCGTACCTTCAGGCACCGCGACCAGGGTGTAAGTGCCGGCGCTGCTCTGCTCCAGTTGCAGGCCGGTGCCACGCAGGGCAGCGCGCAGGGCGCCGGCGGCATCATATTGGCCGTTGACCGGTGCCGAGGTCTTGCCCGCCGCCAGCGACGGATTCAACGACAAAGCGAGGCCGCCCTGACTGGCGATCTGGTTCAGGGTGGTCGACAGCGGCGCGGCCGGCAGGTTGTAGGCGCGCACGCTGGACGCTTGCTCGGCGGCGAGCAACGGGCTGCTGATCAGCGGGGCGCCGAGCGCAATGGCGACAGCCAGCAGACTGGGGCGCAACAAGGTGTCTAGCGAACGGAACATACGGCGGCTCCTGAATGGAAATATTTCTCAATTGCCTGTGTGCCGGATGAAAAGCAAAAAGTGATAGGGCTGGGTGGATTTTTTTTTGCTGGAAATGATGTTGGGGCTGATGTCGCCATCGCGAGCAGGCTCACTCCTACAAGGGAACGCATTCCAACTGTAGGAGTGAGCCTGCTCGCGATCGCCTTTTCACAGCCTGCGAATTTCTAAGGCTTGGGCTCAGCCTTGGCCACGGTGACCCAATACGGCGTATGCCGCTCGATCTGCACCGGCAACGTCGGCAGCAGTGCGCTCAAGGCTTTATCGGTATCGTGCAGCGGGAAACTGCCGGTAATGCGCAAGTCCGCCACCTCCGGCGCCACACCGAGGTATCCGCGACGATAGCGCCCGAGTTCGTGCAGCAGATCGCCGAGGCGCGCGTTATCCACCACCAGCATGCCGCGGGTCCAGGCATCGGCGCCGGGATTGAGCGCGGCGATTTGGCCGAGGCCATCGCGGCGCAGCAGCACTTGCTGGCCTTCGCGCAGAATCCGTTCCTGCGGATTGGCTTGCCCATGGGCGGCCACTGCCGACTGCAACACGCTCAACCGCGTGCCGTCTTCTTCACGCTTGACCAGAAACCGCGTGCCCAGCGCTCGCATGCTGCCTTCGCGGGTTTCGACAATGAACGGCCGCGCATCGCCATGCCCTGTTTCAACGAGGATTTCGCCTTCCTGCAAGACGATCAACCGGCGCTGATCATCGAATCGCACATCCACCGCGCTGTGGGTATTGAGATTGAGCACGGTGCCGTCCGCCAGGCGCACGGTGCGCTGTTCGCCGGTGGCGGTGCGCTGGTCGGCCAGCCAGTAATCCAGCGGCAGAAAGCGTTCACTGGCGAACAGCCCCAGACCGACGATCAACGCCACACTGGCCAGACCGCTGCCGAGTTTGCGCACGCGCCGGCGAATGCCCTCGCGCGATTGCAGCAAGGCACTGCGCGCCGGACCTTTGGCCACGCTGAAACGCTGATCGAGCATGCCCAACTGGCGCCAGGCGCGGGCGTGTTCTTCATTCGCCGCGTGCCATTTGGCGAACTCCTCGCGCTCCAGCGGGGTGCTCGAATCGAGGGTCAATTGCCAGGCAATCGCCGCATCCAGCACATGCGCCGGCACCGGACGGGAACTGGCCGGGTTCATGTTGGCTCACCGTACAGGGCGATGTAGCACTGGCGAATACCCTGCGCCAGATACTGACGCACGCGAGGCACCGAAACGCCGAGGCGGGCGGCGATCTCGGCATGGCTGAGGCCATCGAGGCGGTTATACAGAAACGCGGCGCGGGCCTTGGTCGAGAGCTTGCCGAGCAAGCGGTCGATGGCCTTGAGGTCGTCGAGGATCATCTGCTGTTCTTCCACCGACGGTTGCTCGGCTTCGGGTATCAGCATCAATTCGGTGAGGTAGGCCTGTTCCAGCGCCGCGCGGCGGAAGTAGTCGAACAGCAGGCCTTTGGCGATCGCCACCAGAAAGGCGCGCGGCTCACGCGGTGTCAGCAATTCATCGCGACCGAGCAGGCGCACGAAGGTGTCCTGGCTCAGGTCTTCGGCACGCTGCGGACAAGCCACATTGCGCCGCAGCCACGCCAGCAGCCAACCACGATGGTCGCGATACAGCGCACCGACAAGCTGACTGTGAGGGCTTGGGACTGACGACACCGGACATCACCGATTGGGAAAGATTAACTAACGCGAATTGTTCGCGATTCTGGCAGAGGTGGGAATGGTTAGCAATTGGCCACTGGTCAGGTGATGAATCAAGGGCGGCCCCTCACCCTAGCCCTCCCGAAGCGTCGGACCGCCCGGAGGGAGAGGGGACCGATCGGGGGATATTCTGGAGATACACCGACCTGAGCGTTTTGCATTGAATCCATAATCGACTCGATATTTCAGGTCGATGTATGAAAAAAGACCCCTCGGTCGGCTACCCTCTCCCTCTGGGAGAGGGCTGGGCGGGCGGCGTTCCGATGAGGGGCTTTTGATGTGAATGATTCTAAAAGGACGGCGCCTGCTGCCGCCGCTTCCACTGACTCAAGCGCTGCTGCAAGTTGCGCGGGCTGTGAATCTGCTTCGCCCGCGCGCGGCTGAACAAGATCAGCGCCAGTTCCGCCGTCGCCAACGCATCGGCACTGGCGTTATGCCGTTCGAACACCTCTAGTTTGAACCACTCGATCCACTCATCCAGCCCAGCCTCGCGAATCTGTGCCTGTGGGCAAACCAGTGGTGCGATATCCGCCACGTCGAGAAACACATGCTGGAGTTTGTGCCCCAGATGCTCCTTCAAGGCGCGCCCGAGCATGTGCTGATCGAACGGCGCATGAAACGCCAGCACCGGGCTGGTGCCGATAAATTCCATCAGTTCCAGCAACGCCTCGGCCGGATCGCTGCCAGCAGCAATCGCACTCGGCGCCAGTCCGTGGATCAACACGCTCGGGCTAATTTTCAGTTCGCGACATTGCAGTGTGCGTTCGAACTGCTGGGCGAAATCGATCGCGCCGTCTTCGATCACCACGGCACCAATGGATAACACGCGATCCTTGTTCAGATTGAGCCCGGTGGTTTCCAGATCCAGCACCACCCAGCGCTGCTCGCGCAGCGTGCATTCGCTCAGCTCAGTGACCACCGGCAACTGCGTCAGGCGTTGTTGCACCTGCGCCGACACCGACGGCCCGGCCGGACGCAGCCACGAGAACAGGCTCATAGCTGATACCGCAGGGTCAGGCTGCTTTGCAGGCGCTGAGCCTGACGCAGGGATTCACGCAGGATGCGCCGGTCGAGATGGTTGAGGCTGTCCGGGTCGACGCGGTTGGAGTACGGCAGATTCTCGCGCGTCTGTAGTTGATGCTGCTGCATGCGCGTTTGCTGAATGAAGTGATACGCCTCTTCATACGCCGCGCCATCGAGGGGTTCGATGACTTCTTTCGCGACCAGTTGGCGGAAGCGTTCGAGGGTGTTGTTGGCGTCGATGCCGTTGGCCAGTGCCAGCAGGCGCGCGCCATCGACGAATGGCGTCAGGCCCTGGATCTTCAGGTCCAGCGTGGCTTTTTCGCCGTTCTTGCGCGCCAGCACGAACTCGCGGAAGCGCCCGACCGGTGGCCGATTGCGCAGGGCGTTCTCGGCCATCATGCGCTGGAACAAGCGGTTGTCGCCGACCTGCTCGAGAATCCCGCGGCGCAATTGCTCGCAGCTTTTTTCATCGCCCCAGACCACGCGCAGATCGAAATAAATGCTCGAGCCGAGCAGGTTTTCCGGCGTCGCCTCACGGATGAACGCCGCGAAACGCCGTGCCCATTCCGCTCGCGACAGACACAGCTCGGGATTGCCGGCCATGACGTTGCCTTTGCACAGGGTGAAGCCGCATTGCGCGAGGCTGTGGTTGATCTGCTGGGCGATCGGCAACAGCTTGCCGCGAATCTCTGCGGCATGCGCAGCGTCGCGGGCGTCGAACAGAATGCCGTTGTCCTGATCGGTGTGCAGCGTCTGTTCGCGGCGGCCTTCGCTGCCGAAACACAACCAGCTGAACGGAACGCCGGGGTCGCCTTTTTCGGCGAGCGTCAATTCGATCACCCGACTAACGGTGTGGTCGTTGAGCAGGGTGATGATGTGGGTGATCTGCGTCGAGGACGCGCCGTGAGCGAGCATGCGCTCGACCAGTTGGCCGATCTCGCCGCGCAGGCTGACCAGTTGTTCGACGCGCTGGGCGCTGCGGATGGTTCGGGCCAGATGCACCAGATCGACCCGTTGCAGCGAGAACAGATCGCGCTCGGAGACCACGCCGCACAAGCGCTGATCCTTGACCAGACAAACGTGCGCGATGTGCCGTTCGGTCATGGCAATTGCCGCGTCGAATGCGCTGTGATCCGGCGACAGATAAAACGGCGCGCGGGTCATGTGGCGCTCGATGGCGTCACCGAAATCAGCAGCACCTTCGGCCACCACATGGCGCAGATCGCGCAGGGTGAAAATCCCCAGCGGCGCCTTGTGTTCATCCACCACGACGATGCTGCCGACCTGCTGCTCGTGCATCAGCTTCACCGCTTCGCGCAGTGGCGCGTCGGGCGCGCACGTCACCGGATGCCGCATCGCCAGTTCGCCCAGACGCGTGTTCAGCGAATACTGGGTGCCGAGGGTTTCCACGGCTTTCTGCTGCACTTGCTGATTGACCTGATCGAGCAGGCTGCTGACGCCGCGCAAGGCGAAATCGCGAAACGGGTTGGAGAGGGCGAACAATTTGATGAACGCCAGTTTGTTCAATTGCAGGCAGAAGGTGTCTTCGCCGGCGAGGTGCTCGGTGCGCGTGGCCCGTTCGCCCAACAGTGCCGCCAGCGGAAAACATTCGCCGGTGGTGATCTCGAAAGTGGTTTCGGTGCCGCCCTTGGCGGTGTGCGGGCGCTCGCCGACCACCCGGCCCTGTTTGACGATGTGGAAATTTTCGACCGGGCCGTCGGCGGGTTTGATGATGCTTTCGCCCTGGGCGTAAAACCGCAGCTGACATTGCTCGACCAGATAGGCGAGGTGGGCGTGTTCCATCTGATTGAAGGGCGGGAAGCGCTGGAGGAATTGCAGGGTGCCCTGAATGTTCTGCAAAACCGCGGTTTTCCCTGCCTGGGTGAAGGCGTCCGCTTTACTCATAACCATTACCGCAGTCTTTTTCGAATTGTTGTTGTCGGATCGTTGCGGCCATGGTCGACCCCTGCGCTCGGGGTGCCCATTGGACGTAAGTCTAGGTTTTGCCATCATCGGCGCGGTTTCGGAGATACCCTACGCAAACCGTCGGAATTTCCGCTGTTCAGCCCCTTGGAAAAAAATCCGACGAAGTGCACATTGAAGCGCTGCCGGGCGATGTCAGACGACTGTGCCAGGTGATTGATTCGAATACTTAGAGAGCGCCATGTCCGACCACGATATTTTGAGCGATGCCGAGCGCGAAGCGCTCAGCGCAGTCATGCTCGAGCCCGATCTGCCACCGCAGCGCGTCCTGATCGTCGATGACGACAAGGACGCGCGCGAGTTGCTCTCGGAGATTCTTGCGCTCGATGGCATCCGCTGCCTGACCGCGGCCAGTGGCGAAACCGCGCTGAAAATGCTCGAAGATAAGCCTTCGATCGGACTGGTGATTACCGATTTGCGCATGGGTAATGTCGATGGCCTGGACCTGGTTCGCCAAGTGCGCGAGTCGGTGCGGGCGGCGATGCCGATCATCATCGTTTCCGGCGATGCCGACGTGAAGGATGCGATCGAAGCAATGCATTTGAGCGTGGTGGATTTTCTGCTCAAGCCGATTGATACGGGGAAGTTGCTGGCGCTGGTGAAACATGAATTGGGGATAGAACCCTAAGAGCCCCTCACCCTAACCCTCTCCCGGAGGGAGAGGGGACTGACCGAGGTGAATATTCGAGGTGCACCGACCTGAAATTCCTCAGTCGAACTCAGGTTATGAAAAGCACCAATATCTGCTCCCTTGCCCCTCAACCCTTGGCAATTCCTGAGCCGAGCTCAGATTTTGAAAAGCACATAGATCTGCTCCCTTTCCCCCTCTACCCCTTGGGGGAGAGGGCTGGGGTGAGGGGGATGGATCTCAAGCCCACCACAAGAATTCAATCCACCTCACAAACAAAAAGGCCCTGATCTCTCGATCAGGGCCTTTTGTATGCCAACCATCAACGCCAATTACAGACCATTCCTGGCCTTGAACTCACGACGACGACGGTGCAGCACCGGCTCGGTATAACCGTTCGGTTGCCTGGTGCCTTCGATCACCAGTTCGACCGCCGCCTGGAAGGCGATGTTGCTGTCGAAGTCCGGTGCCAGCGGGCGATACAGCGGGTCGTTGGCGTTCTGCCGGTCAACCACGGGTGCCATGCGCTTGAGGCTTTCCATCACTTGCTCCTCGGTGACGATGCCATGGCGCAGCCAGTTGGCGATGTGCTGGCTGGAGATACGCAGCGTCGCACGGTCTTCCATCAGGCCGACGTCATTGATGTCCGGCACCTTCGAGCAGCCGACGCCCTGGTCGATCCAGCGCACCACGTAACCGAGAATGCCCTGGGCGTTGTTGTCCAGTTCGTTCTTGATCTGCTCTGGAGTCCAGTTCGGCTTGACCGCCAGCGGGATGGTCAGGATGTCGTCCACCGAGGCGCGGGCACGTTTGGCCAGTTCGGCCTGACGGGCGAACACGTCGACCTTGTGGTAGTGCAACGCGTGCAGCGCAGCGGCGGTCGGCGAGGGCACCCAAGCGGTGTTGGCACCGGCCAGCGGGTGGGCGATTTTCTGCTCGAGCATCGCCGCCATCAGGTCGGGCATGGCCCACATGCCTTTGCCGATCTGAGCACGACCTTGCAGGCCAGTGCTCAGACCGATATCCACGTTCCAGTTCTCGTAGGCGCCGATCCACTTCTCAGCCTTCATGTCGGCCTTGCGCACTACCGGGCCGGCTTCCATGGAGGTGTGGATTTCGTCGCCGGTGCGGTCGAGGAAGCCGGTGTTGATGAACACCACGCGCTCGCTGGCGGCCTTGATGCAGGCTTTGAGGTTGACCGTGGTGCGGCGCTCCTCGTCCATGATCCCGACTTTCAGCGTGTTGCGTTGCAGGCCCAGCACGTCTTCGATGCGGCCGAACAGCTCGTTGGTGAACGCCGCTTCTTCCGGGCCGTGCATCTTCGGTTTGACGATATACACCGAACCGGTGCGCGTATTGCGCCGCGACGTATTGCCGTTGAGGTTGTGCATCGCCGCCAGGCAAGTGACCAGACCGTCGAGAATGCCTTCCGGCACTTCATTGCCATGACTGTCGAGGATCGCATCGATGGTCATCAGGTGACCGACGTTGCGCACGAACAGCAGCGAACGGCCGTGCAGCGTCACTTCACCGCCGTTCGGCGCGGTGTAGGTGCGATCCGGGTTCATGGTGCGGGTGAACGTCTGGCCGCCCTTGGACACCGATTCCGCCAGGTCGCCCTTCATCAGGCCGAGCCAGTTGCGGTAAATCACCACTTTGTCGTCGGCATCGACGGCGGCCACGGAGTCTTCGCAGTCCATGATGGTGGTCAGCGCCGCTTCCATCAGGATGTCTTTGACGCCGGCGGCATCGGTCTGGCCGACCGGGGTGCTGGCGTCGATCTGGATTTCGAAGTGCAGGCCGTTGTGTTTCAGCAGAATCGCGATCGGCGCATTGGCGTCGCCCTGAAAGCCGATCAACTGAGCGTCGTCGCGCAGGCCGCTGGTGCTGCCGCCCTTCAAGGTAACGACGAGTTTGCCGCCAGCGATCTTGTAGCTGGTCGAGTCGACGTGGGAGCCGGAAGCCAGAGGCGCGGCTTCGTCGAGGAACGCACGGGCGAAGGCGATGACTTTGTCGCCACGCACCTTGTTGTAGCCTTTGCCTTTCTCCGCGCCACCTTCTTCGCTGATCGCGTCGGTGCCGTAGAGGGCGTCGTACAGCGAACCCCAGCGGGCGTTAGAGGCATTGAGCGCGAAGCGCGCGTTCATCACCGGCACCACCAGTTGTGGGCCGGCGGTACGGGCGATTTCATCATCGACGTTTTGCGTCGTGGCCTGGAAATCAGCCGCTTCTGGCAGCAGATAACCGATCTCTTGCAGGAAAGCTTTGTAGGCCACGGCGTCGTGCGCCTGGCCTGCGTGCTGCTGATGCCAGGCATCGATGCGTGCCTGGAAATCATCGCGTTTGGCGAGTAGGGCTTTGTTCTTCGGCGCCAGGTCGTGAATGACCTTGTCGGCACCTTCCCAGAATTGCTCGGCGGTGAGGCCGGTACCGGGAATGGCTTCGTTGTTCACGAAGTCGAACAGGACTTTGGCGACCTGCAGGCCACCGACTTGAACGTGTTCAGTCATTGCTTGCCTCACTCTGCTCAGCTATTTCGCTTTTCAGCTCTTCAATTTAAACAATGAAGCCTCGGGCCATTTAAACCACAAACCTGCCGACCAGTACATGCCATTGCTGGCGGCTGGGCTAGGACCAATCAACGGCTTGAGGGCCTTGCTGACGGGGCTTTCAGGGTTGCGAACAGGCCTGGGCGGACATCGATCCGGCGTTATGTAGTGCGCGCTGCGGCATACTACATGATGAGTTGCGCTTGTGAAAATCAGACTAATTACGTCGTTCTGCGACCTCATGACGCATTGCGGTCACGTCGCGGAACGGGATGTTCTCAAAAAAGCATTGGATTGTTCCAGTTAAATATCAAAAGTTGTACACGATTTGTTCGCTCAGATATCTCGCTGGTGCGGCTATTCGCGAGCAGGCTCGCTCCCACAGGGGATCGCATTGCCAATGTGCAGCGAGCCTGCTCGCGAAAGCGCCGGTCCATCCAACGCAAAACAAGCCCTTGCCTATACTTGCCCTTCGATCACAAAAGTCATGCACAGAGGGCTGCGCCATGGACCATCTCGTACTCACCGTTTTCGCCCCGGACAAGCCCGGGCAGGTCGAGCGCATCGCCCAATGCATCGCCGAGCACGGCGGCAACTGGCTGGAAAGCCGCATGTCACGGATGGCCGGGCAGTTCGCCGGGATCCTGCGGGTTGGCGTGCCGGCAGAGGCTTACGATGAATTAGTCGATGCCTTACAAGCGCTGGCGGCGCACGGTATCCGTGTACTGGTCGCCGAAAGCGGCATCGAGCAATCCTGCACCTGGAAGCCGATCGCCATGGAGCTGGTTGGCAATGACCGCCCCGGCATCGTCCGCGACATTACTCGGCTGTTGAGCGAGCAGGGCGTCAACCTTGAAAGGCTGGTCACTGAAGTGCGCCCGGCGCCGATGAGCAGCGAGCCGCTGTTTCACGCCGAAGCGATTCTTGCCGTGCCGCTGACGTTGTCGCTGGACGTATTGCAGGCGCGACTGGAAACCCTGGCCGATGATTTGATGGTCGAGTTGGTGTTACGCACGGAAGTTTGAGCCGCGCGGGTTATCCAGTTTAAACGTGCACCTGCCTGTGGATAACCTGTAGAGACCGAGCGCCATGCCACGTCCGCCGAGGCTTTGCGGCGATTGATCAAAAAACCGCCAGTATTCAGTGAGTTGCGCACAAACGGCGAGGATCACGCTGTGGATAACCTTGGGAAGGAACGCTACAGGCCACGAGAGCCGTGGTCTGTAGAGGTTTGTGCGTTTTTTGATCAGCTGCGGCGGCGCAAACTTATCCACGCATCGACGCTGTACACCGCCAGACCCGCCCAAATGAACATGAACGCGACCAGTGTGCTCGACGACAAGTGCTCGCCAAACAGCAGTACCGCCTGCAACAGCACCAGGGTCGGCGCGATGTATTGGAGGAAGCCGATGGTGGTGTAAGGCAGATGCCGGGTCGCGGCGTTGAAACACACCAGCGGCACCAGCGTCACCGGGCCGGCGGCTACCAGCCACCAGGCTTGCGAGGTGCTCCAGAACTCAGGCTGCACGCTCGTCGCGGTCTGGTTGAACAACAACCACGCAATCGCAATCGGCACCAGCATCCAGGTTTCCACCACCAGCCCCGGCAAGGCCTTGACCGGTGCCTGTTTGCGAATCAGTCCGTAGAAGCCGAAGGTCAACGCCAGCGCCAGCGACACCCACGGCAGACTGCCGACCTGCCAGACCTGCTGCGCCACACCAACCGCGGCGAGCCCCACCGCCAGCCACTGCATGCGCCGCAGCCGCTCCCCGAGAATCACCATGCCCAATAACACGTTGATCAACGGGTTGATGTAATAACCGAGGCTTGCTTCGAGCATGCGCCCGTTATTCACCGACCACACATAGGTCAGCCAGTTGGCTGCGATCAGCGTGCCGCTCAAGGCCAGAATCGCTAGACGCTTGGGATTGTCGAGCAATTCGCGCAGCCAGCCCGGGTGCTTCCACACCATCAGCAGCAGCGCGCCGAACAGCGCCGACCACAGCACACGATGAATGATGATCTCGACCGCCGGCACTTCGGCGATGGCTTTGAAATAGATCGGGAACAGGCCCCAGATGATGTAGGCACTCAGGCCCAGAATGTACCCGCGACGCGGGTTGGCGGCTTGCATGCAGAATCCTTGCTTTGGCAGCTGACAAAGGAAGGATTGTAAGGAGATTTGTCTACGGATGCCTGAGCGGATAGGTCGGGAAATTGTGAACATCGAACAAATGTAGGAGTGAGCCTGCTCGCGATAGCGCTCTGACATTCAACATTTTCGTTGCCTGATAAAACGCTATCGCGAGCAGGCTCACTCCTACAGGAGGCGGTGTAGGTCAGAAGAGCTTCAGCGGTTCTTCATTCAGCGCCGCCAGTTGCTCGCGCAGCGCCAGCACCTGATCGCCCCAATAACGCTCGGTGCCGAACCACGGAAAGCTATGCGGAAACGCCGGGTCATCCCAGCGTCGCGCCAGCCATGCGCTGTAGTGCATCAACCGCAGGGCGCGCAGCGGTTCGATCAGCGCCAGTTCTCGCGGGTCGAAATCATGGAATTCGTTGTAGCCATCCATCAGTTCCGACAACTGCCCCAGACAGTCCTGGCGATCACCGGCGAGCATCATCCAGATGTCCTGCACCGCCGGGCCCATGCGGCAGTCATCCAGATCGACGATGTGGAACATTTCGTCGCGGCACATCATGTTGCCGGGGTGGCAATCACCGTGCATGCGGATGTTCTGATGCGGCGTCCTGGCGTAGGCATCTTCAACGCGCTTGAGCAGGTCGCGGGCGACGGACTCGTAAGCCGGCAGCAGGCTTTTCGGAATGAAGTTGCCTTCCAGCAGGGTGTTCAGCGAAGCGTGGCCGAAATTCTGCACGGCGAGGGCTTCGCGGTGTTCGAACGGTTTGGTCGCGCCGACCGCGTGGATGCGCCCGAGCAACTGGCCGAGGCGATACAACTGGTCGAGATTGCCCGGCTCCGGCGCGCGTCCGCCGCGACGCGGAAACAGGGTAAAGCGGAAACCTGCGTGCTCGTGCAGGGTTTCGCCGTTGTGAATCAGCGGCGCCACCACCGGGATGTCCACCCCGGCCAATTCAAACGTGAACTGGTGTTCTTCAAGGATGGCGTCGTTGGTCCAGCGCTGCGGACGGTAGAACTTGGCGATCAGCGGCTCAGAATCTTCGATGCCGACCTGATAGACACGGTTTTCATAGCTGTTGAGCGCCAGAATGCGCGCATCGCTGAGAAAACCGATGCTTTCGACGGCATCGAGGACGAGATCGGGTGTGAGGGTTTCAAACGGGTGGGCCATGCTGACTCCTGCGCGCAGCAGGCTGCCGCGTCCGGCCCGGCATGGTAGCGCAGATGGCAGGCAGTGAGGAATTTGGTGTCTGTGCCGACGCCATCGCGAGCAGGCTCACTCCTACATTTGGAATGCATTCCCTGTAGGCCTTCGCCTGCTCGCGATAAGGGTTTATCAGGCGCCGACGATCCCGCCATCCTCTCGGGTAATCGCCATCACCGACGACCGTGGCTTGCCATTGGGCAGATGCTCGGGGAAGGTCGAACCGCCGTTTTCGCCCGGATGCTGAATCCCGACAAACAGGGTTTTCTGATCCGGCGAGAAGCTGATCCCCGTCACCTCGCAACCCACAGGCCCGACCATGAACCGGCGAATCTCACCGGTCTTCGGATCGGCGCAAAGCATCTGGTTGTTGCCCATCCCGGCGAAGTCGCCGGCATTGCTCGAGTCGCCGTCGGTGAGAATCCACAGGCGTCCGGCCTTGTCGAAACCCAGGCCATCCGGGCTGTTGAACATGTTCTGCGGGGTGATGTTGGACGAGCCGCCCTTCGGCGTACCGGCATGCACGCCGGGGTTGCCGGCGACCACGAACAGATCCCAGGCAAAAGTTTTCGAGGCGTGATCGTCGCGGTCGGTGCGCCAGCGCAGAATCTGTCCGTAGACGTTTTTCTCGCGCGGGTTCGGGCCGCCCACCGGTTGGCCGTCCTCGCCACGTTTGGCGTTGTTGGTCAGGGTGCAATAAACCTGGCCATCCTTGGGGCTGACGACAATCCATTCCGGGCGATCCATGCGTGTCGCGCCGACAACGCTGGCAGCAAGGCGTGCATGAATCAGCACTTCGGCCTGATCGGCGAAACCGCTGCTGGCGTCGATGCCGTTTTTGCCGTGGGTCAGTTCGATCCACTGGCCCTGGCCTTTCGGATGATCAGGGTTGCCGTCACCGGCATCGAATTTGGCCACGTACAAGGTGCCGTGATCGAGGATGTTGCGGTTGGCTTTGGCATTGCGGTGATTGATGCGGTCGCGGCTGACGAATTTGTAGATGAACTCGCCACGCTCGTCGTCGCCCATGTACACCACGGCACGGCCGTCGTCGGTCTCGGCGAGGGCGGCGTTTTCGTGTTTGAAACGGCCCAGCGCGGTGCGCTTGACCGGGGTCGATTGCGGATCGAACGGATCGATCTCGACCACCCAGCCGTGACGGTTCAGCTCATTCGGGTTCTTGGCCATGTCGAAACGCGGATCGTACGGGTGCCAGTTAATCTCGCGGCTGGCGGCCGTTACGCCGTAGCGTTTTTGCGCGGCGTCGAACTGCTGCTGGGCGTTGCTGCTGCCGAAGCAATCGGTGAAGTTTTCTTCGCAGGTCAGGTACGTGCCCCACGGCGTTTTGCCGTTGGCGCAGTTCTGGAACGTGCCGAGCACTTTTTTGCCGTGCTTGTCGGCAGCAGTTTTCATCAAGTCATGACCGGCCGCCGGGCCGCTGATGCGCAGCGGCGAGTTGCCGTGAATCCGCCGGTTGTAGCGCGAGCCCTGAACGAACTGCCATTGGCCGTTCTTGCGCTGCACCTCGATCACCGACACGCCTTCACAGGCCAGCGCCTTGCGCACGTCTTCGGCCGACTGCGGCATGCCGCCGTGCGGATAGAGGTAGCGATAGTTGGTGTATTCGTTGTTGATCGCCATCAACGCGCGGTTGCGGTCATCCGGGAAGGCGAACAGGCTCATGCCGTCGTTGTTGTCGCCAAACTGCACTTCCTGTGCGGCCGCGGTGCCATTGCCGCTCGGGTCGAAGGCCGGGCCGTTCTTGTGCAGCGGCTGGCCCCAACTGATCAGCACCGAAGACTTGTAGCCCTTGGGCAGGCTGATCGCGTCGCTGGTCGCGGCGGGAATGCTTTCAAAACCGAGCAGACGGCTGTTGCCGGCGCTGACACTGGCCGCCATCACGCTGCGGCTCAGCAGATTGCCGCCCAGAAACATCGCGGCACCGCACAATGCACCGGCGCTGATGAAACCGCGACGGCTGAGGCCGACCATTTTTTCCAGATCGGTGGATTGGTTTTCTTCTAACAGGCTCATCTCAGGCTCCCTGCATGGTTTTGGCAGCCACCTTAATGAGCAACGATGACGCTTTCGTTGCAGCGCCCGATCAGAGCGGCGTGCCGATCAGCACATTGCTCGGCGAAAACTGCACACGCACCGGCTGACCGACCCCCAAGCCGCGTTCGCGCAACTCCAGCGGTTCGGCCAGCGCGCAGAGAATGTGGCCGTTGGGCAAAGAAATACGCACTTCGCTGGGGCCGTCCTCGGCATCGAGAATCGCCTCGATGTTGCCGTCGAGCAAATTGTGTCCCGGCGTTGCGACTTGCTCACGGCCAAGCAATTCCAGCCAGCCCGCTTTGATCAGCGCGACCACTGGCGTGCCGATCTGCAGCTCGAGGTGCAGGGTGCTGTCGTGAGTGATTTGCGCGTCGAGGCACAGGCCTTCGGCCAGTTCGAGGCGGATCAGGTCATTGCGGCCCTGACTGCCGATCGCTACCACCTTGCCGTGCAACTGATTGCGCGCGCTGGTCCTGAGCATCAGCCGCCCGAGCAGGTCCAGGTCACTGGCGTCTTCCGCCGCCTCGAGCACTTGCGCCTGCAGGGCTTGCAACTTTTGATACAGGCGCAGCACACGTTCGCCTTCGCTGGACAGTTTGGCACCGCCACCGCCCTTGCCGCCAATGATCCGTTCGACCAGCGGTTTGTGTGCGAGGTTGTTCAACTCATCGATGGCGTCCCACGCCGCTTTATAGCTCAAGCCCGCGCTTTTCGCTGCGCGGGTGATCGAGCCCTGCTCGGCAATGTGTTGCAGCAGGGCAATGCGCTGCGGACGCCGCACGATGTGCTGGGAGAGGAGGGAGGGTAGGGACATATCGGTCAGATTTGCTGCGGCAGTTGCTACAGAAGCTGGCGGCTTCGAGCGCCGGAGTCAAGTCAGGCCCAAAACCTGTAGGAGTGAGCCTGCTCGCGATGGCGCCATCAAAGGCGACATCTACGCTGGCTGATCTACCGCTATCGCGAGCAGGCTTACTCCTACAGGGGATTGTGAGCAGATCAGCTTCCGGGTTTCGGCGTGCGGGCCAGGCAATACACATCAACTCGCGCCGCACCTGCGCTCATCAACAAGCGGGCCAGCGCCTGAACAGTGGCGCCAGTGGTCAGCACGTCATCAATCAGCGCGAAATGCCGGCCGTTCACCGCCGCGTTTGGCACCAGATCGAAGGCGTTGCGCAAATTGTGTTTGCGCGCATTGGCGTCGAGATCCTGCTGCGCATCAGTCTCTTTGACGCGACGCAAGATCTGTTCTTCGCAAGGCAGATTCATCGATTCGCTCAGCCACCGTGCGAGCATCGCGGCCTGGTTGAACCCGCGTTGACGCAAGCGTTTACGGGCCAGTGGCACTGGCACCAATGCATCGGGCCTCGCCAGATCTTCATCGAAGCGATGTTGCAGGTATTGCCCGAGAACGTCGGCGAGCAGGTGGCCAAACGGCCATTTTGCGTTGTGTTTAAAACGCGTAATCAGACTGTCCACCGGGAAGCCATACAGCCAAGGCGCGGCGACCTGCGCAAAGGCCGGAGGCTCTAGCAGGCACGCTCCGCAGGTCAGGCCATCGGCAATCAAGGGCAACGCGCAGCGCTGGCAATGGCTGCCGAGCCATGGCAGCTCGGTTTCGCAGGCCACGCAGATTGGCATTTCTGCTTCTGCGGGCTCATCACACAACAAGCAGGTCTGTACATTATTTAAACAGATGTAAACCGGTCCTTCGTATCGTGGTTGACAGCGCATGACACTTCCTTAAATATGCCGAACATCCGTGTGGCGCCTGTGGGTATTCCGTTTCCCCGGCGCCAGCCAAGCATAACCAAGGAATTGCCCATGAGCGCGAGCACCACCGCCACCCTGCGTCACGATTGGTCTCTGGCCGAAGTCAAAGCACTCTTCGTACAGCCATTCAACGACTTGCTGTTCCAGGCGCAAACGGTGCACCGCGCACACTTCAACGCCAACCGCGTTCAAGTCTCCACGCTGCTGTCGATCAAGACCGGCGCCTGCCCGGAAGACTGCAAGTACTGCCCGCAGTCCGGTCACTACAACACCGGTCTTGAAAAAGAAAAGCTGATGGAAGTGCAGAAAGTCCTCGAAGAGGCGGCGCGCGCCAAAGCCATCGGCTCGACGCGCTTCTGCATGGGCGCCGCGTGGAAGCATCCTTCGGCCAAGGACATGCCCTATGTGCTGAAGATGGTCGAAGGCGTCAAAGCCATGGGCCTGGAAACCTGCATGACTCTGGGGCGACTGGACCAGGAGCAGACCGAAGCGCTGGCCAAGGCTGGCCTCGACTACTACAACCACAACCTCGACACCTCGCCGGAGTTCTACGGCAGCATCATCACCACGCGCACTTACAGCGAGCGGTTGCAGACGCTGGCTTACGTGCGTGAGTCGGGCATGAAGATCTGCTCCGGCGGCATTCTCGGCATGGGCGAGTCGCTGGACGACCGCGCCAATTTGCTGATCCAACTGGCCAACCTGCCGGAGCATCCGGAATCGGTGCCGATCAACATGCTGGTCAAGGTCGCCGGCACGCCGCTGGAAAATGCCGAAGACATCGATCCGTTCGATTTCATCCGCATGCTCGCCGTGGCGCGCATTCTTATGCCGCAATCCCATGTACGCCTGTCCGCCGGCCGCGAAGCAATGAACGAGCAGATGCAGGCGCTGGCGTTTTTCGCCGGCGCCAACTCGATTTTCTATGGCGACAAGCTGCTCACCACCGCCAACCCCCAGGCGGACAAGGACATGCAGTTGTTCGCACGCCTGGGCATCCAGCCGGAAGCGCGCGAAGAGCACGCCGATGAAGTGCATCAGGCGGCAATCGAGCAGGCGTTGGTGGAGCAGAAGAGCAGCGAGCAGTTCTACAACGCTGCCGTCTGAAAATGCGCGAATGCGTCTGATGGAATGCAGTACCCCTGTGGGAGCGAGCCTGCTCGCGAAGGCGGCGTGTCAGCCACCGTTGATATTGAAGTTGCCGGCCCCTTCGCGAGCAGGCTCGCTCCCACAGGGAATTGGTGTCATTTGAAAATCGAGGCCTGCATGTCTTTCGATCTCGCCGCACGCCTTGCCGCCCGCCGTGCCGACAACCTCTACCGCCAACGCCCGCTGCTTGAATCACCGCAAGGGCCGCAAGTGGTGGTCGACGGCAAACCGTTGCTGGCCTTCTGCAACAACGATTACCTGGGCCTGGCCAATCATCCGCAAGTGATCGAAGCCTGGCGCGCCGGGGCCGAGCGCTGGGGCGTCGGCGGTGGCGCCTCGCACCTGGTGATCGGCCACAGCGGCCCGCATCACGCACTCGAAGAAGCGCTGGCGGACCTGACCGGTCGGCCGCGTGCGCTGTTGTTCACCACCGGCTACATGGCCAATCTCGGCGCGGTTACGGCGCTGGTCGGGCAGGGCGATACAGTCCTCGAAGATCGCCTCAATCACGCTTCGCTGCTGGATGCCGGGCTGTTGTCCGGCGCGCGATTCAATCGCTATCTGCATAACGACGCGCAAAGCCTGGCCAATCGTCTGGAGAAAGCCACCGGCAATACCCTGGTGGTCACTGACGGTGTGTTCAGCATGGACGGTGATATCGCCGATCTGCCGGCACTGGCCCGTGAAGCCAAAGCCAAAGGTGCCTGGTTGATGGTCGATGATGCCCACGGTTTCGGCCCGCTCGGCGCGACGGGCGCAGGCGTCGTCGAGCATTTCGGCCTGAGCCAGGAAGACGTCCCCGTTCTGGTCGGCACCCTCGGCAAGGCGTTCGGCACAGCGGGCGCATTCGTGGCCGGCAGCGAAGAGCTGATCGAGAGCCTGATCCAGTTCGCCCGCCCCTACATTTACACCACCAGCCAGCCACCGGCGTTGGCCTGCGCGACGCTGAAAAGCCTCGAACTGCTGCGCAGCGAACACTGGCGTCGCGAACATCTGCAGACGTTGATTCGCCAGTTCCGCCAGGGCGCCGAGCAGATCGGTCTGCAATTGATGGACAGCTTCACCCCGATTCAGCCGATCCTGATTGGCGATGCCGGACGTGCGCTGCGCCTGTCGCAGATGCTGCGCGAGCGCGGGTTGATGGTCACGGCGATCCGCCCGCCGACCGTCCCCGCCGGCAGCGCGCGGCTGCGTGTGACCTTGACCGCCGCCCACAGCGAGGCGCAGGTGCAGCTATTGTTAGAGGGACTGGCCGATTGCTACGCCCGGCTATCGTCGGAGCCAAGCCATGCGTGATCGTCTGATTCTGTTGCCCGGCTGGGGCCTTGGCATTTCGGCAATGGAACCCTTGGCGGCCGCATTGCACGGGCTGGACGAGCATCTGACGGTCAGCATCGAGCCGTTGCCTGAGCTGGATTCCAGTGATCCGCAGGATTGGCTCGATGAACTCGATGAACGTATTCCTCAAGACGTGTGGCTTGGCGGCTGGTCGCTGGGCGGCATGCTGGCGGCCGGACTGGCGGCGCGCCGTGGCGATCATTGCTGCGGTGTGCTGACGCTGGCGAGCAATCCGTGTTTTGTTGCTCATGAGCAGTGGCCGAGTGCGATGCCGGCCGAGACGTTCGATGCGTTTCTGGCCGGTTGCCAGGCCGACCCGCGCACGACCCTCAAACGCTTTTCGCTGCTGTGCGCCCAAGGGGCGCAAGATCCGCGCGGCTTGTCCCGACTGCTGCTCGGCGCGGCACCAGGCACCTCGCCTGCCGTATTGATGGCCGGGCTCGAGTTGCTCGCGCAGATGGATATTCGCGAGGCGCTGCAAGCGTTTCGCGGACCGCAGTTGCATCTGTTCGCCGGCCAGGACGGTCTGGTGCCCGCGGAAGCCGCCGGGGCGTTGTTTGCGTTGTTGCCGGATATCGAAATTGGCCTGATCGAACAGGCCAGCCATGCATTTCTTCTGGAAGACCCCCACGGACTGGCGGGCGCGATCCAGGCTTTTCTACACGAGTGCGCTGATGACTGATTTGTCCCTTGTGCTGCCGGGCGGCTTGCCCGACAAGCGTCAGGTTGCGGCGTCTTTTTCCCGAGCGGCGGCCAGTTATGACAGCGTCGCCGAGCTGCAACGTGATGTCGGTACTCAGTTGCTTGCGCGTTTACCGCTGGATTTCGTCCCCACGCGTTGGCTGGACCTGGGCTGTGGCACCGGCTATTTCACCCGCGCGCTGGGCTCACGTTTTACCGAAGGCCAGGGGCTGGCGCTGGATATTGCCCAGGGCATGCTCAACCACGCGCGGCCGCTGGGCGGCGCCGAGCATTTCATTGCCGGCGATGCGGAGCGCCTGCCGTTGCAGGATTCGACCTGTGATCTGATCTTCTCCAGCCTCGCGGTGCAGTGGTGTGCGGATTTCGAGGCGGTGCTCAGCGAGGCTTTTCGCGTGCTGAAACCGGGCGGGATTTTTGCATTTGCTAGTCTTTGCACAGGGACATTGTTTGAACTGCGCGAGAGCTGGCGGCAAGTCGACGGACTGGTGCACGTCAATCGCTTCCGCGAAGTTGCTCGATATGAACAGGCGTGCGCAGCCAGTGGCCTGCGCACGCTGAGTCAGGCGAATCTGCCGCACGTGCTGCATTACCCGGATGTGCGCAGTTTGACTCATGAGCTGAAAGCGCTGGGTGCGCACAACCTCAATCCCGGGCGGCCAGGTGGTTTGACCGGGCGCGCGCGGATTCTCGGGCTGGTCGAGGCTTACGAGCGGTTCCGCGAGGCGTCGGGATTGCCCGCGACTTATCAGGTGGTCTACGCCGTGTTGGAGAAACCCTTATGAGCGCAGCCTATTTCATTACAGGTACCGACACCGATGTCGGCAAGACCACCGTCGCCGCCGGTTTGCTGCACGCGGCGCGCTCGGCGGGGTTGAGTACGGCGGCGGGCAAACCGGTGGCGTCGGGGTGCGAAGTCACGCCCAAGGGTTTGCGCAACGCCGATGCGCTGGCGTTGTTGGCCGAGTGCTCGTTGCCGCTGACGTATCAACAGGTCAATCCGTTGGCGTTCGAACCGGCTATCGCTCCGCATCTGGCGGCGCGCGAAGCGGGTGTGGCGTTGACTGTGCAATCGTTGCTGGCGCCGATGCGCGGGATCCTCGCGATGAACGCCGATTTCACCTTGATCGAAGGTGCCGGCGGCTGGCGGGTGCCGTTGGCCGATCAGGATAATCTGTCGGATCTGGCGATCGCGCTGAAGCTGCCGGTGATTCTGGTGGTCGGCGTGCGGTTGGGTTGCATCAGCCATGCCTTGCTCACGGCCGAGGCAATTGCTCGGGATGGTCTGCAGCTAGCCGGGTGGGTGGCAAATATCATCGATCCAAAGACGTCGCGGCTGGAAGAGAACCTGGCGACACTGGCTGAGCGGATTCCCGCACCGTGCCTGGGCCGCGTGCCGAAACTCAAAGCGCCGAGCGCTGAAGCCGTGGCCGCGCATCTGCAGTTGGATTTGCTCGACTAAGCTTTTCTCTATGGGCAGGCACTGTGCCATTAGTGTTTTTGACGGGTGTTTTTCTGACGCCTCTGCTTCAATGGCGCCTATTGATCCTTTCAAGGGATGAGAGTCGTTATGGAAATCTCCGGCAGTACCGCTTTTTATGCAGGTCTGAGCTCGATTCAGAGCGGGCAGAACCGTGTCGACCAGGCCGCCAGCCAGATCGCCAACAACACCATTGAACGTTCGGTGACCAGCCAGTCGTCCGAAGTGCAGGTCGATCGCCTGCGTGGGGTGGATCGCGCTCAACAATCGGATCTGGCCAGCAATATGGTCGAAATGTCCCAAGGCAAGATTCAGGCGGAGCTGGGCGTGAAAGTGGCCAAGGCTTCCGACGAAATGCTCGGGACGATCATCGACACCTTTGCCTGATCCGTTTCTCATTTCGCTAGTGAACGCCGCGCCTTGTCGCGGCGTTTTCGTGTAAGTCCTTCTCTCTCAACTAATCTTTTCGCAGCGCCCACAGCTCGTTCGAGTCTGTGGCGATTTGCCGTGCGCACCTCTGAAAAAACATGAAGACGAACGGCAAAACATCGCCGCTTGACAAGATTTCGGCGTAAACGTATGTTTCAAACAACTGTTTGACCGTCACAACAAATCAACGCGGTCGTTCATTCCCGGTTACATCAGCAGAGGTTTATCGCTATGCCTGACTACAAGGCCCCCTTGCGTGATATTCGCTTCGTTCGTGACGAACTGCTCGGCTACGAAGCGCACTATCAGAGCCTTCCGGCTTGCGCAGACGCAACTCCGGACATGGTTGACGCCATTCTCGAAGAAGGCGCCAAGTTTTGTGAGCAGGTACTGGCACCGCTGAACCGCGTGGGCGACCTCGAAGGTTGCACCTGGAGCGAGTCCGGCGTGAAAACTCCGACCGGCTTCAAAGAGGCTTACAAGCAATTTGTCGAAGGTGGCTGGCCAAGCCTGGCCCATGACGTTGCGCATGGCGGTCAAGGCCTGCCGGAGTCGCTGGGTCTGGCGGTGAGCGAAATGGTTGGCGAGGCCAACTGGTCGTGGGGCATGTACCCGGGCCTGTCGCACGGTGCGATGAACACCATTTCCGAGCACGGCACCCCTGAGCAGCAGGACGCCTATCTGACCAAGCTGGTCTCCGGCGAATGGACCGGCACCATGTGCCTGACCGAACCGCACTGCGGCACCGACCTGGGCATGCTGCGCACCAAGGCCGAACCACAGGCCGACGGTTCCTACAAAGTGTCCGGCACCAAGATCTTCATCTCGGCCGGTGAACACGACATGGCCGACAACATCGTCCACATCGTACTGGCCCGCCTGCCGGACGCACCGGCTGGCACCAAAGGCATCTCGTTGTTCATCGTTCCCAAGTTCATGCCGAACGCTGACGGCACCGTCGGTGCGCGCAACGCAGTGACCTGCGGTTCGCTGGAACACAAGATGGGCATCCACGGTAACGCCACCTGTGTAATGAACTTCGACGGCGCCACCGGCTTTCTGATCGGCCCGGCGAACAAAGGCCTGAACTGCATGTTCACCTTTATGAACACCGCTCGTCTGGGCACCGCGCTGCAAGGTCTGGCCCATGCCGAAATCGGTTTCCAGGGCGGCCTGAAATACGCTCGCGATCGCCTGCAAATGCGTTCGCTGACTGGCCCGAAAGCGCCGGACAAAGCCGCAGACCCGATCATCGTCCACCCTGACGTACGCCGCATGCTGTTGACCATGAAGGCGTTCGCCGAAGGCAACCGGGCGATGGTGTACTTCACCGCCAAACAGGTCGACATCGTCAAATACGGCGTCGACGAAGAAGAGAAAAAGAAAGCCGACGCTCTGCTCGCGTTCATGACGCCGATTGCCAAAGCCTTTATGACCGAAGTCGGTTTCGAAGCCGCCAACCACGGCGTGCAGATCTACGGCGGTCACGGTTTCATCGCCGAGTGGGGCATGGAGCAGAACGTTCGCGACAGCCGCATTTCGATGCTGTACGAAGGCACCACCGGTATCCAGGCCCTCGACCTGCTGGGCCGTAAAGTGCTGATGACTCAAGGCGAAGCCCTCAAGGGTTTCACCAAGATCGTCCACAAGTTCTGCCAGAACAACGAAGGCAACGAAGCCGTCAAAGAATTCGTCGCACCATTGGCGGCACTGAACAAGGAATGGGGCGAGCTGACCATGAAGGTCGGTATGGCCGCCATGAAAGATCGCGAAGAAGTCGGCGCGGCCTCCGTGGATTACCTGATGTACTCCGGTTATGCCTGCCTGGCGTATTTCTGGGCCGACATGGCACGCCTGGCTGCCGAGAAGCTGGCAGAAGGCACTGGCGACGCGGCGTTCTACACCGCCAAGCTGCAAACCGCGCGTTTCTACTTCCAGCGCATCCTGCCGCGTACCCGCACCCACGTGGCCACTATGCTGTCGGGCGCCAACAACCTGATGGACATGAAAGAAGAAGACTTCGCGCTGGGTTATTAAGTCCTGCCGCGGTCCACTGAAACCGCTGCCCTGTGAGGGGCAGCGGTTTTTTATTGCCGATTCGCTCAGATAGTCAGGGCTTCTGCCGTTACAGAGACAGCATGTGATCTGGATCACATTGTGAGTGCTTAAACGCGCACATTGCAGGCACAATGCTATCTCTTTGCCATGACGGGTCGGAGTTTTACCCTTGCCGCGTTCTTCCGCTGTACGTTTGAGTCATTTCCTACCCTCACTTCTGCTGTTAATGGCGGGGCTGGCGGCTGCGTACGTCAAGGACCTCAGTGTGTTCTTCACTTCGCTGTTCAACGTGCTGCCGACTCTGGTACTGCTGTTGGGCGGTGCGTATTGCGCGGTTTACCGACGTCAGCGTGAGCTGTTTCTGATGCTCACGGTGTACATCGCCTACTTCTTGCTCGACACCCAGACCGATTATTACCGCGACAACGGCAAGGTCCGTGAAGACGCTGCGGTGGTCTTTCATCTGGTATGTCTGCTCTTGCCGCTGTTGTTCGGCCTGTTTGCGGCGTGGCAGGAACGCACGCACCTGTTTCAGGATATGGTCGCGCGCTTTGCCGTGCTGCTGGCCTTCGGCAGCGTGGCGCTGGGGCTCGAACAAAGTTACCCACAGGCGCTGCTGATCTGGCTGTCGGAAATCCGCTGGCCAGCGCTGCACGGGGCGTGGATGAGCCTGATCCAGCTGTCCTATCCGGTGTTCATTTCGTCGTTCCTGCTGTTGGCCTGGCAGTACTGGCGCCATCCGCGCCCGCTGCACGCGGCGCAGCTGGTCGGCTTGCTCGGCGTGTTCTGGATGCTGCCGAAAACCTTCATCCTGCCGTTTACCCTGAACATCATGTGCAGTCAGGTGATGTTGATGATTGCCGCCGCCGTTGCGCACGAGGCTTATCAAATGGCCTTTCGCGATGAGCTCACCGGTCTGCCGGGCCGTCGTGCGCTCAACGAACGCATGCAGCGCCTGGGGCGCAATTATGTGTTGGCGATGAGCGACGTCGACCATTTCAAGAAATTCAACGACACCCACGGCCACGACGTCGGTGACCAGGTCTTGCGTCTGGTCGCCAGCAAGCTGTCGAAAATCAGCGGTGGCGGTAGGGCGTATCGCTATGGCGGTGAGGAATTTGCCCTGGTGTTTGCAGGCAAGACCCTCGAGGAATGCATGCCGCACCTGGAGGTGATCCGCGAGTCGATTGCGTCCTACAGCATCCAGTTGCGCAACCAGGAAAACCGCCCGCAGGACGACCAGCAAGGCCGCCAGCGCCGCGCAGGTTCAGGAGCGTCTGCGGTGTCGGTCACGGTGAGTATCGGCGTCGCCGAGCGGCTCGAGCAGCGCACGCCGGAAGAAGTGCTCAAGTCCGCCGACCAGGCGTTGTACAGCGCCAAGGGTGCCGGGCGTAACTGCGTGATGGCGTTCGGGCAGAACCGCCGTGGCGCGGTGCGCATGGGCACCGCTGCGGGTTGAGTGATGACGGCGCATTCAGCGTCTGCACAATGATTGTCGGGTGGGGTGGCCGGCAGTAGGTTGAATCGATCTGCTGACGGAGAAGCCACCATGCCTGAGTACAAAGCTCCCTTGCGCGACATGCGCTTTTTGATTGACCACGTCTTCGACTTTCACAGCAATTACGCTGCCCTCGGCGCCCATGACGCCAGTCCTGACATGATCAACGCGATCCTTGAGGAGGGCGCGAAGTTCTGTGAGAACGTGCTTGCGCCGCTCAATCGCAGCGGTGACGAAGAAGGCTGCCATTTCGACAACGGTGTGGTGACAACGCCTACAGGCTTCAAGCAAGCCTTCGCACAATACGTGGAGGGGGGCTGGCATGGTCTGGCTGCAGATCCGACCTATGGCGGTCAGGGTCTGCCGAGTTCGCTGGGGCTGGTGATCAGTGAGATGGTCGGCTCCAGCAACACATCCTGGGGCATGTACCCGGGCCTGACCCACGGCGCCATGTCGGCGATCCATGCCCACGGCAGTAGCGAACAGAAAAACACCTACCTGAGCAAACTCACCGCCGGGCAATGGACTGGCACCATGTGCCTGACCGAAGCGCATTGCGGCACCGATCTGGGCATCATCAAGACCCGCGCCGTGCCGCAGGCCGACGGCAGCTACGCGATCACCGGCAGCAAGATTTTCATCTCCGCCGGCGAGCACGACATGAGCGACAACATCGTTCATCTGGTGCTGGCCAAACTGCCGGATGCGCCGGCCGGGACCAAGGGCATCTCGCTGTTCATCGTGCCGAAGTTTTTGCCCGATACGGAAGGCGAAGCGGGCGAGCGCAACGGCGTTTCCTGCGGTTCGATCGAACACAAGATGGGCATCAAGGCCTCGGCCACCTGCGTATTGAATTTCGACGGCGCCAAAGGTTTTCTGATCGGCGAGGCGAACAAGGGCCTGAACTGCATGTTCACCATGATGAACCACGCACGCCTCGGCACTGGCATGCAGGGTTTGTGTCTGGGCGAGGCGAGCTTTCAGGGGGCGATCAAGTACGCCAACGACCGCCTGCAGATGCGCTCGCTGACCGGCGCGAAAGCGCCGGAAAAAGCCGCCGATCCGATCATCGTCCACCCGGACGTTCGGCGCATGCTGCTGACCATGAAAGCCTTCAACGAAGGCAATCGAGCACTGACTTATTTCACCGCGCAGCTCCTCGATAGCGCACATTTGAGCAGCGACGCCGAGGCGCGTCAGGAGGCCGAAGACCTCTTGGCGTTTCTCACGCCGATCTGCAAGGCGTTCATGACCGACACTGGGCTGGAGGTGACCAACCACGGCATGCAGGTGTTTGGTGGCCATGGGTTCATTCGTGAATGGGGCATGGAGCAACTGGTGCGCGACTGCCGCATCGCCCCGATCTACGAAGGCACCAATGGCATTCAGGCGCTGGACCTGCTCGGGCGCAAGGTGCTCGGCAGCCAGGGCAAGTTGCTGCGCGGCTTTACCAAAATCGTTCACAAGTTCTGCGCCGCCAACGCCGAGCATGCGCAGTTGGGTGCGTTCGTTGCGCAGCTCAATGAGTTGAATCAGCAGTGGGGCGATCTGACTCTGAAGGTCGGCATGGCAGCGATGAAGAACCCCGACGAAGTCGGCGCGGCCTCGGTCGATTATCTGATGTACAGCGGCTATATCATTCTCGGCTACCTCTGGTTGCGCATGGCCCTGGTGGCGCAGGCGCAACTGGACGCGGGCACAGGCGAGGCGGATTTTCTGCGCGGCAAACTGGCGACGGCCGAGTTTTACTTCAAGCGCCTGCTGCCACGCACCGCTGCACATCGCGCGGCGATCGAGGCGGGCAGCGATTGTCTGATGAAATTGCCGGCGGAGCTGTTCGCGCTCTAAGGGTTGGCGGCAAAAAAGAGCCCGCAGATTGCGGGCTTCTTTTTCGTATATTCGGTGATGACTAAAAATAACAAATCAGTCATGGCCTGACCCTATGTGTCGCAAAAGTTGTTGAGGTACACTCGGGCTCACAGAAAACATCATTCCACGAATCACCTATTCCAGATCCTGCGAGGTTTGCCATGGCCGACTACAAAGCGCCGCTGCGCGATATGCGCTTCGTCCTCAATGAAGTGTTCGAAGTCGCCAAACTCTGGGCCGAACTGCCGGCGCTGGCCGAGACCGTCGACGCCGAAACCGTTGAAGCGATTCTCGAAGAAGCCGGCAAGGTCACCAGCAAAAGCATCGCCCCGCTGAGCCGCGCCGCTGACGAAGAAGGCTGCCACTGGGCCGACGGTGCCGTGACTACACCGGCCGGTTTCCCCGAGGCTTATCAGACCTATGCTGAAGGCGGTTGGGTCGGCGTCGGCGGTGATCCGGTCTACGGCGGCATGGGCATGCCCAAGGCTGTATCGGCTCAGGTCGAAGAAATGGTCAACTCCGCCAGCCTGGCGTTCGGTCTGTATCCGATGCTGACCGCCGGCGCCTGCCTGTCGATCAACGCCCACGCCAGCGAAGAGCTGAAAGCGGCGTACCTGCCGAACATGTACGCGGGGATTTGGGCCGGTTCCATGTGCCTGACCGAGCCGCACGCCGGCACCGACCTGGGAATTATTCGCACCAAGGCCGAGCCACAGGCCGACGGTTCCTACAAGGTCAGCGGCACCAAGATCTTCATCACTGGCGGCGAACACGACCTCACCGAGAACATCATCCACCTGGTGCTGGCCAAGCTGCCGGACGCCCCGGCGGGTCCGAAGGGCATTTCGCTGTTCCTGGTGCCGAAGTTCATGGTCAATGCCGACGGCAGCCTCGGCGCGCGCAACCCGGCCAACTGCGGTTCGATCGAACACAAGATGGGCATTCAGGCGTCCGCGACCTGTGTGATGAACTTCGACGAAGCCGTGGGTTATCTGGTCGGCGAGCCGAACAAAGGCCTCGCCGCGATGTTCACCATGATGAATTACGAGCGTCTGGGCGTGGGTATTCAGGGTCTGGCGACCGGCGAGCGTTCGTATCAGAACGCGGTTGAGTATGCCCGTGACCGTCTGCAAAGCCGTTCGCCGACCGGCGCGCAGAACAAGGACAAGGTCGCTGATCCGATCATCGTTCACCCTGACGTGCGACGCATGCTGCTGACAATGAAAGCCTCGAACGAAGGTGGCCGGGCGTTCTCCACATATGTGGCGATGCAACTCGACACCGCCAAGTTCAGCGAAGACCCGGCGACGCGCAAACGTGCGGAAGATCTGGTCGCACTGCTGACGCCGGTGGCCAAAGCGTTTCTTACTGATCTGGGTCTGGAAACCACCGTGCATGGCCAGCAGATCTTCGGGGGCCACGGCTACATCCGCGAGTGGGGCCAGGAGCAGCTGGTGCGTGACGTGCGCATCACGCAGATCTACGAAGGCACCAACGGCATCCAGGCACTGGACCTGGTCGGGCGCAAGATCGTCGGCAGCGGCGGTGCGTTCTATCAATTGTTCGCCGATGAGATCCGCCATTTCACTGCCACCGCGAGCGCCGATCTGGGCGAATTCACCAAGCCGTTGAACGACGCAGTCGATACCCTGGACGAGCTGACTTCATGGCTGCTCGACCGGGCGAAAAATAATCCGAACGAAATCGGCGCGGCCTCTGTCGAATATTTGCAAGCATTCGGTTACACGGCCTACGCCTACATGTGGGCACTGATGGCCAAAGCCGCGCTGGGCAAAGAAGCGCAGGAAGATTTCTACGCGAGCAAGCTGGGCACCGCACGCTTCTACTTCGCCCGTTTGCTGCCGCGTATCCACTCGTTGAGCGCCTCAGTCAAGGCCGGCAGCGAGTCGCTGTTCCTGCTGGATGCCGCTCAATTCTGATGCGATAGCGTCATGTAAGCATTCGCTTACATGACGTGCTGCTGTTCTCCCATAGTCGCCAATTGGATCCACGGCTAATCTACATTTCATGGACGTCGCGCAGGAAGCGCAAAGCAACAACACGGACACGTAGGATTCTGCCAGGGTGGCGGAGTGAAATGGATGTCAGGGAAACAGTCTGCAAAGCCCCGCTTCGGCGGGGTTTTCTTTTGCCTGAAGAAAAGTTTTCAGGCCAGCGGATCCAGCGCCGGTTTCACTTCGCGCTCCAGCACTTCTTCGAGCAAACCGCGCAGCAGTGCGAGTGACGCCTGCTGGCGTTGCACATCGCGACACACCAGGCCGACCTTCAGCGGCACCCGTGGCTCGCTCAGCGGTTTCCACAGCAGATCCTCATCGTCGTACTGCCGCTGTGATTGCCCCGGCAGCACTGTCGCCAGTCGGGTATGCGGCAGGCTGTCGAGAATCCCCACCATATTGTTCAACTCGGCCTGTACCTGCGGGCGCCGACCGAGGCTGGCCAGTTGCGCCTGCCAGATCTGGCGGATCTGAAATTCCTCACCCAGCAGCAACATCGGCAACTCGGCGGCCTGGCGCATCGAGACTTTCTTGAATTCACGCAACGGATGGTCCGCCGGAATCACCAGGGTCAGTTCGTCTTCATAGAGCATCATGCCGTGCAGACCCGGTTGGCGCGGGGGCAGATAGCTGATGCCAATGTCCAGCGAACCGTTGAGCAGACGCCGCTCGATTTCCAGTCCGGTCAGCTCGTAGATCTGCACCACCAGATGCGGTTGGGCCTTGCGCACCCGTTCAAGCATCTGCGGCACCAGGCTGGTGTGCACCGTTTGCAATACACCGATCGCCAGCGTACGCAGGGCCTGGCCCTTGAAGTTGCCCAGCGCCTCGCGCGCCCGTTGCAAACCGTCGAGCAGCGGCAACGCGTGGTTGTACAAAGTGTGCGCTGCAAGCGTCGGCAGCAGGCGCTTGCTGCTGCGCTCGAACAGGGTCACGTCGAGGTTTTGTTCGAGCTGGCGGATCTGTTGCGACAGCGCCGGTTGCGAGATCGACAGGCGTTCGGCAGCGCGGCCGACATGACCCTCTTCGTAGACCGCGACGAAATAACGCAGTTGTTTGAAATCCATAAGTAACGCTTATCGAAATGGCTGGTAAATCGAAATGGCCCGAAGCCTTCCGGGAGCCTAGTCTAACCGCATTCACAGGGCTTACAGGGCCAGAAAGCGCGATGATCAGCGTTCGCTTCGACAGGGTTTGCATAGGCAGTTCAAAACACTTCAAGCGAGGTGTTTTTCGATGAATCTGTTCAGTCTTCGGCGCCAGGCGCCGAATATCGATGACCTCGTTATGGACAACAGTGCAACCGAGGCTGAAGGCGACCTCGGCGCCGAGTGTCTGATGCCCAGCGTTCAGCGTCCACAGCAAGTGTTCGTCCGCGGACAGGGTTCGTGGCTGTGGGACAGCCATGACCGTGCCTACCTGGATTTTTCCCAGGCAGGCGGGGCCAACAGCCTCGGGCATAGCCCGTCGGTGCTGGTCAAAGCCATCGCCAATCAGGCGCAGGCGCTGATTAATCCCGGTTTCAACTTGCACAATCGCGGCATGCTCAGCCTCGCCGAGCGCCTGTGTGCCAGCACCGGCAGCGATCAGGCCTATCTGCTCAACAGCGGCAGCGAAGCCTGTGAAGCGGCGATCAAACTGGCGCGCAAATGGGGTCAGCTGCATCGTGGCGGTGCTTCGCGCATCATCGTCGCCAGGCAGGGCTGTCATGGCCGGAGTCTGGCGACGATACCCGCCTCGGACAGCTGCAACCTGGCGAATCGTTTCGCGCCATTGCTGCCAGGTTTCGATCAGGTGCCGCTCAACGACTTGTCGGCGCTGCATGCGGCGGTCGATGCGCAGACCGTGGCGATCATGCTCGAACCGATCCAGAGCGATGCCGGAGTGATTCCGGCCAGCGAACATTACCTCAAAGGTGTCGAACGCCTGTGCCGTGACTTGGGCATTCTGCTGATCCTCGACGAAGTACAAACCGGCATCGGCCGCTGCGGCAACTTGCTTGCCGAACAGTCCTACGGCGTGCGCGCCGATATCGTCGTGCTCGGCAAAGGCCTCGGCGGCGGTGTCCCTTTGGCGGCGCTGCTGGCCCGGGGCAAGGCTTGTTGTTTTGACGCGGGTGAGTTGGGCGGCACCCATCACGGCAATGCCTTGATGACGGCGGCGGGCCTGGTTGTACTCGACAGCGTGCAGGACCGCAGCTTTCTAGCCCAGGTCAGAGAAAACGGCCAGCACCTGCGCGAAGGCCTGGCCCGATTGGCACACCGCTACGGGCACGGCGACCTGCGCGGCCAAGGCTTGTTCTACGGACTGACCCTGTCAGACGATTGCGCCAACGCCGTAGTCAACGCCGGCCTCCACGAAGGACTGCTGCTCAACGCCCCGCAGGCCGGCTGCCTGCGCTTCACCCCGGCCCTCACCGTGAGCAAAACCAACATCGACGAAATGCTCCTGCGCCTGGGCCGCGCATTCTCCCGAGTGCGCACCGCACAGTTGCAATGCCGCAAAGGGATTGCTGTTTGAGCTGACATTTCCTACCCGATTTTCCAGAACCGTCTCGCGGTATAACGCACGCCCCACGCCTGATTGCTTTTGGCGTGGGGCGTTTTTTTGGGGAGGGTGGCGATGAAATGGCAGACGCACTGAACCCTGACGAACGGCGCAGGTCGATTAGCTTGTATGGCTCAAGTGAGCCAACCCCCATTCAGGAGCTGCCCCATGGACTTTATTCGCATCATCATCGCTATTCTGTTGCCGCCACTGGGTGTGTTTCTGCAGGTCGGGTTTGGCGGGGCGTTCTGGTTGAACATTCTGCTGACGCTGTGCGGGTACATTCCGGGTATCGTGCATGCGGTGTATATCATCGCCAAGCGCTGATTGCACGGCGATGGATACATCGCCATCGCTAGCAGGCTAGCTCCCACCGGTTTTCTGTGAACACCACAAATCCAGTGTGGGAGCTAGCCTGCTAGCGATTCGGGCAACCCCGGATCTCAGTCTGCAAGCCCCATCACCCGCCGATAAAACTGCCACTCCTGCTCCAGCGCATGCGCCTGATTAACGGCACGACGGAAGCCGTGGCGCTCATCGGCATAGTAGTGGGCTTCGACCGGGACACCGTTGCGTTCAAGTGCGGCGACCATGTCGCGGGTCTGCTGCGGCACGACCACCGCATCCAGTTCACCCTGAAAGAAAATCACCGGCACGCTGATATTGTCTGCGTGAAGCAATGGCGTGCGTGCGGCATAGCGTTCGGCGTCCTGCTCGGGATCGCCGATCAGCCAGTCGAGATAGTCACCTTCGAACTTGTGCGTTGCCCGGCCCAATGCCACCGGGTCGCTGACCCCGTACAAACTCGCGCCAGCGCGGAAGACTTGCTTGAACGCCAGTGCGCACAACGTGGTGTAGCCGCCCGCGCTGCCGCCCCGGATGAACGCGCGCTGCCCGTCGATCAAGCCTTGGTCGGCGAGATACGCGACGACGTTGCACGCATCTTCGACATCCACTTCACCCCATCGCCAATGCAAAGCCTGGCGATATTGCCGGCCATAACCGCTGCTGCCGCGATAGTTGAGATCGGCGACGGCAAAACCGCGCTGCGTCCAGTACTGGATGCGCGGGTCGAGCATCGGATAGCAGGCCGATGTCGGGCCGCCGTGGATGAACACCACCAGTGGCGGAGTCTTCTCGGCGGCCACGGCCGGGTAAAAGAAACCGTGCGCCTCACCCGAACCGCTTGGATAACGCAGGGTTTGCGGACGGCTGATGTGTTCGGCGGGCAACGGCGCTATGCCGCCGGCCAACACGGTGACTTCGTGCGTCTTTCGATCGATGGCAATGATCGCCGAGGGGCTGATCGGCGAGGCAGCAATGCAGTAGATGTTTTGCTGATCCGCAGCCAGATGACGGAAGCGGCTGTAGTCACCAGTGAAATCTTCATCACCAAGTGTCAGGCGACCGAAACCACCTTCGCTCCAACTGGCGATAAACGAATCGCCTAACGGTAACCAAGTACAGCCGCCCAGTTGCCACGGCGCCGGAGCATGATCGGCCAGTGCAGCCGGCAATGGTTCCAAACCGCCGACAGTTTCCGCCCACGGTTGCCAGAAGCCACCGCGATCAGTCAGGCAATACAGGCGACCTTCGGCATCGAAGCGCGGTTGTTGAATCGACTCCTCAATGTCATCGCCAGCCACGCAGCGCGGCGAAGCGAATCCGCCATCGGGCAACCGCTGGGCGGTCATCAACCGAGTCGACGTCCAAGGCTGATGCGGCCGGCTCCACTCGATCCACGCCAGGCGTTGGCCGTCCGGGCTCAAGAGAGGCGATGCATAAAAATCTGCGCCTTCAGCCAATACGTGCCGAACACCGTCAGCCAGATCAACCGCCACCAAACGATGTTGATCGTGCTGTTCCTCAACCGCCAGAATCTGCCCGCCCGCATACTGCAAATCACCAAAGCGGCAATCGCCGGAGGTTAGTGGTTCAGGCGCACCATTGAGGTTTTGCCGATACACCTGCTGATCCGCCTCGTTGACGAAAACTACCCCGTCAGGCGTCAGACAAAACGCACCACCGCCATATTCGTACACGCGGCTGCGCACGCTGAAGGCATCCGGCGTCAGACATTGCGCCTCGCCATCGCGCCAGTGCCAGATTCGGCACGCCGCATCCTGCGGGCGATATTCATTCCAGAACAGACCGTTGGCGCCGAGCTGCAACTCGGCGAAATCGACGCCGGCGGCGACGGCTTGCGCAGCGCTAAAGGGCTCAGCCCTTGGCGATGAGGCGTGAGTTTCGTTCATTGCGAAAGGCCAGTTGTTCGATGGTGTGTGTGGCGCTCTCGGCTTCTTCGCGGGCCTTGAGGATTACGCCGTGATGGTCGGACTTGCTGCACACCGGGTCGGCGTTGCTCGCATCGCCGGTGAGCATGAACGCCTGGCAGCGGCAGCCGCCGAAGTCCTTTTCCTTCTCGTCGCACGAGCGGCACGGCTCGGGCATCCAGTCGTAACCGCGGAAGCGGTTGAAGCCGAATGAGTCGTACCAGATGTGCTGCATGCTGTGATCGCGCACATTGGGAAACTGCACCGGCAACTGACGCGCGCCGTGGCAGGGCAGGGCGGTGCCGTCCGGTGTCACCGTCAAAAAGATACTGCCCCAGCCGTTCATGCAGGCTTTCGGGCGTTCTTCGTAGTAATCCGGGGTGACGAAAATCAGTTTGCACGGATGCCCTTCGGCTTCCAGCTTCGCCCGGTATTCGTTGGTGATGCGCTCGGCGCGCACCAGTTGCTCTTTGGTTGGCAACAGGCCAACGCGATTGAGCTGCGCCCAGCCATAGAACTGGCAGGTCGCGAGCTCAACAAAGTCGGCTTCCAGCGCAATGCACAGCTCAATGATGCGGTCGATCTTGTCGATGTTGTGCCGGTGGGTGACGAAGTTCAGCACCATCGGGTAACCGTGGGCTTTCACCGCGCGGGCCATTTCCAGCTTCTGTGCGAAGGCTTTTTTCGAGCCGGCGAGCAGGTTGTTCACTTGCTCGTCGCTGGCCTGGAAACTGATCTGGATGTGATCGAGCCCGGCCTTTTTGAAGTCACTGATTTTCTGCTCGGTCAGGCCGATGCCGGAGGTGATCAGGTTGGTGTAGAAACCCAATTGCCGCGCTTCGTGAATCAGATCGGCCAGATCCTGACGCACCAGCGGTTCGCCACCGGAAAATCCCAGTTGCGCCGCACCCATTTGCCGCGCCTCGCGGAACACCTTGATCCACTGTTCGGTTGTCAGCTCTTTACCCTGCTCGGCAAAATCCAGCGGATTGGAGCAATACGGGCATTGCAACGGGCAGCGGTAGGTCAGCTCGGCGAGCAGCCACAGCGGCAGGCCGACTTCAGGTTTGGCCGGCAGATCAGCCAAGGGTGAGCCAGTGTTGCTCACGGGCAACCTCCATGAATTGCTCGATGTCGTCGCCGAGTTCCGGCACGCCGGGGAACTGCTCGTCGAGCTTGGCGATGATTGCCGCTACATCGCGTTCGCCATCAATCAAACCGCCGATCAGCGCGGCGGTTTCGTTGAGCTTGATCATGCCCTCCGGGTACAGCAGCACGTGGCCTTTCTGTGCCGGTTCGTACTGGAAACGGTAGCCGGGACGCCAGCTCGGGACTTTGCTGCGGTCGAAACTCATAAGCTGATTCCTTTGTGCCAGACCCGTTGATCAGTGACGCTGTGATACGGCGGACGGTTCAGTTCGTAGGCCATGCTCATGGCATCGAGCATGCTCCAAAGAATGTCCAGTTTGAACTGGAGAATTTCCAGCATGCGCTCCTGACCTTCGCGGGTCTTGTAGTGTTCGAGCGTGATCGCCAGACCGTGTTCGACATCTCGACGCGCCTGACCGAGGCGGGTGCGGAAGTATTCGTAACCGGCCGGGTCGATCCACGGGTAATGCTGCGGCCAGCTGTCGAGACGCGACTGGTGGATCTGCGGCGCGAACAGTTCGGTCAGCGAACTGCTGGCGGCCTCCTGCCAACTGGCGCGGCGGGCGAAGTTGACGTATGCGTCGACAGCGAAACGCACGCCGGGCAATACCAGCTCCTGGGAGCGCAGTTGATCCGGGTCGAGGCCGACCGCCTGGCCGAGACGCAGCCAGGCTTCGATGCCGCCGTCTTCGCCGGGAGCGCCGTCGTGGTCGAGCAGGCGCTGAATCCACTCGCGACGGATTTCCCGATCCGGACAATTGGCGAGGATCGCCGCATCCTTCAGGGGGATGTTCACCTGATAGTAGAAGCGGTTGGCGACCCAGCCCTGAATCTGTTCACGAGTGGCGCGGCCTTCGTACATCGCCACATGGTAGGGGTGGTAGATGTGGTAATAGGCGCCTTTGGCGCGCAGGGCCGCTTCGAATTCGGCGGGGGACAGCGGGGTGTCGGTCATTGCGGTTCTCCGGAAACAACCGTTGGAATTTAGGTGACTGTTCGGGCCTCATCGCCAGCAGGCTGGCTCCCACAGAGATTTGCATGCGCCACAAATCCAATGTGGGAGCCAGCCTGCTGGCGATAGACCGCGCAGCGGTCTCAACGGCTCACAGCACAATGCTCATGCCATCAAACGCCACTTCAACATTGCGCCGCACGAGTTCTGCGCGCTCGGCCGAATCCTCGTCGAGAATAGGGTTGGTGTTGTTGATGTGGATAAGCACCTTGCGCTGCTCGGGAAGCTGTTCCAGCACTTCGAGCATGCCGCCGGGGCCGTTCTGGGCCAGATGGCCCATCTCGCGACCGGTACGGGTGCCGACACCACGACGCTGCATTTCATCGTCGTCCCACAGCGTACCGTCGACCAGCAGGCAGTCGCTGCCGGCCATGATTTCCAGCAATGGCGCGTCCACTTTTCCCAGGCCCGGCGCGTAGAACAGCTTGCCGCCAGTGTTCAAATCTTCGACGATCAAACCGATGTTGTCGCCCGGATGCGGATCGAAGCGGTGCGGCGAATACGGTGGTGCTGCACTGCGCAGCGGCAGCGGGGTGAAACGCAGGTTCGGGCACGCGGCGACGGTAAAGCTCTGATCGAGTTCGATGCGGTTCCAGTCCAGCCCGCCATTCCAGTGAGTGAGCATCTTGAACAGCGGGAAACCGGTGCTCAGGTCTTCGTGAACCATGTCCGTGCACCAGACCTGATGCGGGCAGCCTTCGCGCAGGCTGAGCAGGCCGGTGGTATGGTCGATCTGGCTGTCCATCAGAATGATCGCGCTGATGCCGGTGTCACGCAGGGCTCGACCCGGTTGCATCGGGGCAAAGCTTTGCAATTGCGCGCGGATGTCCGGCGAGGCGTTGCACAACACCCAGTTCACACCATCATCGGAAATCGCGATGGACGATTGGGTGCGGGCCTTGGCGTTCAGGCTGCCGTCGCGAAAGCCTGCGCAATTGACGCAGTTGCAGTTCCACTGCGGAAAACCGCCACCGGCGGCCGAACCCAGAATCTGGACGAACATGAACGCTCCATCATTTCAATGCGGAAAATAAAAACGCCCCGGCGAGCCGAGGCGTTGCACTGCGATTCTGCGTATGCAGAACTCAGCGGCTGGCGAAGTACATGGTGACTTCGAAGCCGATACGCAGGTCGGTGTAAGCAGGTTTGGTCCAGGCCATGAGATGTCTCCTTCTGTGGGTTGGGATAGCGCTATCCATAGGTATAGTCCACGGCAGCGCGGTGATGTTCCAATTAGTTAGGCGGCTATGTTACTCAAAATTTCAACGCGATGACCCGTGAATCTTTGAGAAAGCTCCTTGCAGCCTCGGTAATGATCATTTCACCGCTTGCCAAGGGGCGGCGGGAGCCGGCGCGCTGGCGAGGCAGAGCCAGCCGCCTTCGGCGTCGAGCAGACGCCGCGCAGCGCTGAGGAGGGTCGAACGGTCCAGTGCGGCAATGGTGGCGACTAACTGCTCAAGGTAATCCGACGAATGGCCGGCGAGCCGGGCCTGCCAGAGCAGCTCGGCCGCTTCTTTGAAGCCGAGCTCAGCCGCATCGAATTGATCGGCAAGGCTCTGCCGTTGCTGGCTGAGGCTGGCTTCATTCATCTGCTCAATCAGCGCTGGGAGGCTATTGAGGAACTGCTGGATGTGTTCGAGCAGTTCGTCAGGCTGCACGTTGGGCGACTGCACGCCAAACACCAGCGCGACGCGGCCGTGGATTTGACGCAATGCGCTGAACACCGCGTAGCCCAGTTGAAGCTCGACGCGCAGGCGCTGATAGAACGGCGTCTGCAGCAATTGTGCGAGCAAGCGCCAGGCGGCTTCATTGGCCACGTCCTGGCTGGCGCTAGGGCAATACAGCAGCACGGCGTGTTCGCTGGATGCCGTGTCGATGTGTTGCCAGAGGTGCCGACCGTTTATGGCGCAAGGCGCAGACAGCTGATGATCCGGTTGGCCGGGGATGCGGCTCAGGGCCAGGCCCATGGCGGATTGACTTTGCTGGTTGAACCCCAGCGCGAGGCCGTCCCAGCGTGCCGTTGTCCACAGAGGTGCCGCGTCATCCGATGCGCCGACAGGCTCCAGGCAACTTTCTGGCAAGGCCTTGAGCAATTGGCGGATCGGCATTAACGGCGTTTCCGGCTCGGCACGCGGGGAATCGGCTGAGACTGATGTCAGACATTTCAGCGCATGCTCCAGCACGCTGGGCATGGGCTCTTGCAGGCCGGTCAGTTTCAGCAGCCATTGGTTGCCTGTTGCGCTGAACGACACCTCGACCCCGGCCTCGCTGGCATCTTGCCGGATCAGCTGAAAGCTGCGCTGCATCCGCGCTTGCAGGTCAATGCTGGCGGCGGCGTCGAGCTGCCAGCGCAGATATAGCGCGCCTTCATCGCCGTTGCCAGGCAATGCCTGGCTGAACTGCATCGGTGAGCGCTCGCGGCGCCCGCGTGAGCGGTCCTGAGCGAACGTGCGCAGGCCGCGGTGCGCGCTGGTCTGGCCGCGAATCAGTCCGGCGTTGGCCAGCGGCTCGTTGGCACGCAGGAAGGGGTTGGCGGCTGGCAAGCTCCAGTGTGGGCTGAAGTTATCCACAGCACCGAGTTCGCGCAGAATGTTTTTCAGTGCTTCGACGGCGCAATCAGGCAGGCCGTTTTGCAACGGTTCACTGTCCAGCCGCGCCAGTTGCAACGCACCGCTGATTTGCTGCTGCCGTTGCTGCACGGCTGCATATTCCTCCCGTAACACCGCCCAGTCCTGCTGCGCGAAGTAGCTCAACCAGTCCAGCAACAGCTGGTGAATCATCTTCAGCGATTCGGCGCCTGCGTTGAATTGCAGATGCAGCAGCGCCTGCCCGTCGAAGTGATAAAGCGGCAGCGCCTTCAATCCCTCAGCGAAATTGTGCTGCTGCAAATACGCCAGCAACCCACCGGGCTTGGCGCTATTGAGCCAATGGCAGAGAAACGCCAGCGCTTCAGCAGACGCTTGCGGCAATGCGTCAAACGCACACAGCAAATTGCCGTGCGGCCCGTCGACCCGTTGATAACTTTTCACCGCCAACGGCACAGGCGCTGACTGGGCAACTTTATCCCCAGCCGGTAGCGCAGCAGCGAACTGTTCGGCTAGCACACGCAACTGTTCCAGGCTCTGCGGCCCGGTCAGGCTCAATGTCATCTGCCCGGTGCGATAAAAACGCTGATGGAAATCTTTCAACGCTTGTTGAAAGACCGGCAGTTCGACTTTCAGGCTGTCGCGATTGCCCGCATGAAAACCCCGCAGCGGGTGCTCTGCCGGTAAACCTTCGTACAGGGCAAACTGCTTTTGCGCTGCCGGATCTTGCGACCAGGCGACATATTCCGCCTGTAGCACTTCACGTTCGCGCAATTGATCGTCCAGATTCAGACGCGGGTGCGCAAGCATGTCTGACAGACGCTCCAGCCCGCCGCTGAAAGATCGCACAGGCAGCTCGAAGAAGAAGTCGGTGGTGCGTTCGCGGGTGCTGGCGTTCACCTGGCCGCCGTGGCCCTGCACATAGGCCATCAGACCTTGCGCCGCCGGGAAACGCTCGGTCCCGAGAAACAACAAATGTTCGAGAAAATGCGCCAGCCCCGGCCACGCCAGCGGCACGTCGTGGCTACCGGCCGCCACGCGCAATGCGGCAGCGCTGCGCTTGAGGCCGGGCACATGACGCAGGGTTACGCGCAAGCCGTTGGCCAGGGTTTCAGTGTGGGGGCGGGGGGGATTCGGCGCGGGCATGGGCACTTCCAGAACAGTGAAGTGCCAATGCTAGCGGATTAGCGCTGGTTCAGCGCGGCGTAAAGTTCGGGGCGGCGATCGCTGAGGTAACGATTGGCGGCCCTCGAGTCGTTCATCAACTGACGATCCAGCTCGCCGACGATCAGCGCTTCGTCGAGACCGGCCAAGGCAATGCGGCTGCCGTCCGGTGCTGCAATGCTGCTTTGTCCGCAATACTGAACGTCGCCTTCGTGACCGCAGTAATTGGCGTAAGCCACATAGCATTGGTTTTCGAAGGCGCGTGACCGCACGGTGACATCGGCAACGAAATCGAACGGGATCATGTTGGCTGTCGGCGCCACGATCAACTCGGCGCCAGCCAGCGCCAGACGGCGGGCGTTTTCCGGAAACTCGAGGTCGTAACAGATGAGAAAGCCGAGCTTCCAGCCGTTCAGCTCGACCACCGGCAAATCCGCCTCGCCCGGACTGAACATCGACCGGTCGAGGTCGCCGAACAGATGTGACTTGCGGTAATTGGCCAAGCGCTCGCCCGTCGAGTCGATCAACTGGACGGCGTTGTAGATCTGCCCGTCCGCCGTACGCTCGGGATAACCATAAACGATCGCCAGTCCCGCAGCCTTGGCAATCCGACCGATCTGTTGCGCCCATTCTCCGTTGTAGACCTCAGCCAGGGTGCTGACCGCTTCGGCACCAATGTTGTAGCCGGTCATGAACATTTCCGGCAGCACCAGCAGGTCCGAACCGTTGGCTTCCATCGCCACCCGGTGCAAGCGGTGCAGGTTGGCGGCGGGCTCCAGTGGTAGCGGTGGGCATTGGTAAAGGGCTACACGCATCGAAGAATCCTCTTACTCGGGCAGGGCGATAGGGCCGATGTCTTTGAACACGTCACCCGGGCCCGGGTTCGCTTTATGTGTCGAGCCGCCGAAATGCTTCATGATCCCCCACACCGCGTTGAGCGAAGTCTGCACCGCGCCTTCGACCCAGGCCGGCGTCCACGACACGTCGTCACCGGCAATGAAGATCCCGCGCTGTTCGGCCGGCATGTCGTCCTGCATGAAGTGCGCGTACATGCGCTGGTTGTAGCGATAGTGGCCGGGCAGGGCGCCTTTGAAGGCGCCAAGAAAATACGGATCGGCTTCCCACGACACGGTGATCGGGTCGCCGATGATACGTGCGGCGATGTCGACTTTCGGGTAGATCTTCTTCAACGCGTTCAACGCCAGCTCAACGCGCTTTTCCACCGGGTGTGGGAGCATTTTCAGTGCGTCGCTCATCCACGAATACGACAGGCAAATCACCCCGGGTTTGTCGTCGCCGTTGTCGAACAGGTAGGTGCCACGGGTCAGGCGATCGGTGAGGGTCATACTCATCAGGTCGCGACCGGTTTCCGGGTCCTTGTCCTTCCAGAACGGCCGGTCGACCATCACGAAGGTTTTCGACGACTGCATATAGCGCGTGCGGTCCAGCGCCATCCACATCTTCTGCGAAAACAGGGTTTCGTCGCACTCGATCTGGGTGGTCAGCAGCCAGCTCTGGCAAGTGGTCAGCACGGCGGCGTATTCGCGGGTGTCGCCGTTGTTGTCGGTGACCGCGAAACGGCCTTCCGGTGCATGGGCAATTTTCTTCACACCGGAACGCGGCGCGCCACGGTGCAAGGATTTCAGGCTGGTGCCCGCAGGCCAGTGTGCGCAACGCTCCGGCACATGCCGCCAGATGCCTTGCGGCACTTGTTCGACACCGCCAACCACCAGGTGCTGGTGATCGTCACAATTGGTCATCACTACGCGGAAGATTTCCAGCATCGAGTTGGGGAAATCCGAGTCCCAGCCACCGGTACCGAAACCGACCTGACCGAAGACCTCGCGGTGCTGGAACGACAATTTGGCGAAGGCTTTCGAGGTCGCGACAAAGTCGTAGAAGGTCCGGTCGTCCCACAGCGGCACAAGCTTGTTCCACAGCTCTTTGAGGCGCGGCACATCGCGGTCGCGGATGGCTTGCTGGATATCGGAGAACTGCGAACCGGCCTCCAGCGCATCCGCCCAGGCGTCGGCCACTTCCTGAAACAATGGAGGAAGATCCTTCAGGCTTTCTGCGTAATAGGTTTCGCCTTCGAGGTCGATCACGGTGCTGCCGGAGGCGCCGGTCAACGGGTTGGGGAACGGCTTGGTTTCGAGACCGAGCTTGTCGACGTAGTGATAGAACGCCGTGGAAGAGACTGGAAAGCGCATGCCGCCGAGTTCAGCAACAATGGCGTCGGTACCGTTGAAGGCTTGCGAACGCAGACGGCCGCCCAGTTTAGACGCTTCATAAACCACCGGTTTAAGGCCGAGTTTCATCAACTCGTACGCAGCCACCAGACCGGCAATGCCTGCGCCGACAATCGCCACTTCTGCGCCGTGATGGTGTTCAGGAATGGTGCCCAACCCGGCGGGATGTTCGATCCAGTCGTCAAAGGCGAACGGAAAGTCCGGACCGAAAATGGTGACTGGCTTCTTACCGTCTGCAGGATGGCGATTGTTCTTGTTCATGGCTGACCTTGCTGGCGACCCGACGCGGAATGCGCGTCTGAGTATAGGAAAAGATGCCAGCCATTCTAGGGAGCATGGAACACGTTAATAAGACGCAATGTGTCGTCGTTTTGCTAACAAACTGATCAAAATGACGATGATTAGCTACATATAGATGAATGTGGGAGCCAGCCTGATGACGATGAGGCCGGCAGGCACCGAAATCAAACCGGCTGCCCCCGATCGATCTTGCTACTGAGAATGATCGAAGTCGTAGTCTTCTCCACCCCGTCGACACTGCCGATCTGGTCCAGCAACTGATCCAACTGCTCCGGCGAATCGGTCCGCAACCACGCCACATAATCAAACTCCCCACTCACCGCACACAACTGCTGCACCTGCGCCATCGCACTCAAGCGACGCAACACCTCCTTGCCGGACCGCGGCTGCACCTTGATCCCGACATACGCCTGCAACCCGCCATCAACCACACGCTGACCAAGGCGCACGCCATAACCGGTGATGACTTTGGCTTTTTCCAGACGTGCCAATCGTGAAGTCACCGTGGTACGCGCGATGCCTAGCTGCCGAGCGAGCATGGCCACGCTTTCGCGGGCGTTGATTTGCAGGGCCGCGATCAGCTGGCGGTCGATTTCGTCGAGGGTGGGGCGGGGGGCGGGCAAGGGGGAAGCTCCAGCGCGGCGGATGGGTGGGTTGCGCATGTTACAAGAGGTGAGACCTCTTGAACGCATTCTGAGAATGGCAAAATCAGCAGTGCTGATGCCCCGATGTGGAAGCATTGGGGCTTTTTGTTTTTTTTGGTTGGGACTAATCGAAACCCCAAAAATCATCTTGATGCCAATGCGCCGGAAATCCCATCGCTCGCTGATCCACCTCTGGGAATTCGCGCATTAGCTCGTGTAATCGGCTGTCCCACCGAGAGTGCGGACTTACCCTGCGCGTGAGATGGCTGAGAATGCAAAGCACCGGGTAGATCCTTGGATGATGACTTTCTTGAACCAATGCGAGAGGCCAGGGAAACGAGGGCCTTTTGGGCAATTCAGGACGTATACCGAGTTCCCGATTCCACAGCCGTGCATGATGGGCGCACAGATTCCGGATGGTCGTCAGCGTATGCATCCAGGACAGTAGCAACGGCGCAGGTAGTCCTAAATGCCTGGCGATAGCTTTTTTGTCTGCATCTTTAGCCAGCCCTTTGAAGAGATGGGATAAGTCGCCCAAGGTCAGCTCTTCAAGCATCGCCCATCCCGGCATGAGGGACGGGCTGTCGTAGTTGACTGGATAATGACGTGCGTAGCTTTCTCTGGCGCGTTGGCGCTTCAGTTGATGCTTACGTGGATCACTGGTTTGTAAACGGTCGATCCGCTCACATTCCCTTTCATAATCGCGTTTCGCCTTATCCTGTTTGACGCCATTGTCTCGAGCAGGCGTTTGTGATCGTAGGAGTGCTGGAAGAGTCGAGCATTTAAATACCAATGCCCACCGTGCAAAGGTCCCATGTGATCGCTGATCCGCGACCGGACGGCGACTTCCACTCGCTCGATTGCATCTATGACAAGCAAGCGCAACCGGCGGTCGAACTCATAAAGTCTGGTTAAATCCTTGAAGCCGACGCCGTTGCGAAACGGATGATCGTGATCCTCCTTTTGCTGGAAAGTGCGCATATAGGGAGTCAGGCGAAAGTAGCTTACGGCCTCCAGAAAGCGATGAGCCCTGGCCTCGTTCTGAATTCGCAGTCCGCGCTGCTTGAGCAGTGCGATTTGAGCGGGAACATCAATGACCGGTTTGTCAAAAAATCTCATGCCCGAAACCTCCGGGCAAAAAAAACCCGCTCAATTTGTGCTTGGCTGCTATTGCAGTCATAGGCATGGCGGGTGTGTTGCGAGCAAGACTAGGTACACGCGCTTTGCTTTGCAAGTTTTTTGCTGCTCCGGCAGTCGGTGGAGACGGTAGGGCATCCATGCGTGATCTCGCTACCTGATTGCCTGAGCTCTCAGACTGTGCAGATTTTCAACGGGCTTCCAAGCCCGACCGCTGCCTGGCAGCGACCTGTCCAGAATATTCCAGCCAAGGAAACCCGAACAGGTTTCAAAGAGCTCAAAATCGCAGCTTCGGAATTTGCCTACAGTCTCGGGGAAGTCTTCCGAGCATTGCGTTTGCGAGGTAGCAGCCTGATCACCCGCCCACAAAAAAGCCGCGCATATAGCGCGGCTTTCAATTTGGTGGGCCCACACGGACTCGAACCGTGGACCAAAGGATTATGAGTCCTCTGCTCTAACCAACTGAGCTATAGGCCCTCAGTAGGTCGCGGATTATAGCGACGGTTTCTCGGCTGTGCTATCCGAAAAATCCGATACGGTTACACGCAGAAACGTTGCCGCGAATTCTTCCGGTGGCAGCGGCAGGCTGACGATGTAGCCCTGGATCTGTTCGCAGCCTTCGGCGGTGAGAAATTGCTGTTGTGCCTGGGTTTCGACACCTTCGGCGATGACGGTGAATTGCATGCTTCGGCCCAGTGCGATGATGGCCCGGACAATCGCCGCGTCGTGGGGATCGTCAGGCAGGCCGCGGACGAATGACTGGTCGATCTTGAGGATGTCCAGCGGCAGGCGTTTGAGATAGCTGAGCGAAGAATAACCCGTGCCGAAGTCGTCGATCGCCAGTTGCACGCCGAGGTGTTTGAGCTGGTGCAGCACGGCCAGCGCCTCTTCGGCCTGACTCATGATGAAATTCTCGGTAATTTCAAGTTGCAGTAAATCCGGCTGGAGGCGGTTGTCCTTGAGCAGTTGCTCGATGCGTCCGAGCAGATTTGGCTGGCGCAGTTGCGCGCCGGCGAGGTTGACCGACAGCGGGCCGAGGCTGTCGTAGACCTGGTTCCACTCGAACATCTGTCGGCACGCGGTTTCGAGCACCCAGTCACCGATCTGCAGGATCATGCCGTTTTCTTCGGCCAGTGGAATGAAATGTTCGGGCGGTACGTCGCCGAACGTCGGGTGACGCCAGCGGATCAGCGCTTCGGCGCCGACCAGGCGATGGTCGTCGAGGCTGATTTTTGGTTGGTAATAGAGGAACAGTTCGTCGCGCTCGATGGCGCGGCGCAGTTCGTGTTCAAGCGCAATGCGTTCGCTGGCCTGGGCGGTGAGGTCGCGGGTGTAGCTTTCGACGCGGTTGCGGCCCTTGGCTTTGGAGCGATACATCGCCGCATCGGCGTTTTTCACCAAGGTGGCGACGTCGCTGCCGTCGCGCGGATACAGGCTGGTGCCGATGCTGGCGCTGATAAAGAACTCGTGTTCACCCGCCTGGAACGGTGCGCCAAAGCAGTTGAGCAGCTTGCTGGCGATATTGTCGGCATCACTGGCTTGCTGCAGGCCGGGCAGCAGGATGATGAATTCATCGCCACCCAGACGCGCAACGGTATCGATATCGCGCAATTGCTCTTTCAAGCGAATGGCGATGCCCTTGAGCAGCAGGTCGCCGACCGGGTGACCGAGGCTGTCATTGATGTGTTTGAAGCGGTCGAGATCGAGAAACAACACAGCGCCTTGACCGCCGTTTTCCTGCTGACCGTTCAGCGCCATTTGCAGACGACTTTCGAACAGCGTGCGGTTCGGCAGACCGGTGAGGGGGTCGTGATGCGCCTGATAATCCAGCTTGGCCTGGGCATGCTTGAGGCTGGAAATATCGGCGAAAACCGCGACAAAGTGAGTGATGAACTTGTCGCGATTGCGCACCGCACTGATGGTCAGCCAGCTTGGGTACAGCTCGCCGTTCTTGCGCCGGTTGGAGATCTCGCCTTGCCAGTGACCTTCGGCGGTCAACTGGTGCCACATCGCCGCGTAAAAGGCGCTGTCATGCAGGCCGGAAGCGAGCAGGCGTGGGGTATGGCCGAGAGCTTCGCTTTCGCTGTAACCGGTGATCTCGGTGAAGGCGCGGTTGACCGCGCTGATGTGCTGTTGGGTATCGGTGATCAGCACGCCCTCGGCGGTGCTTTCGAACACAGTGGCGGCCTGTTGCAGTTTTTCCTGCATCAGATGGCGTTCGGTGATGTCGCGGGCGATGGTCAACATGCAGTCTTCTTCGCCGATCGGCAACGGCCGACTGGACACTTCGCAGAGCCGAATCTGCCCGTCACTGCGGCGGATATGGCAGGTGAAGTCGCGTACGAAGCCGTCGCGCTGCAGCAGGTCGAGCATCTGTTTGCGCTCATTGAGATTGACCCAGATGCCCAGATCAAGTGTCGAGCGGTCTACCGACATGGCGCTGTTGAAGCCGGTAATGCGGCTGAAGCCCTCGTTGACTTCCAGCAGCAGACCATCGCTTTGGCGCGACAGCAGCAAGCCATCCGGTGAAGCGTGGAAAGCCTTGGCGAATTTTTCTTCAGAGGTTTGCAGCTGCTGCTGGGTTTCCTTGAGCTGGGTGATGTCGCGGACGACCACCACAAGCGCCGCAGTGGCGTCCAGATCGAATGGCTCGGCGGAAATCAGACCGGTGAACACTTGGCCGTTGTTGCGACGAAAAGGCATCTCCAGGTTGCGGATGCTGCCCGCCTGCAACCGCTGGAGCAGTCCCGGCCCGACGCCGGGAATACCCCAGATATTCAGATCGGTCGCGGTTTGCCCGAGGACGTCCCTGGCTTTCAGCCCGATCTGTTCTTCAAACGCTTCGTTGACTTCCAGCAGGCAGCCGTCGGACAGCCGCGCAATCACCAGAATGTCCGGGCACTGTTGAAAGACCGAGGCGAACTTCTGCTCCGAGAGCCGCAGCGCTTCTTCAGTGCGCTTGATCTCGCTGATGTCGATCATCAAACCGCGCATCACCGGTTCGTGACCATGTTCAATCAGACTGACAATGTCGCGCACCCAGAGGCAGCGGCCATCGGCGGTGATCACGCGGTAATCGACGATGTGGTCGCGACCTTCACGCAGGGCCTCTTTACAGTAGTTCTGCGTACGGGTCAGATCCGCCGGGTGAATGATGTTGTGCCAGAAACCGGGTATCAACCAATGGGATTGCGGATAGCCGAGCAAGTCCTCGGCGTGGGGCGAGACATAGCTATAGGTGAAGTCGCTCATTCGCGCTTCCCAGGCGATGGCCGACAGGCTCTCCACCAGGCCGCGATAGTGATACTCACTGCTGCGCAATTCCTGTTCGAGGTCGATGCGCCGGGCAATCTCCGAGCTCAAACGGCGATTGATGCGGATTACCACGGCAAGGATCGTCATCAACAGCAGCAGTCCCGGTAAACCATAGATCAACAGATCCGACCAGAATGTCCGGTGATCGAGGACATTGCCGACCCACTGTTCCTGAATGCTGCTGATTTCATCCGGGCTCATGTCGGCCAGCACTTTGTCGAGAATCCCTACCAGTACTTTGTTGTCGCGCGGCACGGCCATCGCCAATTGGTAGCGATAAGGGGTTTCGCCACTGACGTACAGGCCGTCAAGCTTGAGCTGGCGCAGGCTCCAGACACTGGACGCGAGATCGCCAACGACCGCGTCGACTTCATCGGTGGCGAGTGCCTGCAACGCCGAGCTGACGTTGGGCATGGCCACCAGGTTCAAATCCGGATGGTGGGTACGCAGCAATTCGTGTGGAGCGTAATTTTCCACCACAGCGATTTTCAAACCATACAGATCGCCAATCTTGCGCGGCTGTGCACCCCCGATGTGGGCGAGGATGACGATTGGGAAGTCCAGATAGGGACGGGTGAACGACAGATAGGTCTGGCGCTCAGGGGTCGACATGATGCCTGGCAGCAGATCGATCTTGCCGCTTTTGACCTGTTCCAGCACCACCGTCCAGCTGACCGGTTCGATCGGCGTCAATTTGATCGCCAGACGTTGGCGAATCACTTCGATATAGTCGGCCGCCAGGCCCTGATAACGGTTCTGATCGTCACGAAACTCGAAAGGTGGCCACGACGCATCGACGCCCAGGCGCAAATCCGGGTGAGCCGCCAGCCAGCTGCGTTCTTCATCGGTCAGAGTCAGCGCGTCAGCCGTTGCGGTCCAGATCATCAGTGACAGCAAAAAAAGCACGGGCGCCAATCTGTGCATAACGCTCTCGTTATGGCTTGGGGATGATTGGTTCGAGTGTAGACGCGGTAGGCGGGGGAGGGGCGGTGCGGAGAATTTAATCTGCCATATAAACAAAACCCCCGGCCTGGGCCGGGGGTTCTGGTATCACTCGTCGAGGAAGGAGCGCAGATGCTCGCTTCGCGTCGGGTGGCGCAGCTTGCGCAGCGCCTTGGCTTCGATCTGACGGATCCGCTCACGCGTTACGTCAAATTGTTTGCCCACCTCTTCGAGCGTGTGGTCGGTGTTCATGTCGATACCGAAACGCATGCGCAGTACCTTGGCTTCACGAGCGGTAAGGCCCGACAGCACTTCGCGAGTCGCTTCTTTGAGGCTCTCAACGGTGGCGACATCGATTGGCGACTGCATGGTCGAGTCTTCGATGAAGTCGCCCAGATGGGAGTCTTCGTCGTCACCGATCGGGGTTTCCATGGAGATCGGCTCTTTGGCGATCTTCAATACCTTGCGGATCTTGTCCTCAGGCATTTCCATGCGTTCGCCCAGCTCTTCCGGGGTCGGTTCGCGACCCATTTCCTGCAACATCTGCCGGGAAATGCGGTTGAGCTTGTTGATCGTCTCGATCATGTGCACCGGAATACGGATGGTGCGGGCCTGGTCGGCGATCGAGCGAGTGATCGCCTGACGGATCCACCAGGTGGCATAAGTCGAGAACTTGTAACCACGACGGTATTCGAACTTGTCCACCGCTTTCATCAGACCGATGTTGCCTTCCTGGATCAGATCGAGGAATTGCAGGCCGCGGTTGGTGTACTTCTTGGCGATCGAGATCACCAGACGCAGGTTGGCTTCAACCATCTCTTTCTTCGCGCGGCGGGCCTTGGCCTCACCGATCGACATGCGACGGTTGATGTCCTTGATTTCTGCGATGGTCAGACCGGTTTCGGTTTCCAGCGCGATCAGCTTCTGCTGGCAACGAATGATGTCCGGCTGTACGCGACCGATGGCTTCGGCGTACTTGCTCTTGCCTTTGGCCAGAGCGTCGGACCAGCTTTCGTCGACTTCGTTGCCCGGGAACTGACGCAGGAAATCGGCGCGCGGCATACGTGCATCACGTACGCACAGTTGCATGATCGCGCGCTCTTGCTGACGCAGACGATCCAGGGCGCTGCGAACACGCTCGACCAGGCCTTCGAATTGCTTCGGCACCAGTTTGATCGGCATGAACAGCTCGGCCAGTGCGAGCAACTCGGCAATCGCTGCCTTGTTGTTGCGACCGTGCTTTTTCAGGGCCTTGCGGGTGACTTCCATCTGGTCGGCGACGGCGCCGAAGCGCTGCGCAGCGATGACCGGATCCGGACCGCTTTCGGCTTCTTCTTCATCATCGGAAGCTTCGGCATCATCGTCGTCGGTATCGTCGTCGGCCTTGACGGCTTTCGGGTCAACCGGCGGCGGCACTTCCGCCGCTGGCGGCGCAATGCCGTCGTCCGGGTCGATGTAACCGCTCAGGACGTCGGACAGGCGACCACCTTCGGTGGTGACCCGCGTGTACTCGGAGAGAATGTGGTCAACCGTGCCAGGGAAGTGCGCGATGGCGCTCATCACTTCACGAATGCCTTCTTCGATCCGCTTGGCGATTTCGATTTCGCCTTCACGAGTCAGAAGCTCTACCGTACCCATTTCACGCATATACATGCGCACTGGGTCAGTGGTGCGACCGATATCGGTCTCCACCGCTGCCAACGCAGCGGCTGCTTCTTCCGCAGCGGCCTCGTCGGTATCGGCGTCGGCCAACATAAGGGCGTCCGCATCCGGAGCACTCTCGTGTACGGGGATCCCCATGTCGTTGATCATGCGGATGATGTCTTCCACCTGCTCCGGATCTGAAATATCCTCGGGCAGGTGGTCGTTGACCTCGGCGTAAGTCAGATACTTCTGCTCACGACCCAGTTTGATCAACTCAATAATACGAGACTGCTGTTGCGCTTTTCCGGACATAACACCCTATCCACTGAAGGTCTTGGCGGGCAAAAAACAAGCCGAGGATTATACCTGAGCTATGACCTCACGCGCCAGTTGAGGTCGGGTTTGATGCGGAAACATTGCGACTTAAAAGGTCGCGCAGTTGATTTTTCTCTTCGACGCTCAGTTCGCTTTGCCGCGCTTTCCTGAGTAACTGTTCGAGATTTCGCTCGCGTTGGCGGGCTGACAAGCTAGTAATGGTGTCGAAAAACTGTTGTTCAAGGTTTTCTCCGTCAATCAGCCATTCCTTTTCTGCCAGTGCCTTGAGCAAGCGTCCCTGTTCAGTGCCGTGCCATCGCGCGATCAACTGAAATGAGTTTAGCTGGGGATTCTTCTGTACGGCTTCGAGCAGTGCCACAAGTAACTGGGCATTGGTCTGATTTTCGTCGGCAATGTGCCCGGCGTCTTCGACGCGCTTGGCCAATTGCGGGTGATGAAGCAGCGTGCGCAGGGCGGTCAGGGTCGGCGACTCGACGCCGATCGGGGTGCGCGGACGCTGCTGATCGCGATCGCCGCCACGCTTGCCGTTCTTGTCCCAGGGTTTCTTGTCCCATTTCTTGCCGCCGGCGCCGGGTTTCTTTGGCGTCCACTCCTGCTGCGGCACATACATGTCCTGCGCCTGCGGCTGATGGTAGTCGCCGTAGTCTGGCATGGCGTCGTAATCGATACCGGGGTCGTACGCCGGTGGCGCTTCCTGCGGCGCGCTCTGCGCGAGCTGGCTGACGGTTTCGCTGCTCAGGCCGGTGATTTCGCTCAGGCGCTGACGCATCAAAATGCGCAGATTGGCGCCCGGTACTTTATCGATCAGCGGCGCGGCAAGGGTAGCCATATGCGCCTTGCCTTCGAGCGAGCGCGGGTCGGCTTCTTCGGTGAGTTGCTGGAAGAAGTAATCGGCCAATGGCTGCGCATGCTGATTGATCCGCGCCTTGAAGGCGTCGGTGCCCTCGGCGCGGACCAGGGTGTCCGGGTCTTCGCCTTCGGGCAGAAACAGGAACCGCGCACGCCGCCCGTCCTGCAGGCAGGGCAGGGTGGCTTCCAGTGCACGCCATGCGGCGTTGCGGCCAGCCTGATCGCCGTCGAAGCAGAACAGCACGTTCGGCACGACGCGAAAAAGCCGCTTCAAATGTTCTTCGCTGGTGGCGGTGCCCAGCGTGGCGACGGCATTGCGCAAGCCTTGCTGGGCCAGGGCGATGACGTCCATGTAACCTTCGACGACGATAATTTCGTCAAGGTTGCGATTGTTCTTGCGCGCTTCATACAGGCCATAGAGTTCCTGGCCTTTATGGAATACCGGGGTTTCCGGGGAGTTCAGGTACTTGGGTTTGTCGTCACCCAGTACGCGGCCGCCGAATGCAATGATCCGGCCGCGGGTGTCGCGGATCGGGAACATCACGCGATCGCGGAAGCGGTCATAGCGTTTGCCGGTTTCGGCATTCTCGATCAGCAGGCCAGCGTCGATCATGGCCTTTTGTTGCAGGGTATCGCTGCTCAAATGCTTGAACAGGTTGTCCCAGCCTGGCGGTGCAAAGCCGAGGCCGAAATCCCGGGCGATCTCGCCGGTCAGTCCGCGTCCCTTGAGGTAATCAACCGCGGCTTTGCGCGCGGGATGGCTCTTGAGCGCCTGCCGATAAAAATCGGCGGCAGCGGTCAGCAGTGGATACAGCGGCGAATCGGTCGGTTGCCGGGGCTTGCGCTCGCGGCCACTTTCTTCGCGAGGGATTTCCATGCCGGCGGCTTTGGCCAGATCTTCGACGGCCTGGGGGAAATCCAGGTTGTCGTGATCCATCAGAAAGCCGAGGGCGTTGCCACCGGCGCCGCAGCCGAAGCAGTAATAGAACTGCTTGTCGGGGCTGACGCTGAATGACGGGGTTTTCTCTTTGTGGAATGGGCAACAGGCGGTGTAGTTCTTGCCGGCCTTCTTCAATTGCACGCGCGAGCTGACCACGTCGACGATGTCGGTGCGGTTCAGCAGGTCGTCAATGAAGCTCTGGGGTATCAGCCCGGCCATGGCGTTCTCGTCGTCTGCGCTGCAAAAAGTCCGTTGCGACAGGCTGTCGGACGCGGGTCTTTGTTGGAAGCGCACAAGATGTGCGGCTCGACCGGTGTCGTCTGCATGATCGCTGTCGGGAAGTGTATCTGCCGAAAATCCACTGACGTTAGTACCTATCAGTCTTCGACTATTTGAAAGTGTTGCGCTGAGTCCGCTGACGGCCGGTAAAAGGCCTCGGATAGCTCAATAAAGCGGGCACGCATGAGGTGCCTTGGGCTGATCGTCGTAAGAGGAATCAGTGGGTGTGCTCGTCAGTAGCCTTGAAAGGCTCGTCAGAAAAGACGTGCACCGCTGGCAAAAAAGCCAGGCCTGACGCGGTGAAGCGGATTTGTCTCGGTCGCATCTGCGGCGTCGACGGTGAAGCATCAAGCGTTTTACGCAAATGCCATTAGCCCGGCAGTGAGCCGGGCTTAGGCAAGAAGCTTGCTACGAACGTCTGTGTATTAGTACAGACGAACGGCGCGGCGCTGTTCGCGCTGAACTTTCTTGGCGTGGCGTTTAACAGCAGCTGCTGCCTTGCGCTTACGCTCAGAAGTTGGCTTCTCGTAAAATTCGCGGCTACGAACTTCAGCCAGTACACCGGCTTTTTCGCAGGAGCGCTTGAAACGACGCAGAGCTACGTCGAAGGGTTCGTTCTCTTTTACTTTGACGGCTGGCATCCAGAGCTACCTTCATTCATTACCGGGGTCAACATCCTCGCGGCAAAAGAGCACTTGAAGACGTCGGTTTTTAAGGGTTGCGGATGTTAACCCCTCATCGCTCGGAATGCAAAGCCTCTGATCGAAAACCGCTGGTCGGGGCATCCCGCGGCGACTATTATGCGCGCCTTCGAATTCAGCCTAAACAAGGCGCAAACCCATGCTAGTACTGGGATTAGAAACCTCCTGCGACGAAACCGGCGTCGCATTATATGACAGTGAACGCGGTCTGCTGGCCGACGCGCTGTTCAGCCAGATCGACCTGCACCGCGCTTACGGCGGAGTAGTGCCCGAGCTGGCCTCGCGTGACCACGTCAAACGCATGCTGCCCTTGATCCGTCAGGTGTTGGCCGAGGCCGACTGCGTGCCCACCGAGATCGATGCGATCGCCTATACCGCAGGTCCCGGCCTGGTTGGCGCGCTTCTGGTCGGTGCGTCTTGCGCCCAGGCGCTGGCGTTTGCCTGGGGCATTCCGGCGCTCGGCGTGCACCACATGGAAGGCCACTTGCTGGCGCCGATGCTGGAGCCGAAACCGCCGCAATTCCCGTTCGTCGCTTTGTTGGTGTCGGGCGGGCATACGCAGTTGGTTCAGGTCGATGGCATCGGCCAATACAGCCTGCTCGGCGAGACACTCGACGATGCCGCCGGCGAAGCGTTCGACAAAACCGCGAAGATGATGGGCCTCAATTATCCCGGCGGTCCGGAAATCGCCAAATTGGCTGAAAAGGGCACTGCAGGACGTTTCACTTTCCCGCGTCCGATGTGTGATCGCCCGGGTCTGGATTTCAGCTTCAGCGGCCTCAAGACTTTTGCCCTCAACACCTGGCAGCAATGCGTCAGCGCCGGGGACGACGGCGAACAAGCCCGCAGCGACATCGCGCTGGCGTTCCAGCAGGCCGTGGTGGAGACTTTGACCATCAAGTGCAAGCGCGCGCTGAAACAGGCGGGCATGAAGCGTCTGGTGATCGCGGGTGGCGTCAGTGCCAACAGGGCTTTGCGGGTTTCCCTGGAAAAGATGCTCGGCGACATGCAAGGCGAGGTGTTTTATGCCCGCCCCGAGTTCTGCACCGACAATGGCGCAATGATCGCCTTTGCCGGCTGTCAGCGCCTGCAGGCCGGTCAGCAGGAAACTCTGGCGATCAGCGTGCAGGCGCGCTGGCCGATGGAGCAATTGTCGGCGTTGTGATGATTGGCGCTCGGCGGCGTTATTTAGAAATGGCGTTCGCGCCCGGCAAACAGGTCGCGTAGATTGCCGCGGTGGCGCCAGACGATCAGTAGCGTCAGCGCACTCATCGGCAGCAGCGCTGCCGGTTCCTGCCAGGCCAGCAACGGCAGGGTCAGCGGCGTGGCAATCAGCGCCGCCAACGAGCTGGTACGGGTCAGGTAGAACGTCAGCAACCAGGCGCAAACGGCCAGCAGCGCGGCGGGCGGATACAGGCCCAGCAGCATGCCGGCAGCGGTAGCGACGCCTTTGCCGCCACGGAAACGGAAATACAGCGGGAACAGGTGACCGATCACGGCGCAAACGCCGATCCACGCCTGATCTTGCACCGAAAGGCCCACCGCCGCTGCGATCAGTACCGGCAGCAAGCCTTTGCACAGATCACCCAGCAGGGTCAGGATCGCCAGTTTGCGACCGGCCAGGCGCAGCATGTTGGTGGCGCCGGCATTGCCCGAGCCACTCATTCGCGGGTCCGGATTTCCGGTCAGGCGGCTGAGCAAAATGGCAAAGGACAGCGAGCCGAGCAGGTAGGCGAGAATCGCCAGTAACCAAAACATGCTAACTATTCCGGGCGAGGACGCCCTGATTCTAACGGCGCATTGCGCCCTTGTCGTGCAGCGGAGAGAAGTGCTTGGACAGAGTGTTTATCGAGGGCCTGGAAGTCGACACCGTCATTGGTGCCTATGACTGGGAGCGCGGCATCCGCCAGTGCCTGCGACTTGATCTGAGCTTCGCCTGGGACAATCGCCCGGCCGCCGCCAGTGACGACCTGACCCTGGCGCTCGACTATGCCAGCGTTTCCACGCGCATTCAGGCGTTTGCCGAGCAAGCGCAGTTTCAGTTGGTCGAGACCTTCGCCGAGCGTCTGGTCGAAGTGCTGATGAGCGAGTTCAACATTACTTGGGTTCGTCTGAAACTCACCAAACCGGGCGCGGTGCCGGCGGCCAAGGGCGGCGTGGGCGTGGAGATCGAGCGCGGATGTCGCTGACTCAGGTCTACCTCGGGCTCGGTAGCAACATCGACCGGGAAACTCATTTGCGCGCCGGGCTCGACGCTTTGGCGACGTTTCTGGTGGATATCCGCTGTTCGGCGGTGTTCGAAAGCCTGCCGGTGGGCATCAAGAGCGGTCCGTTTTTCAATTTCGTGGTGTCGGCGCAGACCGATCTACCGCTGATGGAGCTGGACCGACGACTGAAATTCATCGAAGCGGACAATGGCCGCTATGCTCCGGATCGCAAAGGCTTGCCGCTGGATATCGACGTGCTGTTGTACGGCGAGCTGGCCGGCAATTTCGATGGTCTGGTGCTGCCGCGGGCGGAAATCCTGAAAAATGCCTTTGTGCTGTGGCCGCTGTCGCTGATTGCTCCGGATCGGGTGCATCCGGGTGTGGGAAAAAGCTTTGCTACGCTGTGGGCCGAGGCGCAGATTGATCAGGTGCTGGCGCCGGTTGCATTCGAGTGGCGAGGGCAGCAGCTTACGCCTTCGGATTTGCACTGAGCTCAAGGGCGCCATCGCGGGCAGGCTCACTCCTACAAGGGAACGCGTTCCAAAATGTGGGAGTGAGTTGGCTCCGGGCTGTGGTCCGACGAAGCTTTATGCAGACGCCGCGTCTTTATAGGCTTTCAGCACCTTTAGTCGTTCGCGCTTCAGCGCTTCGCCCAAGGCCGGTCCCTTGAAACCCTGTTCCAGCAATGGCTGCACCGCCACACCCCGCGCTGCGGTTGCTGCTCCACGCAGATAATCCGCCTGTGGATAACTCCGCTGCTCCAGCCCTTTGCGGCCGCGAGCATCCATTTCGCAGGCAGCAATAAACTCTTCGAAACGCTGCGGGCGGCGATACACATCGAAGCTTTGCAGCAATTCCAGCAGTGTCGAAGCTTTCAACTCCAGCGCCCGGTGACCATGGGTGTGGTACTGGCCGACCAGCAATGCCAATTCCTGGCAATCCTTTGGTGCCTTGAAGCGCTCGTTGACTGCTTTGATCAGCTTCAATCCGGTGTGCTCGTGGGCAATGTGTCGAGGCCACTCTTCTTGTGGCGTCAGCCCTTTGCCGAGATCGTGCAGCAGACAGGCCCAGCGTACCGTCAGCGGTTGTTTATGCAGGGCCGCCTGTTGCAGCACGCTGAGGGTGTGCAGCCCGGTGTCGATTTCCGGGTGGTGTGCTTCCGGTTGCGGCACGCCGAACAGCGCGTCGACCTCCGGCATCAACACTTTCAACGCGCCGCAGTCACGCAGCACCTCAATGAATACCTGTGGCTGATCTTCCAGTAATGCCCGAGAAATTTCCTTCCAGCTACGTTCAGCGGTCAAGGCTTGCAGTTCACCGGATTCGCTGAGCTCGCGCATCAGCTCCAGCGTTTCTGGCGCAACGGTAAATCCAAGGCCTGCATATCGCGCGGCGAAGCGGGCAACGCGCAGCACACGCAAAGGATCTTCGGCGAATGCCGGGGAAACGTGGCGCAGGATTCGCGCTTCCAGATCGCGCTGGCCATGGTACGGATCGGTCAGATTCTGCTGATCGTCTTCGGCCATGGCATTGATGGTCAGGTCGCGGCGTATCAGGTCTTCTTCGAGGGTAACGTCAGGGCTGGCGTAAAACGTGAAGCCGCCATAACCACGGCCACTCTTGCGTTCCGTGCGGGCGAGGGCATATTCCTCGCCGGTTTTCGGGTGCAAAAACACTGGAAAATCCGCGCCAACCGGGCGGAATCCCTGAGCGAGCATTTCTTCGGTCGTTGCGCCGACGACGACCCGGTCGATATCGGTGACCGGCAACCCCAACAGGCGATCACGTACCGCGCCGCCAACCTTGTAAACCTGCATAAAAAACCTCCGTTAGCCCGACAGGATAACCCTTGCGTCAGACTTTCGGAGGCCAAAACCGGCTCAAAGATGTATCACGGCCAGATCGAGTCGACCGTAATCCCCTTCGCTGTGTTCACTGCGAGGCGGAACGTGATGGGTTTTCATGATCTGGTCGCCCTGCAGGGTTTCCAGATGAATGTCGAAGCCCCAGAGTCGGTGCAGGTGCTTGAGCACCTCGTCAGTGGAGTCGCCCAGCGGTTTGCGATCGTGCTGTTGATGGCGCAGGGTCAGCGAACGGTCGCCGCGTCGATCAATGCTGTAGATCTGCACGTTCGGCTCGCGGTTGCCGAGGTTGTACTGCGCCGCCAGAGTTTCGCGGATGATCCGATAGCCGCTTTCGTCGTGAATGGCTGGCACCAGCAGGTCGTCTTTCTGGTCATCGTCGAGAATGCTGAACAGTTTCAGGTCGCGAATCACTTTTGGCGACAGGTACTGCAGGATGAAACTCTCATCCTTGAAGCTGCTCATGGCGAACTTGATGGTCGACAGCCAATCGGTACCGGCGATTTCCGGAAACCAGTGGCGATCCTCCTCGGTAGGCTCTTCACACATGCGCCGAATGTCGCGATACATGGCAAAACCCAGTGCGTACGGGTTGATGCCACTGTAATAGGGGCTGTCAAAACCCGGCTGGAACACCACGCTGGTGTGTGAAGTGAGGAATTCCATCATGAAACCGTCGGTGACCAGCCCTTCGTCGTACAGGTCGTTCATCAACGTGTAATGCCAGAACGTTGCCCAGCCTTCGTTCATCACCTGGGTCTGGCGCTGTGGATAAAAATACTGGGCAATCTTGCGCACGATTCTCACGATCTCGCGCTGCCACGGCTCCAGCAGCGGCGCGTGCTTTTCGATGAAGTAGAGAATGTTTTCCTGCGGCTCGGCCGGGAAGCGTGCGTTGTCCTTGTCGCTGTACTTGTCCGCACCTTTGGGAATGGTGCGCCACAGATCGTTGATCTGCTTCTGCATATGCTCTTCGCGATCCTTCTGCCGGCGCCGCTCTTCTTCGGCAGAGATCGGATAGGGACGCTTGTAACGGTCAACCCCATAGTTCATCAGTGCATGGCAGGAATCGAGCAGGTCTTCCACCGCATCGATGCCGTGGCGCTCCTCGCATTGCATGATGTACTGCTTGGCGAACACCAGATAGTCAATGATCGAACTGGCATCGGTCCAGGTGCGGAACAGGTAGTTGCCCTTGAAGAAACTGTTGTGGCCATAGCAAGCGTGCGCCACTACCAGCGCCTGCATGCAGATGGTGTTCTCTTCCATCAGGTAGGCAATGCACGGATCGGAGTTGATCACAATCTCGTAGGCCAGGCCCATTTGCCCGCGGCTGTAGGACTTCTCGGTGCTGAGGAAGTGCTTGCCGTAGGACCAGTGGTGGTAACCCAGCGGCATGCCCACCGATGCATAGGCGTCCATCATTTGTTCGGCGGTGATCACTTCGATCTGGTTGGGATAGGTGTCCAGCGCATAGCGGGCCGCAATACGAGCGATTTCGCGGTCGTAGGTCTGGATCAGCTCGAACGTCCATTCCGAGCCGGTGGAAATGGGTTGGCGCTTCTGCTCTTTGGCGGTCATGTCACTAACCTGCGCTGGAAGAGTTCACGGAAGACCGGATAGATATCTCCGGCCGAGACCAGTTGCTGCTGGGCAAACGTGTCAGAAAAGGCTTCGGCGATGCGTTCGTATTCGTACCACAAGGCCTGATGTTCGCGCGGGGTGATCTCCACGTAAGTGTAGTACTGCACAAACGGCATGATCTGGTTGATCAGAATGTCACGGCAGATCGGCGAGTCATCGTTCCAGTTGTCGCCGTCGGAGGCCTGAGCGGCATAGATGTTCCACTCGTTGCTCGGATAACGTTCGGCCATGATTTCCTGCATCAGCTTCAATGCGCTGGAAACGATGGTGCCGCCGGTCTCGCGCGAATAGAAGAACTCCTCTTCATCAACTTCACGGGCGCTGGTGTGATGGCGGATGAACACCACGTCGATCTTGTCGTAATTGCGCTTGAGGAACAGGTACAAGAGGATGAAGAAGCGCTTGGCGATGTCCTTGGTCGCCTGGGTCATCGAGCCGGAAACGTCCATCAGGCAGAACATTACGGCTTTCGAGCTGGGGTTCGGCTGTTTGATCAGCAGGTTGTACTTCAAGTCGAAGGTGTCGAGGAACGGCACGCGATGAATGCGCGCACTGAGTTTTTCGATTTCCGCTTCCAGTTCCTGTATATCGCCGAAGTTGTCCGGCTCTTCGCGTCTCAGTCGTTCCAGCTCTGCCTTGACTTCGCGTAGCTTGGCCCGGCTGCTGCCGGACAGGGCGATACGCCGTGCATGAGCTGAACGCAGGGTGCGGATGATATTGATGCGTGACGGGTTGCCTTCGTTGCTGATCCCGGCGCGCACGGTTTTGAAGGTGTCGGTGCCACTGAGGTTGCGCTTGACCAGGTTCGGCAGTTCGAGGTCTTCGAACATGAATTCGAGGAACTCTTCCTGGGTGATCTGGAAGACAAACTCGTCCATGCCCTCGCCAGAGTTACCGGCCTTGCCCGGACCGCGTCCGCCACCACCACCTGGTGGACGGGCGATGTGCTCGCCGGCGGTGAATTCCTTGTTGCCGGGATGAACCACGGTCTGTTTGCCGCCGCGGCCATGGTGAAGCACCGGTTCGTCGATGTCGCGACCGGGAATGCTGATCTGTTCGCCGTGTTCCATATCGGTGATGGAACGCCGGCTGACCGCCTCTTCGACGGCCTTCTTGATGTGGTCACGGTAACGCCGCAGGAAACGCTGACGGTTTACCGTGCTCTTGTTCTTGCCATTGAGGCGTCGGTCGATCACATAGCTCATAGGCCCCTCCGGGGAGCTTCAAGTTTTGAGCTGCAAGCTGCAAGCAGAAGCGAATGGCCCTGATTCAGGGGTTACGCGCTCTTTCTTGCAGCTTGTGGCTTGTAGCTTGCAGCTGCCTCACTGCGACTTGCGGACCCGCAGGTACCATTCGGACAGCAGTCGTACCTGTTTATCGGTGTAGCCACGTTCAACCATGCGTGTAACGAAGTCGTTGTGTTTTTGCTGGTCCTCTTTGCTGGCCTTGGCGTTGAAGCTGATGACGGGCAGCAGGTCTTCGGTGTTGGAGAACATTTTCTTCTCGATGACCACCCGCAGTTTTTCGTAGCTGAGCCAGGTCGGGTTCTTGCCGTTGTTGTTGGCCCGGGCGCGCAGGACGAAGTTGACGATCTCGTTGCGGAAATCCTTCGGATTGCTGATGCCGGCCGGTTTTTCGATTTTCTCCAGTTCTTCGTTGAGCGCGACGCGGTTGAGGATTTCGCCGGTTTCCGGGTCGCGGTACTCCTGATCCTGAATCCAGAAGTCCGCGTAGAGCACGTAGCGGTCGAAGATGTTCTGGCCGTACTCGCTGTAGGACTCGAGGTAAGCGGTCTGGATTTCCTTGCCGATGAACTCGATGTAGCGCGGCGCGAGGTATTCCTTCAGATAGCGCAGGTAGCGTTCGCGGGTCTCGGCCTGGAACTGTTCCTGTTCGATCTGCTGTTCCAGCACATAGAGCAGGTGCACCGGGTTGGCGGCGATTTCATGCGGATCGAAGTTGAATACCTTGGACAGGATCTTGAAGGCGAAGCGGGTCGACAGACCGTTCATGCCCTCGTCGACGCCGGCCGAGTCGCGGTATTCCTGAATCGACTTGGCCTTCGGATCGGTGTCCTTGAGGTTTTCGCCGTCGTAGACGCGCATCTTCGAATAGATATTGGAGTTTTCCGGCTCCTTGAGACGCGACAGCACGGTGAACTGCGCCAGCATCTTCAGGGTGTCCGGCGCGCAGTGCGCCTTGGCCAGTGAACTGTTGAACAGCAGTTTGTCGTAGATCTTCACTTCGTCACTGACGCGCAGGCAGTACGGCACTTTGACGATGTAGATCCGGTCGATGAACGCTTCGTTGTTCTTGTTGTTGCGGAAGGTATGCCACTCCGATTCGTTGGAGTGAGCGAGCAGAATCCCGGTGAACGGAATCGCGCCGAGGCCTTCGGTACTGTTGTAGTTGCCTTCCTGGGTCGCCGTCAGGAGTGGGTGCAGCACCTTGATCGGTGCCTTGAACATTTCGACGAATTCCATCAGGCCCTGGTTGGCCCGGCACAGCGCACCGGAGTAGCTGTAGGCGTCGGCGTCGTTCTGTGGGTATTCCTCGAGTTTGCGGATGTCGACCTTGCCGACCAGTGCGGAAATGTCCTGGTTGTTCTCGTCGCCCGGTTCGGTCTTGGCCACGGCGATCTGATTGAGGATCGACGGGTACAGCTTGACCACGCGGAACTGGCTGATATCGCCGCCGAATTCGGCCAGGCGTTTGGTCGCCCATGGCGACATGATGGTATTGAGGTAGCGCCGCGGGATACCGAAGTCTTCTTCGAGGATCGCGCCATCTTCGGTGGCGTTGAACAGACCCAGTGGCGATTCGAATACCGGTGAGCCCTTGATTGCGTAGAAGGGCACTTTTTCAATCAGCTGTTTCAGCTTCTCGGCCAGGGACGATTTACCGCCGCCGACGGGACCGAGCAGATAAAGGATCTGTTTCTTCTCTTCCAGGCCCTGAGCGGCGTGGCGGAAATACGAGACGATCTGATCGATGCATTCTTCCATCCCGTGGAAGTCTTCAAAGGCCGGATAACGGCGGATCACCTTGTTGGAGAAGATGCGCGACAGCCTCGAGTTGGTCGAAGTGTCGAGCAGTTCCGGTTCGCCAATCGCCAGCAGCAGACGTTCGGCGGCGGATACGTAGGCGCTGCGATCCTTTTTGCACAGTTCCAGGTATTCCTGCAGAGAGAATTCTTCCTGGCGTGTGGATTCGAAGCGTTGTTGGAAGTGGCTAAAGATACTCATGACGTCACCTCGCTCGATACGTGGAGCCGACGCCGGATCACTCAGTCGATGCTGGCAACAGCCACAGTGGCAGCCGTTGTTTACCCCCCAGAACTCTCCCGCAGTGGACAACCGCGGAAGCTACTCCCGATGACCCGTGCGCCGGTGTACCGGCTCTCCCCTGTTTTGGATGGCCTGCGCTTAAGGATAGTTGGGAATTCGAGAGGTAAAGGCGAGATACGTAATTAGTTGTGGCAGACCGTTCGTCTGCCTCGCGCAGGCCCGCGGAAGCCGGGGGCTGCGCGTGACAAAAAAAATTATTCGTCGCTGCCTTGCGCAGTTTCCGAAGGATAAGTCGTACGCCACAGTTCAAAGCCGCCGTCCATGCTGTAGACGTCGGAGAAGCCCTGGCCCACCAGATAGGCGGCTGCGCCCTGGCTGGAATTGCCGTGATAGCAGACCACGACAGTCGGCGCATCGAGGTCGGCACCCTCAATGAAAGCGTGCAGAGAATGGTTGTCCAGATGCTTCGAACCGCTGATGTGCAGGGCGGCAAAAGTCGCCGGGTCGCGCACGTCGACCACGACGGCGCCTTTTTCGCGCAGTGCCTGGGCCTGCTCCGGGAGGATTCGTTTGAATTCGGTCATGGCTGTGTTCCTGTTGCTCAGCTGATAACGCAGTCTAACGCGGTGCGCCGACTGGTGAGGTTTCGGGAATGGATGGCGCGACTGAAGGTGCGAGTCCGCCATGTTCATCGCATTTGCACGACAGGCGTTCACCGCTGTCGACGTTCATCAGGGTCAGGCTGCCACCCCAGACACATCCGGTGTCCAGCGCCGAGATACCCGGTTCGTGGATGTTGCCTTCCAGCGCCGCCCAATGGCCGAAGATGATGCGCAGGCCGCGGGTCTTGCGCTCTTTGTGCTGGAACCACGGTTTATAGCCGGGCGGAGCAGCGTCGAGGCCTTCCTTGCTTTTGAGGTCGAGTTTGCCATCGGCGGTGCAGAACCGCATGCGCGTGAAATAGTTGGTGATGACCCGCAAGCGCTCGACGCCTTTGAGATCGCTGTCCCATTTCGCCGGATCGTTGCCATACATGCCGTCGAGAAAGGCCGGCAACATATTGTCATCGCGCAATGCCGTCTCGACTTCGGCGGCGCACTTCAGGGCGCGACGCAGCGACCATTGCGGTGGGATGCCGGCGTGAACCATGGCGACATCGCGATGCTCGTCGTAGTGCATGAGTTTTTGCTGGCGTACCCATTCGAGCAGTTCTGCGCATTCCGGCGCTTCGATGATTTCCCGCAGGGTGTCGGATTTTTTCAGGCGTTCGATGTTTTTTGCGGCGGCGAGCAGATGCAGATCGTGATTGCCGAGTACGCAAACCAGCGACTCGCGCATGCCGTACAGAAAACGCAGGGTTTCCAGCGATTGCGGGCCACGGTTGACCAGATCACCCACCAGCCAGAGTCGATCGAGTTGCGGATCGAACGCCACTTGCTTGAGCAGGCATTTGAGCGGTTCGAGGCAGCCTTGCAGGTCGCCGACGGCATACGTCGTCATCAGTGCAGGGCTCCGGGCACGGCAAGGCGGAATGGTTTGATGATCGCGTCGAAATGTTTGCCATCGTCGGCGAGCATTTGATAAGTGCCCTGCATGGTACCGACCTTGGTGGTCATCACGGTGCCGCTGATGTAGACGTGGTTCTTGCCTGCATCGATTAACGGTTGCTGGCCGACGACGCCTTCACCGCGCACTTCTTCGACATGGCCATCACCGTCAGTAATCACCCAGTGCCGGGACAGAAGCTTGGCGGGAATCTGACCGTTGTTCTGCACAGTGATGGTGTAGGCGAAAGCGAAGCGGTCATTTTCGGGTTGCGATTGTTCTGCCAGATAGCGGGTGACGACGCTGACATCAACCTTATAACGGGAATCGGACATGCAAAAAGGCCTTAACGAAGCGGAACGCGGGGCGTAGCTGATGGGGAATCAGTCTAGGCAAGTATCGGGCAGTAAACCAGAGTGGTGTGCTGCCCGATAGCGTTCATCGCCGGTCAGTCGGCGACAGGGGCGGCCGGAACTTGTACGGCGAGCTGGTCTGCCAGGCGCACGAACGCGGCCAGATCCAGTTGCTCGGGACGCAGGCTGCCATCGACGCCGGCGGCTTCGATTTCGGCATTGCTGAGCAGTTGCTTGAGCGTGTTGCGCAAGGTCTTGCGGCGCTGGTTGAACGCCTCGCGCACCACGCGTTCGAGCAGGCGATGATCCTTGGCCGGGTGCGGCAGTACTGCATGCGGCACCAGGCGAACGATTGCCGAATCGACTTTCGGCGGCGGATTGAACGCGCCCGGGCCGACGTTGAACAGGTGTTCGACGCGGCAGTGGTACTGAACCATGATCGACAGACGACCCCAATCACCACCGCCAGGACCCGCGGCCAGACGCTCGACCACTTCTTTTTGCAGCATGAAGTGCATGTCGCGAATGATGCCGGCGTTATTCAGCAGGTGAAAAATCAGCGGCGTCGAGATGTTGTACGGGAGGTTGCCGACCACGCGCAGGCTGTTTGGCGCAGCGTTGAGCGTGTTGAAGTCGAATTTCAGTGCATCGCCCTGGTGCAGGTTGAAATTGCTTTTGCCGGCGAACTGCTGGTTAAGGATCGGGATCAGGTCCTTGTCCAGTTCCACCACATCGAGTTGCGCGCCGGAGGACAGCAGGCCGGCGGTCAGTGCGCCCTGGCCCGGGCCGATTTCCAGCAGACGGTCTTCTGCTTTGGCATGGATGGAGCGCAGGATGCGGTCGATAACGCCGGCATCGTGCAGGAAGTTCTGGCCAAAGCGTTTGCGCGCCTTGTGTTGGTATTGCTCGGTCATAAACGGGTCTCGGCCATCTGGTAGGCGGTTTCCAGGGCGACTTGCAGGCTGCCAGTGTCGATCTTGCCGCTGCCGGCCAGATCAAGCGCGGTGCCGTGATCGACCGACGTGCGGATGATCGGCAGGCCCAGCGTCACGTTGACGGCTGCGCCGAAGCCTTTGTATTTCAGCACGGGCAGGCCCTGGTCGTGGTACATCGCCAGCACTGCGTCGCAGTGCTCCAGATACTTGGGGGTAAACAGAGTGTCGGCAGGCAGCGGGCCACGGAGGTCCATGCCCTCGCCGCGCAGGCGTTCCAATGTCGGTTCGATGATGTCGATTTCTTCACGGCCCAGATGACCACCTTCGCCGGCGTGCGGGTTGAGTCCGCACACCAGAATCCGTGGCTGGGCGATGCCGAATTTGTTTTGCAGGTCGGCATGCAGGATGCGCGTAACCCGCTCCAGCCGCTCCGGTGTGATCGCGTCGGCAATTTCGCGCAGGGGCAGGTGAGTGGTGACCAATGCCACGCGCAAACCGCGGGTGGCGAGCATCATCACCACTTGCGCGGTGTGAGTCAGGTCAGCGAGAAATTCGGTGTGCCCGGAGAACGCGATACCTGACTCGTTGATCGCGCCCTTGTGCACGGGTGCGGTAATCATCCCGGCGAAGTCGCCGCTCAGGCAGCCGTTGCCGGCGCGGGTCAGGGTGTCGAGGACGAACGCCGCGTTGGCCTTGTCCAGTTGCCCGGCCACCACGGGGGCGCTCAGTGGCGTGTCCCAGACATACAGGCTGTTGGCGGGCGCCGGAGCGTCCGGCCAGTGATCAGGGCTGACATCCAGCAGATCGACAGCCAGTCCCAGCTGCGCGGCCCGCTCGAGGAGCAGGTCGCGGCTGGTGATGGCGATCAGGGGGTGTGGCTGGGCTTGCGAGGCGAGCAGCAGGCACAGGTCGGGACCGATGCCGGCTGGCTCGCCGGGTGTCAGCGCGAAACGCCGGGGTTTCACTGCGCTGCCTGGTCTGCACCAGGAAGTTTGATCTCTACGTACGCTTCGTCACGGATCTGACGCAGCCAGGTTTGCAGCTCTTCGTCGTATTTGCGGTTACGCAGGACGGTCAGGGCTTGCTGCTCGCGAGCCTGTTCGGTGCTGTCGGTGGCGCGACGGCCAAGGACTTCCAGAACATGCCAGCCGTATTGGGTCTGGAATGGCTTGGACAGCTGACCTTGCGGGGTCGTGGCCATCACTTCGCGGAATTCCGGTACCAGTGCGTTCGGATCGATCCAGTTCAGGTCGCCGCCGTTGAGTGCCGAGCCCGGGTCTTCGGAGTAGTTTTTCGCCAGCGTAGCGAAATCTTCCCCGGCAGTGATGCGCTCATACAGCGACTTCACCAGCGCCTCGGTCTTGGCTTCGTCGCGAATCGGGCTCGGCTTGACCAGAATGTGACGAACATGCACTTCGTCGCGCATCTGCGCTTCGCCGCCACGTTTGCCCAGCAGTTTCAGGATGATGAAGCCGCCCGGCGTGCGTGCAGGTTGAGTGATGTCGCCAACGGCCATGCTGCTCAGCTCGCGATCGAACGGCGGTGGCAATTGCGCGGCTTTACGCCAGCCCATGTCGCCGCCTTCCAGTGCGTTGTCGCTGCCCGATTTCGCCACGGCCATCTGGCCGAAGTCGGCGCCTTGCTTGAGCTGCTGGTAAACCTCCATGGCCTGACGCGCGGCGCTCTGAATCGCTTCGGAGTTGGCGCTTTCCGGGGTCGGAATCAGGATGTTGGCCAGGTGCAGTTCTTCAGACAGTTGCATTTTGCCCAGGTCGGAGGCGAGAAAGTTCTTCACTTCCTGCTCGGAGACCTGAATGCGTTCTGCCACACGACGCTGACGCACGCGGCTGATGATCATCTCGCGTTTGATCTGGTCGCGGGCATCGTCGTAGGACAGGCCATCGCGAGCCAGTGCAGCACGGAACTGATCAATGCTCATGTTGTTACGCTGGGCAATGGTGCCGACCGCCTGGTTCAACTCTTCGTCGGTGATGCGGATACCGGAGCGCTCGCCGATCTGCAGCTGCAGGTTTTCGACGATCAGACGTTCGAGCACCTGTTGATCCAGCACGCCCGGAGGCGGCAAGCCGCCGCCACGCTTGGCGATAGTCTGCTGCACTTCGTGGACACGCTGGTCCAGCTGGCTCTGCATGACCACGTCGTTGTCGACGATCGCTACCACTTTGTCGATGGACTGCACGGCGGCGTTGGCCGCCGTACCCAGGAACAGCGCGCCCAGCATCAGCGGGCGCAGACAATCAGAAAGCTTGGTCTTCACGTTCACGATAACCTTGAATGCCTTTGTCGAGGAAGCTCTCTACCTTGGCGCCGGTGAGGCCGCCGAGTCCCTTCAGAACAATTTGGAGGAAGACGCCATGGTCGCCTTTTTCGTTTTGCGGAGCTTCCTGACTGAACTCGTCGTAGGAAACCCAGTAACGGTTGATCAGGCGCAATTTCCAGCAGCAGTTGTCGTACTCGAAACCGCCAAAGGCTTCCAGCGTACGGTTGCGGTTGTAGTCGTACTGCCAGCGGCTGATCGCGCTCCACTGCGGAACGATCGGCCAGATGACCGAGAAGTCATGCTGCTGGATCTTGTAGTAGTCCTTCACGTAGCCAGGCTGCCCCGGGGTGCCGTAGTCGCCGCCACCGACCGACCATTTACCGGTGTTCTGGTCATAGCGAACCTGGTCGTTGCGATAGCGATAGCCAAGGTTGACGACCTTGTTCGGGTTGTCTTCAGGCTGATAGTGGAACATCGCACTGCCGGAACGCGGGCTGCGGCTGTCCGGATCCCAGTTGTAGTCGGCCGTGGTGCGCCAGTCACGGTTCCAGCGGTATTCGTACTCCAGAGCGTATGGCGAGACGTCGGATTTGGCGTCGTCACGATCGTTGAATGCGATGCCCGGCAGTTGAACCTTGCGATCCTTGAAGTACAACGCCTGACCGACACTGATGCGCTGGCGTTCGAAACCGTTGTCTTCAATCCAGCGACTGGTCACGCCCAGCGACAACTTGTTCTCGTCGCCGACACGGTCGGAACCGGAGAAGCGATTGTCGCGGAACAGCGAGGCGTAGTTGAAGGTGTATTCACTGGTGTCGAATACCGGGATGTCCTCCTGATCCACCTCGGGTACATAGAGGTAGAACAGACGTGGTTCCAGGGTTTGACGGTAATTCTTGCCGAAGTACGAAGTGTTGCGGTCGAAGTACAGGCCACCATCGATGCTGGCGATTGGTACGCCGCGGTTCTGGTTGCTGTCGAATTCACCGTTGAGCTTCTTCTGCTCGGCGGTCATCACATCGATCTGCGATTTGCCGGTGTTGTCCAGATCAAGCTGGTACTGCGTGTATTGGTACTTGAGCGACGGCTTGAGGAAGCCATACGTCCAGTTCATCGGCAGGCTGACGCCCGGTTTCAGATTCAGACGGTCGCCGTTGGCGCGGGCCAGACCTTGAATATTGTTGTCCAGGCGCGACTCGGTGGTGACGCCGTCTTCCTGAACAAACGTGCCGCTGCGCAAGTCACGATCGAAACGAACCAGCTCGGTTTCGTAATCGAAGTTCAAGCCTTCCGGGTGGTACGGCAGTTGACCGTTGAAGGTGATCTGCGGCAAACGACCGTAAGGCGTGATGTTCGAAACAGTCGCCAGTTGGTACTGCTGGGCATTCAGGCGCGCAGTGTAGTTGTCGCCACGATAGGTGACGGAACCCTGCTGGTTGACGTAATCGTCGCTCTTGACGCCGATCTGATCGGTCTGCAGATCCTGGAAATAATACGGATCGCTGATCTTGGTGTAGTCAACCTGGGTGAGCACACGGGAGTCGAGACCGCCCTTGTGCTGCCAGTTGTACATGTAGCGCGTCTCGTTGTAATCGGACTGGCGCTTGCGATCGTCGTTCTCGTCGTTGAGATACGACGCACCGAACTGACCTTCACTCGACTTGGTCAGGTAACGGAACTCGCCTTCCACCAGCATGCCGCGCTTGCTCATGTAGCGCGGGTACAACGTGGCATCGTAGTTCGGTGCCAGGTTGAAGTAGTACGGTGTGACCAGCATGAAGCCGGTATCGCTGCCGCTGCCGATGGTCGGCGGCAGGAAGCCCGACTGACGACGATCGTCGATAGGGAAGTAGATGTACGGCGTGTACAGGATCGGGATGTCCTTGACGCGCAACGTCACGTTGGTCGCGGTACCGAAACCGGTTGCCGGGTTCAGCGTGATGTTGTTGCCCTTGAGCTGCCATGCGTTGCTGTTCGGTTCGCACGTGGTGTACGTGCCGTCCTTCAAGCGAATGATCGCGTTCTCGGCACGCTTGGCGTACAGCGCGTTGCCGCGGATGCGTGATTTGTGCATCACGTATTCGGCGTTGTCGACCTTGGCTTCACCGGTGTCGAGCTGCACATCGGCGTGGTCGCCGACGATCAGCGCGCCATTGTCACGAATGCGTACGTCGCCATTGAGTTCGGCGCGGCTCTCGGCCTGATACAGGCTGGCCTCGTCGGACTCGACCTGCATGCTGCCCTGACGCAGGACCACATCACCGGCCAGCGTACCGACTTGATCATCGGTGTTATAGCGCGAGGCTTTTGCGCCGATAAAGGTCGGAGCGTCGCTTTTGTTCGTCTTGTCATTCATGCCAGGACGAGTCGGCTCGATGTAGGCGCCGGAGCAGTAAGGCCCGGTCTCGGCCAGTTGAGCGGCGGTGAGTTTCTCGCGCGGAACCCAGTCGAGGTGACTGTAGTCTTCGCTACGGGATTTGAGACCGCGGCCCTTGGCTTCGGTGACGAGTGCGGTTTTCGGGCCGGTGTCGGCTGTCGAACCGTTCTCGCTCGGCGCATCGCCGGTGGCGCTGACGGCACTGCCGTCATGCACCGGGCGCGGCGGCAACGCAGCGGCCGGTGATTTGGGCGCACAGTCCCAACCACCCGTAGCCGAGACGGAGCAGTCATACTGCTCGGCGGCAACAACGAATTGACTGGCCAGAGGTTGCATAGCCAGCAGACTGCCGGTTACCAACAACGGAAATTTTTTACGAAACGCGGGGGATTTCAATGCCATCTTATTAGTCCGGGCTTCCTGCGTGCCATCTGCCCGCGGTGTGGGCCGCACGCCTCTCGATGGTCTGAAAAAGATGCTGGATAATAAAGCATGACCCGCTTGACGGCTAGCGCCGTCGGAGACCCTTGCAATGCCTGACCAAGATGTACGCTTGCAACACCTGAAAGTTTGGCTCGATGAGCAGTTGGCGAATCTGTTTGTACAACAAGGCTGGGGCACCGTGCCCCCGGCCACGTTGACCGCGGCCAGCAGCGACGCGAGTTTCCGCCGTTACTTCCGCTGGGAAGGCGAGGGTCGCAGCTTCGTCGTGATGGACGCGCCGCCGCCTCAGGAAAACTGCAAACCGTTCGTGGATATCGCCTTTTTGCTGGCGAAATCCGCAATCAACGTGCCGAAAATTTATGCCGAAGACCTCGAGCGCGGCTTTCTTTTGCTCAATGACCTGGGCAACCAGACCTATCTCGACGTGATCAATGGCGAAAATGCCGACGCTTTGTTCGACGATGCGCTGCAAGCCTTGCTGGCCTTTCAGCAATTGCCGATGGTTGCGCCGCTGCCCAGCTACGACGTGGCGTTGCTGCGCCGTGAGCTGGAATTGTTTCCCGAGTGGTATGTGAAGCGCGAACTGGGTGTCGAGTTCGATGCGGCTCAACAACAGCAATGGCAGTACATCAGCGATCTGCTGATCGACAGCGCCCTGGCCCAGCCGACGGTGCTGGTACACCGCGACTACATGCCGCGCAACTTGATGCTCAGCGAGCCCAACCCCGGTGTGCTGGATTTCCAGGATGCGGTCTACGGCCCGGTGACCTATGACGTTACTTGCCTGTTCAAGGACGCCTTCCTCAGCTGGCCTGAAGAACGCGTGCACGAATGGCTGAAAAAATACTGGCAGCAAGCCCAGGCGCTGAATATCCCGGTGCAGGCTGATTTTGCCGATTTCCTGCGCGCCAGCGACCTGATGGGCGTGCAGCGCCATCTGAAAGTCATCGGCATTTTCGCGCGCATCTGCCACCGCGACGGCAAGCCACGCTATCTGGCGGACGTGCCGCGCTTCTTCTCTTATATAGAAGCGGTGATTGCCCGTCGTCCTGAACTGGCGGAGCTGCAAGCGCTGTTCAGCAGCTTGCGTGCTGGAGCGACGGCATGAAGGCAATGATTCTGGCGGCAGGCAAAGGCGAGCGCATGCGTCCGTTGACCTTGACAACGCCAAAACCGCTGGTACGTGCCGGCGGCGTGCCGTTGATCGAATATCACCTGCGCGCCCTCGCCGCGGCTGGCTTCAACCAGATTGTGATCAACCACGCCTGGCTCGGACAGCAGATCGAAGACCACTTGGGGGACGGCTCGCGGTTCGGCCTGAGCATCCAGTACTCGCCGGAAGGCGAGCCACTGGAAACCGGCGGCGGGATTTTCCGTGCTTTGCCGTTGCTGGGTGACGATGCGTTTCTGGTGGTCAACGGCGACATCTGGACCGACTACGACTTCAGCGTCCTGCATCAACCGATCGCCGGACTGGCGCATCTGGTGCTGGCGGACAATCCGGCGCATCACCCCAACGGTGATTTTTCCCTGGTCGACGGCAAGGTGCAGGACGGCCAGCCGGATATGCCGACGCTGACTTACAGCGGCATCGCCGTACTCCATCCGCAACTGTTCGACGGCTGTAGCGACGGCGCCTTCAAGCTTGCGCCGCTACTGCGCAAAGCCATGGCGGCCGGCGAGGTCAGCGGCGAGCGTTTGAAAGGGCACTGGGTGGATGTCGGTACACACGAGCGTCTGGCCGAAGCTGAAACCTTGATAGAAGCGAGTCGCTGATATGTTGTGGCCAGGGACTCTGATTGGAGCCGGAGTGGGTTTTGCAATCGCCAGCATTCCGGGGGCCATGCTTGGGGCATTGTTGGGACAGGCGCTGGACCGGCGCCTGAATCTGCAGAGCTGGGGGCATTTGCGGGAAAAGCTCGGCGGCCGGCCGATGTTGCGCAACGACGAGCTGTTGTTCGTGCTGCTCGGGCGGTTGGCCAAGAGCGACGGTCGAGTGACGGACGGGCATATTCAGCAGGCGCGTAATGAAATGCGCGCGCTGGAAATGAGCGAGCCGGCCACGCGTCGAGCCATTGCTGCGTTCAACCGTGGCAAGTCGGGCAGCGACAATCTGCGCGGTTATCTGCGCCGTCTGAGCGCCCAGCCGCATGCCACCGAGGGCGTGTTGCGCGCCTGCTGGCGGATGGTCTGGGCTGATGGTCGCGCTGGCGTCAGTGAGCGTGAACTGCTGGCACAGTGGGGCAAGTGGCTGGGCTGGACGCCGCAGCAGGTACAGGCGCTGGCCAGTGATTACGAGCCGGGCAAGCGGCCGATCGTCAGTGCAGCGGTGAGTTATCAGGAAGCGATGAAGCTGCTCGGCGTCTCGGCGAGCAGCGAGCCGGCGCAGATCAAGCGCGCTTACAGGCGCCTGCTCAGTCGCCATCATCCGGACAAGATCGCCGGCAGCGGGGCGTCAGCGGCGCAGGTGCGCGAGGCGACCGAGCGTACTCGCGAATTGCACAATGCCTACACGTTGATTCGCGAGCGACGGGATTTTCGCTAGCCATTAAAGGTGCGTTGTGTGATCTGGCATCTTCGCGAGCAGGCTCACTCCTACAGATGATTGCGTTTCAACTGAAGGAACACGATCAACTGTAGGAGTGAGCCTGCTCGGGATGGGCGCTACTCGGTCTACTGGTCAGTCCGTGCTCTGCGGATTCAACCATCCCCGCACTCGACGCAACAGCTGCTCCTCCTCGGCCTTTTTGTCCGGCAATGCCTTGAGCGCGACCTGGCTGAACGCCGACGTCTTCAGACGTTTGCTCGCCTGCATGCGCTCCAGCGCTGCGTTGCGATCCAGCGGCTTGTCCATGTAGAAAATATCCGCCGTCGGCAGCTTCAGCGTCGGCGTCAGCTCGGCCAGTGGCGGCTTGGCCTTGGCCGGCGCCTGCGCATCAACCATGACGAATTTCTCCACCTGCGCCGTTTGTTTCTCGCTCAGATAGCGCGCCGCCCAGTAGGCGCCGGTGCCGTGGCCGAGCACGACGATGCTGCGCGCGCTCTGCTGTTCGGCGTAGGCAATCGCCGCGTCGATGCGTGCGAAGATTCGTTCGGCGTCAGCCCGGGATTGTTCCTCGGTGGTTTCGGCGACGACCTGATCGGCGACTTCGGCTTCGCCACCAGCAGCCTGCTCGATCGGCTGCGCGGTGGTTGAATCCTTGCTGCCGGACTCAGGCGCTTTCGGCGCTGCGGCGGGCTCGATGACCCGCGGTGCGATGGCATCGCTTTGCAGGTCGGGCAGGGTGATACTCAGGCTGCTCCACTGGGCGTTCGGCAGTTTGCGCCGCAACGGGCCGATTGCCTGCGGCCAGTCTGCGGTTTCGCTGGCGCCAGGAATGATGATCACCGCGCCTTTGGGTTCGGCCGTGTTGGCCGGTTTCCACAGCGCCAGGAAGGTTTCGCTGCCAGCCTGCAATTGTTGCTGCTCTTGCGCCGGCAGAAGACGTTCCAGTGCAGCAGCTTCTTCCTGACTACGCTCAAGCAAGGGCTGGCGTTCGACCGGTTTCTCTTCGGCGGGTTTTTCTGCCGTGGCGGCAGGCGCCGGATCGGCGGCTTCGACGGAAAACGCACAAGGCAGGATCAGCGACAGGCACAATGCTGGCATTGCCAGGCGATAAACAAAGGGCATCGGTTATTCCAGGCCAGAAAGTATCCCGGCAGCCTAATGGGTTGGTCAGAATTTGTCAGTGTATGAGACTTCAATGAAGCGATTTTGCTGCCTGTGGGTTATCGGCTGTTTGTGGTTTCCCTTGATGGGCTGGGCCGCGCCTGCGCCGCCTGCACACCTTGCGCAATTGTCGGCGAGCCAGCAGCAATGGCTGGCGCAGCACAATGAGCTGCGCGTCGGACTGGTCTTGCAGGCGCCCTACGCGACATACGATCGGCGTTTGCAGCGACTGTCGGGCGCGAATGTCGAGCTGATGAAGCTGTTGGCCAAAGCGCTGAATATCGAATTGAGCTGGCGCAACTTTCAGGACCTCGGTCAGTTGGAAAACGCCTTGCGCGACGGCGAAATCGATATCGCCCCGGGCCTCAGCCAGACCCCCAGCGCATTGCGCCTGTGGCATTTTTCCGACCCATACATGCGCGTACCGCAACTGGTGGTCAGTGACCAGAAAGGCGCCGGCGTGGTCGATCTGGAAAAAATCGACAGCCAGACCCGCGTCGCGGTGCGCATGCCGAGCACCACCGCCGATTATCTGCGCAGCAATTATCCGCACCTGAACCTGCAAGGCGTGCCGCTCGAGCGTCAGGCGTTGCAGTTGCTGTTGAGCCAGCAAGCCGCCTACGCCGTCGTCGATGAAGCCCAACTGGGTCGCCTGTCGGTCGAACCGGAGTTCGCCGAGCTGGTGGTGGTTGGCGATATCGGCCTGCCGCAGCTGCTGCGAGTGGCGTCGCGCCGCGATTGGCCGGAACTGGCCGGCATCGTCCAGAGTGCGTTGCGCGCGATTCCGGCCAAGGATCTGGAACAGCTGCACAACCAGTGGCTGCAACCCAAATATCCACGGTTGTCGGAATCGCCGGGGTTCTGGCAGAACCTCAGCCTGTTGTTTGCGGTAATGCTGCTCAGTTGTGCCGCGATTGTGTTCTGGCAGCGGCGCCAACAGCACAGCCTGGAACAGCGCCTGCTTGCCGCGCGTGAAGACATCGCCCTGCGTACCGCGAGTGAGGAGGCGCTGCGCCTGACGCAGTTTTCCATCGATCAAAGCACCGTCGGCATCCTGTGGGTCAACTGGGACAGCCATGTGCGCTACGCCAATCGCGCGGCCGAAAGCATGCTTGGCTATCCCGCCGGTGGCTTGATCGAACGCCCGCTGATCGACTTTGAGCCGGGCCTGCACATGGATCGCTGGCTCAACCTGTGGAAACGCGCGCGGACCAGTGAAGAGGGGCCGCTGAGTTTCGAAACCAGTTGCCTGCGTGCCGACGGCAGTGTTCTGCCGGCGGACGTGTCGCTGAGTTTTCTGCGTTTTCGCGACAGTGAATACCTGGTGGTCTACCTCACCGACGTGACTGAACGGCGTCGCGCCCTGGCGGCGTTGCAGGAAAGTGAAGCGCGCCTGCAGGGCATCGCTGCCAACGTGCCCGGGCTGGTGTTCCGTCTGGAGCGGGCGCCGGTCACCGGGCAGATCGATTTCGCCTACATCAGCGAAGGCAGTGAAAGTCTGGTCGGTTACGCCCCGGCCGTCATCGCCCATCGCGACATGGGCCTGCGCGGTCTGGTGCACCCGGACGACAAGGCCAGTTATCACCGCACTCAGGATCAGGCGCTCGACAGTGACAGCGACTGGTCGTGGCAGGGGCGCATCCTCACGCGTCAGGGCGAGCAGCGCTGGGCCGAGATCAAGGCGATCACCCGGCAACTGGAGGACGGCGCGTACGTCTGGGATGGCATTGTCTGGGACATCAGCGAGAGCAAGCGCATCGAGCTGGAACTGGCCGCTTCGCGCGAACAGCTGCGTGAATTGTCGGCGCACCTTGAAAGCGTGCGCGAAGAAGAGAAGGCGCGGATCGCCCGCGAAGTCCATGATGAGCTGGGGCAGATGCTCACGGTGCTGAAACTGGAAACCTCGATGTGCGAATTGGCGTACGCGCAACTCGATCCCGGCCTGCATGAGCGACTCAACAGCATGAAGCGCCTTATCGCCCAGTTGTTTCAACTGGTGCGGGATGTGGCAACGGCGCTGCGGCCACCGATTCTCGATGCCGGGATTGCTTCGGCGATCGAATGGCAGGCGCGGCGGTTCGAGGCGCGTACGCAGATTCCATGTCTGGTGCAGGTGCCGGACAATCTGCCGGCGCTCAGCGATGCCAAAGCGGTGGGGCTGTTCCGGATTTTGCAGGAGGCCCTGACCAACGTCATGCGCCATGCCCAGGCGCACACGGTGGAACTGACGCTGGCGCTGGAGGGCGATGAATTGTGTCTGACGGTCAGCGATGATGGCGCAGGATTTATCGCCGCTACCGGTCGGCCGACTTCGTTTGGTCTGGTCGGCATGCGCGAGCGGGTGCTGATCATGGGCGGGCAGTTGACGCTTGAGAGTGAGCCGGGGGAGGGCACCAGTCTCGTGGTGCGGGTGCCGGTGGGTGAGGTTTGAAGACTTGTAGTATTTGGGCTGACGCTATCGCGAGCAGGCTCGCTCACACAGGGATTGGTGTATACCTGAAATCTGGAGAGAAGAATTGATCCGTGTACTGGTAGCCGAAGACCACACCATCGTCCGCGAGGGCATCAAGCAGTTGATTGGCCTGGCCAAGGACCTGCAAGTGGTCGGCGAGGCGAGCAATGGTGAGCAATTGCTGGAAACCCTGCGCCATGTGCCGTGCGAAGTGGTGCTGCTGGATATCTCCATGCCCGGGGTCAATGGCCTCGAGGCGATTCCGCGTATTCGCGCGTTGAACAATCCGCCGGCGATTCTGGTGTTGTCGATGCACGACGAAGCGCAGATGGCCGCCCGCGCATTGAAAGTCGGCGCGGCCGGGTACGCGACCAAGGACAGTGATCCGGCCCTGTTGCTGACGGCGATTCGCAAGGTTGCCGCGGGCGGGCGTTACATCGACCCCGAGCTGGCCGACCGCATGGTGTTCGAAGTCGGCCTGACCGATGCGCGGCCGCTGCATTCGCTGTTGTCCGAGCGTGAGTTTTCGGTGTTCGAGCGCCTGGCTCAGGGCGCCAACGTCAACGACATCGCCCAGCAACTGGCGCTCAGCAGCAAGACCATCAGCACGCACAAGGCGCGCCTGATGCAAAAGCTCAACATCACCTCGCTGGCCGAACTGGTGAAGTATGCGATGGAGCACAAGCTCCTCTGAGCTTCACCGCAATCCCCTGTAGGAGTGAGCCTGCTCGCGATGGCGTTCTGTCAGGCACCCACTCAGTGACTGGTGCACCGCTATCGCGAGCAGGCTCACTCCTACAGGGGGCGGTGCAGCAGTCAAGATTGTCGGCATATCTGTTAGCGACAAGCGCTTTTGCCCGTTCTTGCGGCTCGCAGCTTATGGCTTGCCGCTGCGTTTGCCAAAACGCGCCATCCTTGTAGGGCAATCCCTACCCCGAACCTTCCATCCGGCTTAAGCCATTCTCTCCTGCGCCCCGATTTGCGCGGCTGTCAGCAGCCACTAGGCTTGACTCACAAGCAGTCATCAACAACAAAGGTGCGGGTATGAGCCAGGTCGATTCAAACGCAGGGGCCAGTGATGTGCTGGTCAGCTTTCGTGGAGTGCAGAAGAGCTACGATGGCGAGAACCTGATCGTCAAAGACCTCAACCTGGACATTCGCAAAGGCGAATTTCTCACCCTGCTCGGGCCGTCCGGTTCCGGCAAGACCACCAGCCTGATGATGCTCGCCGGTTTTGAAACGCCAACCGCCGGCGAAATCCTGCTGGCCGGGCGCTCGATCAACAACGTGCCGCCGCACAAGCGCGACATCGGCATGGTATTTCAGAATTACGCGCTGTTCCCGCACATGACCGTCGCGGAAAACCTCGCCTTCCCGCTGACCGTGCGTGGCTTGAACAAAAGCGACGTCGGCGAGCGGGTGAAGAAAGTCCTCAGCATGGTCCAGCTCGACGCGTTCGCTTCGCGCTATCCGGCGCAGTTGTCCGGTGGTCAGCAACAGCGGGTGGCACTGGCTCGCGCGTTGGTGTTCGAACCGCAACTGGTGCTGATGGACGAACCGTTGGGCGCGCTCGACAAGCAATTGCGCGAACACATGCAGATGGAGATCAAGCACCTGCACCAGCGCCTCGGCGTGACTGTGGTCTACGTGACCCACGATCAGGGTGAAGCGCTGACCATGTCTGACCGTGTCGCCGTGTTCCATCAGGGCGAAATCCAGCAGATCGCTCCGCCACGTACGCTTTATGAAGAGCCGAAAAACACCTTCGTCGCCAACTTCATCGGCGAGAACAACCGCCTCAACGGTCGTCTGCTCAGCCAGAGCGGCGAGCGTTGTGTGGTCGAGCTGGGTCGCGGCGAGAAGGTCGAGGCGCTGGCGGTCAACGTCGGCCAGACCGGCGAGCCGGTGACCCTGTCGATCCGCCCGGAGCGGGTCAGCCTCAACGGTTCCAGTGATCAATGCGTCAACCGCTTCTCAGGGAGGGTGGCGGAATTCATCTATCTGGGCGACCACGTCCGGGTGCGCCTGGAAGTCTGCGGCAAGACCGACTTCTTCGTGAAACAACCGATTGCCGAGCTCGATCCAGCGCTCAGCGTCGGCGACGTGGTTCCGCTTGGCTGGCAGGTCGAGCACGTACGCGCACTCGATCCTCTTTCAGAGGCGCATTAAGCGTCCCGGCAATACCAACACCAACCCTGCACGTGGAGAGAACAATAAATGTTGAGATCCCTGAAGTTCACCGCCCTGACCCTGGGCCTGATGGGTGCGACCGGCGCAATGGCCGCCGGCCCGGATTTGACCGTGGTGTCGTTTGGCGGGGCGAACAAGGCCGCGCAAGTCAAAGCCTTCTATGCACCGTGGGAAGCGGCGGGCAACGGCAAGATCGTCGCCGGTGAGTACAACGGCGAAATGGCCAAGGTCAAAGCCATGGTCGACACCAAGAGCGTGTCGTGGGATCTGGTCGAAGTGGAGTCGCCAGAGCTGTCCCGTGGCTGCGACGAAGACATGTTCGAGCAACTCGACCCGGCGCTGTTCGGCAAGACCGAAGACTACGTCAAAGGCGCGATTCAGCCATGCGGCGTGGGCTTCTTCGTTTGGTCGACCGTACTGGCGTACAACGCCGACAAGCTGAAAACCGCACCCACAAGCTGGGCGGATTTCTGGGACACGAAGAAATTTCCCGGCAAGCGTGGCCTGCGCAAAGGCGCCAAGTACACCCTCGAATTCGCCTTGATGGCCGACGGCGTGGCGCCGAAAGACGTCTACAAAGAGCTGGCGAGCAAGGGCGGTCAGGATCGGGCGTTCAAGAAACTCGACGAGCTGAAACCGAGCATTCAATGGTGGGAAGCCGGCGCGCAACCGCCGCAGTACCTCGCTTCGGGTGACGTGGTGATGAGCTCGGCCTACAACGGTCGCATCGCTGCGGTGCAGAAAGAGTCCAACCTGAAAGTGGTGTGGAACGGCGGCATCTACGACTTCGACGCCTGGGCCATCCCGAAAGGTCTGGACGCCAAGCGTGCCGAAGCGGCGAAGAAATTCATCGCCTACTCGGTGCAGCCGCAGCAGCAGAAGACCTACTCGGAAAACATTGCCTACGGCCCTGCCAACACTCAAGCCGTACCGCTGCTGGCCAAGGACGTCCTGAAAGACATGCCGACCACCCCGGAAAACATCGCCAACCAGGTGCAGATCGACGTCAGCTTCTGGGCTGACAACGGCGAGCAACTGGAACAGCGCTTCAATTCCTGGGCGGCCAAGTAAGCAGGGTCCAGTGGGGTGGGCTTGCCTGCCCATGTGGGAGCGAGCCTGCTCGCGAAAGCGCCAGTACAGCCAGCATCCATGTTCAATGGGCTGGCCTCTTCGCGAGCAGGCTCGCTCCCACAGTTAGCGCTGTTTCAACACAACAGAGGTGGCTCGCCACCTCTGTAACGATCAAAGATTTGCGGAGTACGTCATGGCCATCGCCGTTCCCCTGAACGAGGGCGCCAGCCCCACCTTGAAGCAGAAGCTCAAGCGCGCCGAGCGGGTCAACCGCTGGAAAGCCCAGGCGCTGATTGCGCCGCTGGTGCTGTTTCTGTTGCTGGTGTTTCTGGTGCCGATCGTGGCGCTGCTCTACAAAAGCGTCGGCAACCCCGAAGTGGTCGGCGGCATGCCGCGCACTGTCACTGCCATCGCGAGTTGGGACGGCCGCGGCCTGCCTGCCGAACCGGTGTACAAAGCCGCCAGCGAAGACCTCGCCGAAGCACGCAAAAACCAGACGCTGGGCGACCTGTCCAAGCGCTTGAACATGGAGTTGGCCGGCTATCGCAGCCTGCTGACCAAAACCGCCCGGGCGCTGCCATTCGCCAGCGAACCGGCCTCGTATAAAGAAGCCCTCGAAGGCCTCGATGAGCGATGGGGCGACCCGGCCTACTGGCAAGCGGTCAAACGCAACACCAGCAGCATCACTCCGTATTACCTGCTGGCGGCAGTCGACCATCGCATCGACGACCTCGGCGAACTGGCCCCGGCGACCCCGGATCAGGCAATCTACCTCGACATCTTTGCTCGCACTTTCTGGATGGGCCTGGTCATTACGGTGATCTGCCTGCTGCTCGCTTATCCATTGGCCTATCTGCTGGCGAATCTGCCTTCGCGGCAAAGCAACCTGCTGATGATTCTGGTGCTGCTGCCGTTCTGGACCTCGATTCTGGTGCGAGTCGCGGCGTGGATCGTGCTCCTGCAATCGGGTGGCCTGATCAACAGTGCATTGCTGGCGATGGGCATCATCGACAAGCCGCTGGAACTGGTGTTCAACCGCACCGGCGTGTACATCTCGATGGTGCACATTCTGCTGCCGTTCATGATTTTGCCGATCTACAGCGTGATGAAAGGCATCTCGCCGACCTACATGCGCGCGGCGATCTCCCTTGGCTGCCACCCGTTCGCCAGTTTCTGGCGGGTGTATTTTCCGCAGACCTACGCGGGTGTCGGGGCCGGCTGCCTGTTGGTGTTCATTCTCGCCATCGGCTACTACATCACCCCGGCGCTGCTCGGCAGCCCGAACGATCAAATGGTCAGCTACTTCGTCGCGTTCTACACCAACACCAGCATCAACTGGGGCATGGCTACCGCGCTCGGCGGGCTGCTCTTGCTGGCGACCGTGGTGCTTTATCTGATCTACAGCTGGCTGGTCGGCGCCAGTCGCCTGCGCTTGAGCTAAGGGGAATTCGAAATGCTCAGTCCTTACATGTCGCCCATCGAACGGGTGTGGTTCTACAGCCTGCGAATCCTCTGCGGCCTGATCCTGCTGTTCCTGATCCTGCCGGTGTTGGTGATCGTGCCGCTGTCGTTCAATTCGGGCAGTTTCCTGGTCTACCCGCTGCAAGGCTTTTCCTTGCAGTGGTACCACGACTTCTTCGCTTCCGCGGAGTGGATGCGCGCACTGAAGAACAGCATCATCGTCGCCCCGGCCGCGACGGTGCTGGCGATGATCTTCGGTACGCTGGCAGCGATCGGCCTGACCCGTGGCGACTTCCCCGGCAAGTCGCTGGTGATGGCCTTGGTGATTTCGCCGATGGTGGTGCCAGTGGTGATCATCGGCGTGGCGAGTTACCTGTTTTTCGCGCCGCTGGGGCTGGGCAACAGCTTTTTCTCGCTGATCGTTGTGCACGCGGTGCTCGGCGTGCCGTTCGTGATCATCACGGTGTCGGCGACCCTGCAGGGCTTCAATCACAATCTGGTGCGGGCGGCGGCGAGTCTCGGTGCTTCGCCACTGACCGCATTTCGCCGGGTGACCTTGCCGCTGATTGCGCCGGGGGTGATTTCCGGGGCACTGTTTGCCTTTGCGACGTCGTTTGATGAGGTGGTGGTGACGCTGTTTCTCGCCGGGCCCGAGCAGGCGACCTTGCCGCGGCAGATGTTCAGCGGGATACGCGAGAACCTGAGTCCGACGATTGCGGCGGCGGCGACGTTGCTGATTGCCTTCTCCGTAATCCTGCTGCTGACGCTGGAATGGCTACGGGGCCGCGGCGAGAAGCTGCGTACCGCCCAGGTTTAACGTCCAGATCAAAAGCTACCCCCTCACCCCAGCCCTCTCCCCAAGGGGGCGAGGGGGAAAGGGAGCCGATCTCGGTGTGCTTCAAAATCTGTGTTCGACTCGGTATCGCACGTCGGTGTACTTCTCCCAAACAACTCGGTCAGTCCCCTCTCCCTTTGGGAGAGGGCTAGGGTGAGGGGCTTTTGCTTTTGATTATTCACTACCTGAATCACAGACAACCCCAAATCCCCAGCTAATCTTGTGCCCAGCTCCCCTATCCATAAGAGGCTGCGCCCAATGAATCTGTCCCAGTTCAAAATCGCTCACAAACTGATCACCGGTGCCGCAGCCATCGAACAACTGGCCGCCGAACTCACCCGCCTCGATGTTGATAACCCACTGATCGTGACCGACGCCGCGCTGGTCCAGTCCGGCACCGTCGAGCTGGCCCTGGCGCAACTTGGCGGGCGTGACTACGAGATCTTCGACCGTGTATTGCCCGACCCGGAAATCGCCATCGTCGAAGACTGCATGCGCGCCTATCGCGAAGGCGGGCATGACGGCTTGATCGGGCTCGGTGGCGGCAGTGCCATCGACATCGCCAAGAGTGTTGCCGCCTATGCCGGTTACCACGGTGCGCTGGAAGATCTGTTCGGCGTCGACCAAGTGCCGCGCAAAGGCCCGCCGCTGATCGCCATCCCGACCACCGCCGGCACCGGTTCCGAGGTGACTAACGTGGCGATCCTTTCCGACAAGGTCGCGCAACTGAAAAAAGGCATTGTCAGCGACTATCTACTGCCGGACGTAGCATTGGTCAGCCCGCAGATGACCCTGACCTGCCCGCGCAGCGTCACTGCCGCCAGCGGTGTCGATGCGCTGGTGCATGCCATCGAATCCTATTTGTCGGTGAATGCCTCGCCGATCACCGACTCCCTGGCCATCGGCGCCATCAAGCTGATTGCCAGCGCCTTGCCCAAGGCCTACGCCAACGGCGCCAACCTGCAAGCCCGCGAAGACATGGCCACCGCCAGCCTCATGGCCGGCATGGCGTTCGGCAATGCCGGGGTCGGCGCGGTGCATGCGCTGGCATACCCGCTGGGCGGGCGCTTCAACATTGCCCATGGCGTGAGCAACGCCTTGCTGCTGCCGTATGTGATGACCTGGAACAAGATGGCCTGCGTCGAACGGATGCAGGATATCGCCGAAGCCATGGGGCTGAAGACTGCGCACCTGAGTGCGGCCGAAGCGGCGGACAAAGCCGTGCAGGCGATGGCCGATTTGTGCGCGGCAGTGGAAATTCCGGTCGGGTTACGCAGTTTCGGCGTGCCGGAAGCGGCGATCCCGGCGATGGCTGTGGAAGCCGCCGGCATCGAGCGGCTGATGCGCAACAACCCGCGCAAGCTCAGCGCCGCGGACATCGAGAAGATCTACCGCGCGGCCTACTGAGTCACTGCCGAACCGGCGTCATGGCACAACCCAATCATCGCGGTCACGGTGCGTGCGCACAAACTTGAGGTATACAATGCGCGCCATCGTGATTTAGCTCAGCACAGGTGCGTCATGCAGCCCTTCGTAATTGCTCCGTCGATCCTCTCCGCCGACTTCGCCCGCCTCGGCGAGGAAGTGGACAACGTTCTCGCCGCCGGCGCCGACTTCGTTCACTTCGACGTCATGGACAACCACTACGTGCCGAACCTGACCATCGGCCCGATGGTCTGCGCGGCCCTGCGCAAGTACGGCGTCACCGCGCCGATCGACGCACACTTGATGGTCAGCCCGGTGGATCGCATCGTCGGTGACTTCATCGAAGCCGGCGCCACCTATATCACCTTCCACCCCGAAGCCACGCTGCACGTCGATCGCTCGCTGCAACTGATCCGCGAAGGCGGCTGCAAATCCGGTCTGGTGTTCAACCCGGCGACCCCGCTGGACGTGCTCAAGTACGTGATCGACAAGGTCGACATGGTTCTGCTGATGAGCGTCAACCCAGGCTTCGGCGGGCAGAAGTTCATTCCCGGCACCCTCGACAAATTGCGCGAAGCGCGGGCGATCATCGATGCCTCCGGGCGTGATATCCGTCTGGAAATCGACGGTGGCGTCAACGTCAACAACATCCGTGAAATCGCCGCCGCTGGCGCCGACACCTTTGTTGCCGGCTCGGCGATCTTCAACGCACCGAACTATCAGGAAGTCATCGACAAGATGCGCTCCGAACTGGCGCTGGCCCGCCCATGAGCGGGTTCGAGCAGCTGTTCCCGGGGAAACTGCCACGGCTGGTGATGTTCGATCTGGATGGCACGCTGATCGACTCGGTTCCCGACCTGGCAGCGGCGGTGGACAACATGCTGCTCACCCTCGGGCACCCGCCTGCGGGCATCGACGCGGTACGGCAGTGGGTCGGCAACGGCGCGCCGGTGCTGGTGCGTCGGGCGCTGGCCGGCGGTATCGATCATTCGGCGGTGGACAATGCCGAGGCCGAACGCGCGCTGGAAATTTTCATGCAGGCCTACGGCGCCAGCCATGAGCTGACCGTGGTCTATCCCGGTGTGCGCGACACCTTGAAATGGCTGCACAAGCAAGGCGTGGCCATGGCGCTGATCACCAACAAGCCGGAGCGCTTCGTCGCGCCGCTGCTGGATCAGATGAAGATCGGTCGCTATTTCAAATGGATCATTGGCGGCGATACCTTGCCGCAGCAGAAGCCCGATCCGGCGGCGCTGTTCTTCGTGATGAAAATGGCCAACATCCCGGCCTCGCAATCGTTGTTCGTCGGCGATTCGCGCAGCGACGTGCTGGCGGCGAAAGCGGCGGGGGTCAAGTGTGTGGCGCTCAGTTACGGCTACAACCATGGCCGGCCGATCGCCGAGGAATCGCCGGCGCTGGTGATCGACAATCTGCGCGAGTTAATTCCCGGTTGCCTCGGTTCAGCCGCTGAGATAACGTTGCCCGACGCTGCTCAATCCCGTTCTGGAAACGCCATCGTGGTGGTCACTCGCAAACTCTGGATGAAAGTCATCAAGGCCCTGGCCCGCTGGCGTTGGCGCGCCTGACTTGTTCCTGGCCGGCCCGCCGGCGCGTTTGCATACCTGACCGATTGCCCCTCACACCACGAGGCACCTCATGATCCGCGAAGAATTCCTGCGCTTGGCCGCTGACGGCTACAACCGCATTCCGCTGGCCTGCGAAACCCTGGCCGACTTCGACACACCGCTGTCGATCTACCTGAAACTGGCCGACCAGCCCAATACCTACCTGCTCGAATCAGTGCAGGGCGGCGAGAAATGGGGCCGTTACTCGATGATCGGCCTGCCGTGCCGCACCGTTCTGCGTGTACATGACCATCATGTCAGCGTCACCGTCGATGGCGTCGAGACCGAAAGCCATGACGTTGAAGATCCATTGGCCTTCGTCGAGACCTTCAAGGCGCGCTACAACGTGCCGACCATTGCCGGCCTGCCGCGTTTCAACGGTGGTCTGGTCGGTTACTTCGGTTACGACTGCGTGCGTTATGTCGAAAAACGTCTGGGCAAATGCCCGAATCCTGATCCGCTGGGCGTGCCGGACATTCTGCTGATGGTTTCCGATGCCGTTGTGGTGTTCGACAACCTCGCCAGCAAGATGCATGCGATCGTGCTGGCCGACCCGACGCAGGCCGATGCCTTCGAACAGGGTCAGGCGCGTTTGCAGGAGTTGCTCGAGCAACTGCGCCAGCCGATCACGCCGCGTCGTGGACTGGATTTCAGCAAGCAGCAGTCGGCAGATCCAGTATTCCGCTCGAGCTTCACCCAGAACGATTACGAAAAAGCCGTCGACACCATCAAGGAATACATCCTCGCCGGCGACTGCATGCAAGTGGTGCCGTCGCAGCGCATGTCGATCGACTTCAAGGCTGCGCCGATCGATCTGTACCGCGCGCTGCGTTGCTTCAACCCGACGCCGTACATGTACTTCTTCAATTTCGGCGACTTCCATGTCGTCGGCAGTTCGCCGGAAGTGCTGGTGCGCGTTGAGGACAACCTGATCACCGTGCGCCCGATCGCCGGTACGCGCCCACGCGGCGCCACGGAAGAGGCCGATGTGGCGCTGGAGCAGGATCTGCTCTCCGACGACAAGGAAATCGCCGAGCACCTGATGCTGATCGACCTGGGCCGCAACGATACCGGGAGAGTCTCGGAGATCGGTTCGGTGAAACTCACCGAGAAAATGGTCATCGAGCGTTATTCCAACGTGATGCACATTGTTTCCAACGTCACCGGCCAGTTGAAAGCCGGGCTCACCGCGATGGATGCGCTGCGGGCGATTCTGCCGGCGGGCACCTTGTCGGGCGCGCCGAAAATCCGCGCAATGGAAATCATCGACGAACTCGAGCCGGTCAAGCGGGGCGTGTACGGCGGTGCGGTCGGTTACTTCGCCTGGAACGGCAACATGGACACCGCGATCGCGATTCGCACCGCAGTGATCAAGAACGGCGAACTGCACGTGCAGGCCGGTGGCGGCATCGTCGCCGACTCGGTGCCGGCGCTGGAATGGGAAGAAACCCTGAACAAACGCCGCGCGATGTTCCGCGCCGTGGCGCTGGCCGAGCAGACCCCGGACTGACAGAGCTCCCCTGTAGGCCTTCGCCTGCTCGCGATAGCGGAATAACATTCAACACATCAGTTGACTGACCCAGCGCTTTCGCGAGCAGGCTCGCTCCCACATGGGGTCTTGTGTTGAGGCATAAAAAAGCGGCGCCTGCGAGGGCGCCGCTTTTTTGCATCTGCAAATCAGAAGTCCAGCACAACCCCGACATTCAAACCCTGCTGCTTGAAGTCATCATCCTTGCGGAACGTGTACCCGCCGCGCAGCGCCAGATCCGCGGTGAGCTTGTGGCTGACGCCCAGGCTCAGACGGTTCAAGTGGCTGGCCGGTGTATAGCCTTCCAGAGTGAAGTCATTCGCCGGCAGGGTGTTGAGCGCGATATTGACCTTCTGCACGTCGTCTTCATACTCGCGCTCATGGGCGTATTCGCCGAACACCTGCGTCTGCGCGGTGATGTTGTACTTGCCCTGCAAGCCGAGGCCGAGGCGTTTCGAATCGCGGCTCTGATCGTCGAAGGTCAGCGCCGTGGCGCGGTTGCTTTTCTCTGAATAGCCGTCGACATCGACGCTGGCGTAGTCGGCGCTGACGAAGGGCGACAAGTGCCATTCGCTGCCCGGCTGGGCAATGTCGTAACCGACGCGGGTGCTGAACGCCCACAGGCTGCCGTCGGTATCGCCTTTTTCGGCAGCTTCGCTGACGCCCAGATCGAACTTGCGCTTGAGGTTGTCGTAGTCGAGTTTGCCGCCGGTCAACGCCGCGTCGGCCCACCAGCGATTCTGCTGGAACTGGGCAAATGCCGTGGCCATGTAGTTGTTGAGTTTGTAGTCCGAGTCGTTATGCCCGGCTTCCAGATTCTGCCGGTACAAACCTGCGGCCACGCCAACACGCCAGGCGTCATTCAAGCGATAGCTGCCACCGACGTTGAGGTTATAACCACTGCCATCGGCGCTGGCGCCGCTGCTTTGGCTGTCGACGTCCAGATGCTGCCCGCCCGCCGAGACAATCGCCCGCCATTGGCCGACCGCTTGCCAGTTTTCCCAATCGGCCTGCCATTGGCTGCGCAGTTCATCCTGGTGCGCGCGCACGGTGGAGTGGGCCATTTCCGGCAGCAGGGTCAGCTCCCAAGGCGCGGCCAACAGGGAGTAGGCGTAGTCGGCGATCAGTTTCTGCCCGGACTCGGTCGGGTGTACGCCGTCGTTGTAGATCAGTTTGGTCGGATCTGGCGCGGCGCTGTTGATACCGTAGCGGGCGTTTTCGGGGCAACCGCTGCCGCTGAAACAGGTTGCGGTCAGGTTCTGGTCAGTCGCCAGACCGAAGCGCCCCGGATCGGCGAACACTTCCGAGAGCAGCACCGGAATGTTCAGCGGAATGACTTCGGCGTTGATGCCTTGCAGCCGTGTCACCAGCTGGCTGTTGAACTGATTGGCGAGGGTGCTGCTGAACGTCTGCAGCGGCGTACCGTTGAGTGCCGGCGTCAGGCCGACGTCGGGCAGGAGCCAGACCATCACGTATTTGGCGCCGGCGGTTTGCAGGGTTTGCACACTGTCGGCCAGCCGATCGGCGGCGGCGTTGGCCTGAGGCAGGCTGAGAACGCGGCCCTGCAGAAAGTCATTACCGCCACCGGAAACGTAATAGAGCGCATTTGGATCGGCGCGAAAGCCGTTCGATGGCAGGTAACCGGAGCGCGTGCGTTCGCCGGTGGCCGACTGGCTGGTGATGGAATCGAGAATCTGGTCAGTGCGATAACCACCGACCGCCCAGTTGTTGCCGTCCGCCTGACCATTTTCAGCACGTACGGCCGAGCTGGAAGACGCTGTCTGGTCGGCACTGAAGCCCAGGCGTGCGCCGAGCAGTTGGGTGGAATTCAAGGAATACACTTCACCGCTGCCGTCCTGATAGACCGGTCCGGTGCGGTTGGTATAACGCTCGGTCGAGCCTGCCGGGCCGCCAGCGTCGGCGAAGGTACCGGCGTCGTTGAGGCTGTCGCCAAATACGATGAAGCTGGAATAAGGGTTTGGCGCTGCATTCGCCTGAGCACAGGCCAGTGCGAGCAGGCATCCGGCCAGCGGTACAAACAACGTCTGTCTGATCATGAGCAAGTCCGTTTATTTATTGTTGTAGGTGAACGAAACGACAGTACCAAAAACTCTCGGCGTTTTGCCATCGGTCGCGAATCGTCTCCTCGTTTTATCTCCCGCGGGCCCCGCCATATTGCACGCTCTGCCCAGCTAAGTTACTGTGCCGGAACGCATGAACGAGACCTTCCCCGTGTTGATCACCAGCAAACTTCTGGATCAAGTCATCAAGGCACACGCCCGCTGGCGTTGGCGCGCCTGAATCTTTTCTGCCGGCCCCGCCGGATCTGTATCGCTTTGCCTTCCTTGCCTGTCTGAAATGCCGCTGTGCCGACGCACCTGACTGCGTCCGACATCGTGCAGCGCCCTGCGGGCAAGTGTTCTGAAGGCTGTTTTCAAATCAGAATTCAAGAGGTTCGACACGCCATGTTGCTGATGATCGACAACTACGACTCCTTTACTTACAACGTTGTGCAATACCTCGGCGAGCTGGGTGCCGAGGTCAAAGTGGTGCGCAACGACGAACTGACCATCGCCGAAATCGAAGCGCTCAACCCCGAGCGCATCGTGGTGTCCCCCGGCCCGTGCACGCCGACCGAAGCCGGCATTTCCATCGATGCGATCAAGCACTTCGCCGGCAAGCTGCCAATTCTCGGTGTCTGCCTTGGCCACCAGTCCATCGGTCAGGCCTTCGGCGGCGACGTCGTGCGGGCGCGGCAAGTAATGCACGGTAAGACTAGCCCGGTATTCCACGAGGACAAGGGCGTATTCAACGGTCTCAACCATCCGCTGACCGTAACCCGCTACCATTCGCTGATCGTCAAGCACGAGAGCTTGCCTGATTGCCTGGAGCTGACCGCGTGGACACAACACGATGACGGTTCGGTTGACGAAATCATGGGCCTGCGTCACAAGACCCTGAACATCGAAGGTGTACAGTTTCACCCCGAGTCGATCCTCACCGAACAGGGCCATGAACTGTTTGCCAACTTCCTCAAACAAACCGGCGGCATGCGCTAAGGACTTTGCATGAATATCAAGACAGCCCTGAGCCGTATCGTCGATCACCTCGACCTCAGCACCGATGAAATGCGCGATGTGATGCGCGAAATCATGACCGGCCAATGCAGCGACGCGCAGATCGGCGCGTTCATGATGGCCATGCGCATGAAAAGCGAGAGCATCGACGAGATCGTCGGCGCTGTATCGGTCATGCGTGAACTGGCCGATCAGGTTGAACTCAAGACCCTCGACGGCGTGGTCGATGTGGTCGGCACCGGCGGTGACGGCGCGAACATCTTCAACGTGTCGACCGCTTCTTCCTTCGTTGTCGCGGCAGCCGGTTGCACCGTGGCCAAGCACGGCAACCGCGCCGTCTCGGGCAAGAGCGGCAGTGCGGACTTGCTCGAAGCCGCTGGCATCTATCTGAACCTGACGCCGGTACAAGTGGCGCGTTGCATCGACAATGTCGGCATCGGTTTCATGTTTGCCCAGACCCACCACAAAGCCATGAAATACGCTGCCGGCCCGCGCCGCGATCTCGGCCTGCGCACGCTGTTCAACATGCTCGGCCCGCTTACGAATCCGGCTGGAGTGAAGCATCAGGTGGTGGGCGTGTTCACGCAGGCGCTGTGCCGGCCATTGGCTGAAGTCTTGCAGCGTCTGGGCAGCAAGCACGTGCTGGTGGTTCACTCGAAGGATGGGCTGGACGAATTCAGTCTCGCCGCGCCGACGTTTGTCGCCGAACTGAAGAACAACGAAATAACTGAATATTGGGTCGAGCCGGAAGATCTCGGCATGAAGAGCCAGAGCCTGCACGGCCTGTCGGTCGAAGGCCCGGAAGCGTCGCTGGCGCTGATCCGTGATGCCCTCGGCAAGCGTAAAACCGAAAACGGTCAGAAAGCAGCCGAGATGATCGTGCTCAATGCCGGTGCTGCGTTGTACGCCGCCGATCTGGCCAGCAGTTTGAAACAGGGCGTGGAGCTTGCGCACGACGCTTTGCACACCGGCCTCGCTCGGGAGAAACTCGAGGAGCTGGGTGCCTTTACCGCGGTATTCAAAGTGGAGAATGAAGGATGAGTGTACCGACGGTTCTGGAAAAGATTCTCGCCCGCAAAGTCGAGGAAGTGGCCGAGCGTAGCGCCCGCGTCAGCCTCGCCGAGCTGGAGACTCTGGCCAAGACGGCCGATGCACCCCGCGGTTTCGCCCAGGCGTTGCTGACGCAAGCGAAGAAGAAACAGCCAGCGGTGATTGCCGAGATCAAAAAGGCCTCGCCGAGCAAAGGCGTGATCCGCGAAGACTTCGTTCCCGCCGATATCGCCAAAAGCTACGAGAAGGGCGGGGCGACCTGTCTGTCGGTGCTGACCGACATCGACTATTTCCAGGGCGCCGACGCCTATCTGCAACAGGCCCGTGCCGCGTGCAAGCTGCCAGTGATCCGCAAGGATTTCATGATCGACCCGTATCAGATCGTCGAAGCCCGCGCACTGGGCGCGGACTGCGTGCTGCTGATCGTCTCCGCACTGGATGACGTGAAGATGGCCGAACTGGCTGCGGTGGCTAAAAGCGTCGGCCTCGATGTACTGGTGGAAGTGCACGATGGCGATGAGCTCGAACGCGCCTTGAAGACACTCGATACGCCACTGATCGGGGTCAACAACCGCAATCTGCATACCTTCGACGTCAGCCTGGAGACCACGCTGGATCTGCTGCCGCGCATTCCCCGTGATCGCCTGGTGATCACCGAGAGCGGCATTCTCAACCGTGCCGATGTCGAGCTGATGGAAATCAGCGACGTGTACGCGTTTCTGGTTGGCGAAGCGTTCATGCGTGCGGAAAGCCCGGGCACCGAGCTGCAGCGTCTGTTCTTCCCGGAGCGTGGCGGCCCGGTAGTCAGCGGCTCGACCCTCGACTGATTCGACGCCATCGCGAGCAGGCTCACTCCTACATTTGGAACGCGTTCCCCTGTAGGTGAGCCCGCTCGCGATGAGGCCTTAGAATCCGCTAAAGATGTCTAATCTGCCGGAGTCCCGCATGTCGCCGCCAATCCCCCTGACCATCGAAGCCGGCCTGCAAGCCGAGCAAGATCTGTTGGCCTCGGTGTGCGCCGGCGACGCGGAATTCGGTCTGCTGTTCTGGCAACCCAGCGATCGCGCGCTGGTCATGCCGCGCCGCCTCAACCGCTTACCGGGTTTCGACCACGCCTGCGAAGTCTCCGCTGCGGCCGGATGGCCGGTGCTGCTGCGCGAAACCGGCGGCGAGCCGGTCCCGCAATCCGCCGCGACGATCAATATCGCGCTGGTTTACGCGCCGCCGCGCAGCGAGGGCGATCTCAATCGTATCGAAACCGGCTACCGACGCTTGTGCGATCCGATCTGTCAGTTGCTCGATGAGTTGGGCGGCACGTCTTCGCTGGGCGAGATTGACGGTGCGTTCTGCGACGGACGCTTCAACGTCAATCTGGACGGACGCAAGATGGTCGGCACCGCGCAGCGCTGGCGCCAGAGTCAGGGCGGCCAGCGTCCGGTCGGGCTGGTGCACGGTGCGATGCTGATGGATGACGAGCGTGAGTCGATGGTTGCAGCGGTCAATCGCTTCAACGAGGCCTGCGGCCTGGAGCAACGGGTACGAGCGCAAAGCCACATCGCCCTGCATGAGAAATTCAACGCGCCACAGGTTTTGGCGCGTCTCGATGAACTGTTTCGTCTGATGCTGGCGCAGATCTACAGCACCTGATTTTCAGGATTCAGCGCGTACCGAAGACCACCATGGTCTTGCCCTTCACATCGACCAGGTTGCGTTCTTCCAGATCCTTGAGTACGCGACCGACCATCTCCCGCGAACAACCAACGATCCGCCCGATTTCCTGACGCGTCACCTTGATCTGCATGCCGTCCGGGTGGGTCATGGCGTCCGGTTGCTTGCACAGTTCGAGCAGGCAGCGCGCCACACGACCGGTGACGTCGAAGAAGGCCAGGTCGCCGACCTTGCGCGTGGTATTGCGCAGGCGTTGTGCGATTTGTCCGCTGAGTACGTAAAGAATGTCCGGGTCCTGCTGGGACAATTCGCGAAACTTTGCGTAGCTGATTTCCGCTGTTTCGCATTCGACCTTGGCCCGTACCCAGGCGCTGCGCTCCTGCTCCTGGCCGGCCTGCTCGAACAGGCCCAGCTCACCAAAGAAGTCCCCGGCATTGAGGTACGCGATGATCATTTCGCGGCCGTCATCATCCTCGATCAGAATCGTCACCGAGCCCTTGATGATGAAATACAGCGTGTCCGAGCGGTCGCCGGCACAGATGATGTTGCTCTTGGCTGCATGGCGACGGCGTTGACAATGCATCAACAACTTGTCGAGATTCTTGACTCTGGATGTGGGGGTAATAGCAACCATGGTTGTATCCCGAAAAGACTGCACGGTGATGTTTGGTTTTTTTATGAGGCGCTGAAGAGGGTCGCTGCAACAGCTGACGACACGGGCTGGCACGGGCGCCAGCGAATTGGCGCCAGCTTAACAGACACTTCGTCGCAAATTCGAGAAATTACCTACAGGCCAGAGGCGTGCGTCCTGGGACGCCGCTCCTGTTGGGGCAAATCGCTGTGCTAAGCTGGCGACCCTTTTTTTACAGTGGAGTCTGGGCGATGAAGGCACGCATCCAATGGGCTGGCGAAGCCATGTTCCTCGGTGAATCCGGCAGCGGTCATGTCGTGGTGATGGACGGTCCGCCGGACGCCGGTGGCCGTAATCTCGGTGTTCGGCCGATGGAAATGCTCCTGCTGGGCGTCGGCGGTTGCAGCAACTTCGACGTGGTCAGCATCCTCAAGAAGTCGCGCCAGGCTGTTGAAAGCTGCGAAGCGTTCCTGGAAGCCGAGCGCGCCACCGAAGATCCCAAGGTCTTTACCAAGATCCACATGCATTTCGTCGTCAAGGGTCGTGGTCTGAAAGAAGCCCAGGTCAAGCGTGCGATCGAGCTGTCCGCCGAGAAATACTGCTCGGCCTCGATCATGCTCGGTGCGGCTGGCGTGGCGATCACCCACGATTACGAAATCGTCGAACTCGGTTGAACCGACATTCAACTATCATAAAAGCAGTGCAGACTCTGGCGATCCCCCGCTGACGTCTGCATAATGCGCCACTTTTTTCAGGGCAGTGATCGTCAGCCGACGGGTCATTCGCCTGAACAGACAACCAAAATCGCCATCGCGAAGAGGTGTTAACCGTCCTACGCAGGTGCGTCGTTCGCACTTGACGGGCATGCTTGATCACGCGGCCGGGCCGCATACATAGAGAGTTTTTAACGGTGAAAAGCAAACTCAAGCTCCACGGGTTCAATAACCTGACAAAGACCTTGAGCTTCAACATCTATGACATCTGCTATGCGGAAACCCCGCAAGATCAGCAGGCTTACGTCGAGTACATCAATCAAGAGTACAACGCGAAACGCCTGACGCAGATTCTCACAGAAGTTGTCGAGATCATTGGTGCCAACATCCTGAACATTGCCAGTCAGGACTACGAACCTCAGGGCGCCAGCGTCACGATTCTGATTTCTGAAGAGCCGGTTACTCCGACCGACAGTCAGATCGAAGAGTCGCCGGGCCCGTTGCCCGAAATTATCCTGGCCCACCTCGACAAGAGTCACATCACGGTGCACACCTACCCGGAGATTCATCCGGACGACGGTATTGCAACTTTCCGTGTGGACATCGACGTGTCGACCTGTGGGGTCATTTCACCGCTTAAAGCGCTCAACTTCCTCATTCACCAGTTCGATTCGGACATCGTGACTGTGGATTATCGTGTGCGCGGCTTCACCCGTGACGTTGAAGGCAACAAGCACTTCATCGATCACGAGATCAACTCGATCCAGAACTACTTGTCCGAAGACACTCGCGACGCGTACCAGATGACTGACGTGAACGTGTATCAGGAAAATCTGTTCCACACCAAAATGCTGTTGAAGAACTTCGAACTGGACAACTACCTGTTCGGCGACGCCACCAGCAATCTGTCCCCTGAGCAACGTGCTCAAGTGACTGACCGGGTGAAACACGAAATGCTCGAGATCTTCTACGCACGCAACATGCCTGCGTAAGATTCCCAGGCACCAAAAAGGCGACTCCCTCACGGCAGTCGCCTTTTTTATTGCTGGGATACAGAACCCTGTGGGAGCTGGCTTGCCAGCGATGAGGACCTTCCAGTCACCACAACGATCAGATCCGATAAGTACTCTTGGTCATCACCTTGGCCAAGATACTCATCCCGAATTTCACCGGCGCCGGAAAGCGAAAACCACCTGCATCCAGCGCACTCTCCGCATGATGTTCTTCATCGATGCGCATCTGCTCCAGAATCGCCCGGGACTTCTCGTCCTCGGCTGGCAGTTGCTCAAGGTGTTCGTTCAGATGCTTGCACACCTGATGCTCGGTCGCCGCGACAAAACCGAGGCTGACCTTGTCGCTGATCAGCCCGGCAACTGCACCAATCCCGAATGACATGCCATAGAACAACGGATTCAACACACTAGTGTGGCTGCCCAACTGATGAATGCGCTGTTCGCACCAGACCAGGTGATCGATCTCTTCTTCGGCCGCATGCTCCATGGCCTCGCGCACCTGCGGCAGTTTGGCGGTCAGCGCCTGCCCTTGGTACAGCGCTTGGGCGCAGACCTCGCCGGTGTGGTTGATGCGCATCAGGCCGGCGACGTGGCGGGTGTCTTCGTCGCTCATTGGCGTGTCCGGCTGCAGGAGGGCCGGTGACGGGCGGTACGGCTGACCACTGAAGGGCAGCAAAGTCCGCATTGCGGCATCGGCTTGCAGCAGAAGACGGTCAATCGGCGAGTAGTGACGTTGGGTAGTCATGCTGACCTCCGGGAAAAATCTCGACGGCCAGTTTAACCGAATCAGCCGGCGAAGGTTTGCGTTGGGTCATTGGTCGCGCGGGCAGGCTTTATGTGGGAGCGAGCCTGCTCGCGAAAGCGGACTGTCTGGTATTCAAATGTCGAATGTACCCAAGCCTTCGCGAGCAGGTTCCCACAGGTTTTGCCATCAATCAGCCCGGCGGCCAGTTCATCTGGCGCTGACCGAGTACATGCATATGAATGTGATAGACAGTTTGCCCACCGAGTTCATTGCAATTCATCACCACGCGGAAACCTTCCTCGCAGCCCAGCTCCAGCGCCAGGCGTTGCGCGGTGAACAGGATGTGCCCGGCCAGTGCCTTGTCGTCTTCGGTCAGGTCGTTGAGGGTGCGCACCGGTTTCTTCGGGATCACCAGGAAATGCACCGGTGCCTGTGGGGCGATGTCGTGGAACGCCAGAACCTGGTCGTCCTCGTAAATGATCTTCGCCGGAATCTCCCGGTTGATGATCTTGGTGAACAGAGTATCCACTGCTGTTTCTCCGTTGTAGGGGCTGAGTCGAGTGTACCGCGTTGAATTCGGAATTTTCAGCGCGGGCAATAAGCTTTATTGACCATGCCAACGATGGTCCGGTTGAGCCAGCGCGAGCCGAACCGCGGCAAAAAGGCCAGCCAGCGGTTACGTCGCCCCGGAATGATGATCGCGCGGTTCTTTTCGAGGGCGCGCACGGTGTACAGCGCGACTTCTTCGGGGCTCATCAGTTTTGCGCTTTCATCGAGTTTTTCGCTGTTGAGCTGTGCGGTCCGAAAAAATGCCGTGCGTGTCGGGCCAGGGCAGAGCACCGAAACCTTTACCGCACTTTGTTTGAGTTCAACGCGCAAGGCTTCGGAGAAGTTCAGGACATAAGCCTTGCTTGCGTAGTAAGTGCTCATCCACGGACCGGGGCTGAAAGCCGCCACCGAGGCGACATTGAGGATCTGTCCGCCACCCTGCAGCGCCATGCTGTTGCCGATGGCGTGGCAGAGGCGGGTGAGGGCGAGGATGTTCACCTCGATCAGATCCTGCTCGGTCATCCAGTCTTGCGCAAGGAACGGACCGCAAGTACCGATGCCGGCGCAATTGACCAGCAAATCGATCTGGCGGTCGCCTTCCTCTAGCTCCAGCAGGAAGCCGGACAGGCGCAACGGTTCGCCGAGATCGCAGGCGCGAAACAGCACTTCGACGCCAAAGCGTTGAGTCAACTCCAGAGCAATACTTTCCAGCTGATCACGCTGTCGAGCCACCAGAATCAGACTGCGGCCGCGGCGGGCCAGCGCTTCGGCCATGGCCAGGCCGATGCCGCTGGAAGCGCCAGTGATCAGAGCGTAACGGGTCATGCAATTCTCCATCGCAACAGCTCCGCGCCGGCGACGCGGGTGTCACGGCGGGGAGCGCTGTTCATTCTTGCGCAGAGTCTACAGGGGGCTGCGCCGCTTCGGCTGCATCGTCACTGGAAATCACGGGCGGTTCGACCTCCACATCGATCTCATCGGTGGTCACCGAACCGCTCTCGTAGCTGCTTTCCAGATTGCTTTCATATTCCTGCTGGATAGCCGAAATACCACCGAGCATTCCACCGACGAAGAGCAGCGCGAAGAACACGATCCACAGCGAACACAGGACTTTGACGGCGGTGCTGTTGGGCGGCGGCGGTGGCCCGTAACGGTTGGCACCGGTGTTGCCCGGCACGACCATGATCACCAGCGGAAAGAAGCTGCCCACGAACGGCACCAGGTTCAGCAGCCAGAGCCAGCCAGACCAGCCAATGTCATGCAGACGCTGGACGCTGAACAGGATACTGACAATCAAGAATGCGACGAACAGGAAGAAAGCGAGAATCCCGCCAATGATCAGGCCGGTGGTGGAATCTCCCGCGACCAGCCCCAGAGCCATCAGGGCAAACACGCCGACAATCGGCAGCGTCACCAGGCTCAGAACCATTGTCCACGCGAGAAAACGCAGGCGGCCAATCCGCCCTTCGAAGCTGAACGGTTTGAGTGTGGCGAACGCCGGCAGATTTTCAGCGACGCTGGCGCGCGGTGGTGCGTAAGGTGAGTCGGGTTCCGCCAAGGCCGCGGATTGCTCGTGGACGTCGGACAGGTTCAGGTCGATGACGGTTTCGGTTTCGATCCGCGCATCGATGCCGGTCTTGTTCAGCGCCTGCAGATAGGTCTGCGCATCACTGTGCGACAAGTCACGCTTGAGGGCGACGGTGCGGCCAGTGAACAGACGCTCGATGCCGGCAACATCGCTTTTGAACAGATCCGCCAGATTGAGTTTGGCAGTGCTGAGATCGACACCGGGCTGCAGAGCGCCGTCGAAGACGATCTTGTAACGGGGTTCGCTCATGGTCGAGGCATCCTTGTCGCGAGTTGTTTGAAAGGTCAGCAGTGTAAGGCCAGCCATCGGCGCTGGTCCGGTTTTTTCTCAGCGTGGCCAGCGGCTCGGTAGCTGTGCTGCGCGACTCTGCGCCTGGCGGTATTCGGCGTCCAGTCGTGCAATCAATTGATCGACTGTCGGCAAGTCATCGATTTGCCCCACGCCCTGGCCGGCCGACCACACGGTTTTCCAGGCTTTGGCTTCGTCGCTGATCGGCTTGAGTTTGTCGCCGAAATTCACTTCGCCTTTACCTTGCAGGGCGGCCATATCGAAACCGGCCGCTTCCAGGCTCTGGCGCATGAAACTGGCCGGTACACCCGACACCGCTGGAGTATGGATGATGTCCGCGGCCTTGGCTGTCAGCAGCATCTGCTTGTAAGCGTCAGGCGCATGACTTTCGCTGGTGCCGATAAATCGCGTACCGAAGTAGGCTAAATCCGCACCGAGCAGTTGGGCAGCGAGAATCTCATGGCCGTGGTTCAAACATCCTGCAAGCAGCAGCGTCTTGTCGAAGAACTGGCGGATTTCGGCGACCAGTGCAAAAGGGCTCCAGGTCCCGGCATGCCCGCCGGCGCCGGCTGCGACAGCGATCAAACCATCGACCCCGGCTTCGGCGGCTTTCTCGGCATGCCGGCGTGTCGTCACATCGTGGAACACCAGGCCGCCATAGCTGTGCACTGCGTCGACCAGTTCCTTCACCGCACCGAGGCTGGTGATTACGATCGGCACCTTGTGCTCGACGCAGATATTCAGGTCAGCCTGCAACCGTGGATTGCTGTTATGGACGATCAGGTTCACCGCATACGGCGCCGGGTTTTCCAGTGCGGCCAGTCCCGCCTCGATCTCTTCCAGCCAGGTCTTGAAACCACTGCTTTCGCGCTGGTTCAACGCGGGAAAGCTACCCACAACGCCATTGCGGCAGCAGGCGAGTACCAGTTGCGGGTTGGATATCAGGAACATCGGCGCAGCCACCACAGGCAGACGCAGACGTTGTTCGAGCAAAGCGGGCAGCGACATTGGAGTACCCCGAAATGGTGTAGTTATCGAAACTAGAACGGCCGGACCACGACCAGAATGACGATAGCCAGCAATAGCAGAACCGGCACTTCATTGAACCAGCGATAAAAGACATGGCTGCGGGTGTTTTCGCCACGGGCGAAGCGTTTGACCTGCGCGCCACACATGTGGTGGTAACCGATCAGCAACACGACCAGGGTCAGTTTGGCGTGGATCCAGCCGCCCTGACTGAAGATCGTCGGGTTGAGGTAAATCAGCCAGCCGCCAAAGATCAGGGTGGCGATCATTGCCGGGCCCATGATGCCGCGATACAGCTTGCGCTCCATGACGCTGAAGCGCTCCTTGCTGATCGTGTCTTCGCTTTGCGCGTGATAAACGAACAATCGCGGCAGGTAGAACAGCCCGGCGAACCAGCAGACGACACTGACGATATGCAACGCTTTGATCCACAGATAGAGCATTTTGGTTATTCCCTCATTCACGGTAAGCCAGATAGTAGAGGCTTGAGCGTCCGCACGTCACCTTGACGGTTGTCGCAGGGGCGTGCGGCCCCTATCATCGACGGCTTTCCAGTGGTTTCGTTGAGGGCAGGTTTATGGTCAAGGTCGGTATCGTCGGCGGCACGGGTTACACCGGTGTCGAACTGCTGCGTCTGTTGGCACAGCATCCGCAGGCAGAAGTGGTCGTCATCACTTCCCGATCCGAGGCCGGTCTGGCCGTGGCTGACATGTACCCGAACCTGCGCGGCCACTACGACGGCCTGGCGTTCAGCGTGCCGGACGTGAAAACCCTCGGTGCTTGCGACGTGGTGTTCTTCGCCACCCCGCACGGTGTTGCGCACGCATTGGCAGGTGAGTTGCTGGCGGCGGGCACCAAGGTCATCGACCTGTCGGCAGACTTCCGACTGCAGGACGCCGAAGAATGGGCCAAGTGGTACGGCCAGCCTCACGGCGCACCGGAATTGCTGGATGAAGCGGTCTACGGCCTGCCGGAAGTCAATCGCGAGCAGATCAAAAAAGCACGTCTGATTGCGGTGCCGGGTTGCTATCCAACCGCGACGCAACTGGGTTTCCTGCCATTGCTGGAAGCCGGGCTGGCTGACGCTTCGCGCCTGATCGCCGACTGCAAATCCGGTGTCAGCGGTGCCGGCCGTGGTGCGGCTGTAGGCTCGCTGTACTCCGAAACGTCGGAAAGCATGAAGGCGTATGCGGTGAAAGGTCACCGTCACCTGCCGGAAATTCGCCAGGGCCTGCGTCGTGCGGCGGGCAAGGATGTCGGTCTGACATTCGTCCCGCATCTGACTCCGATGATCCGTGGCATCCACTCCACGCTTTACGCGACCGTGGTTGATCGTTCGGTGGATCTGCAGGCGCTGTTTGAAAAACGCTATGCCAACGAACCGTTCGTCGATGTGATGCCGGCCGGCAGCCATCCCGAAACCCGTAGCGTGCGTGGCGCCAATGTCTGCCGCATCGCGGTGCACCGTCCTCAGGATGGTGACCTGGTGGTAGTGCTGTCGGTCATCGACAATCTGGTTAAAGGCGCGTCGGGGCAGGCAGTGCAGAACATGAACATCCTGTTTGGCCTGGACGAACGCTTTGGTTTGTCTCACGCCGGCATGCTGCCTTAAAAGCAGCTACGAGCTTCAAGCTCCAAGCTACAAGTCATCAGCGGCAAGCTTGAAGCTCAGCGCTTGAAGCTTGCCGCTGCTCCTCTAATAGTTGACCAATTTTCTAGGACAAGCGGATAATGCGCGTCATCACGCATTATGGCGGCGTAACGCCGGGAGATAGTCAGCATGAGCGTCGAATCCTTCACCCCCACGGCTTTGCAATTCACTCAAGGTGCTGCGCACAAGGTGAAGAGCCTGGTCGATGAAGAGGGGAATGATCGCTTGAAGCTGCGCGTATTCGTTACGGGCGGCGGTTGTTCAGGGTTTCAATACGGTTTCACCTTCGATGAAGATGTGGCCGATGACGACACCATTGTCGAGCGCGAAGGCGTGAGTCTGGTGGTCGATCCGATGAGCTTCCAGTACCTGGCCGGTGCGGAAGTGGATTACCAGGAAGGTCTGGAAGGTTCGCGGTTCGTGATCAAGAACCCGAACGCCACCACCACGTGTGGTTGCGGGTCGTCGTTCTCGATCTGATAGCAGCGTCTTTACAGCGTTTTCGCTTCGCATACTGAAACGCCACAGGGCCTCACGGTTCTGCGGCGTTTTTTGTTGTCTCGCGATTCACTCAGGCCGGATAGATCGCGCCAAGCACTCGGAGGCCGCGGGCACCGGTGACGCTCGGGCGGTTGGCGGCGATGCCTTCGAGACAGCAGTGAGCCAGCCAGGCGAAGGCCATCGCTTCGACCCAGTCCGGGTCGACACCGTGGCTGGCGGTGCTGGCGACTGTAGTGTCGGGCAGCAGCGCGGCCAGTCGCGTCATCAGCGCTGAGTTGTGTGCGCCGCCGCCGCAGACCAGCAGTTCCTGGGTATCGGTTTGAGCGCTTTGCAACGCTGTGACGATGGTCAGTGCGGTCAGCTCAAGCAGTGTGGCCTGCACATCTTCCGCGGCAAGCGCGGGAAAACGTGAAAGGTGTTGTTCAAGCCAGGGCAGGTTGAATACCTCGCGCCCGGTGCTTTTCGGCCCTTGGGTGATGAAGAACGGATCGCTGAGCAGCGCTTCGAGCAGTTTGGGTTCAACGGTGCCGGTCTTCGCCCAATCGCCATTGCGGTCGTAGTTTTCGCCGCGTTGCTGCTGAATCCAGGCGTCCATCAGAACATTCCCCGGGCCACAGTCGAAACCGGCTACAGGCCTGGTCGGCTCGATCAGACTCAAATTGCTGAAACCGCCGACATTCAAGACTGCCTGATTGCCAGTACGCTCTTCGAACAAAGCCTCATGGAAGGCGGGCACCAGCGGTGCACCCTGGCCGCCGGCCGCGACGTCGCGGCTACGGAAGTCACTGACGACCGTGATGCCGGTCAGTTCGGTGAGCAGGGCCGGGTTGCCGATCTGCACCGTAAAACCGCGCGCCGGTTCATGGCGAATGGTCTGGCCGTGACTGCCGATCGCACGAATGGCTTCAGGTTTGAGGTGCTGGTTGCTCAGTAGCGCGTGTATACCCTGCGCGGCGAGCTTCACCCAGTGTTGCTGGGCGATGGCCGAGCGGGCAATTTCGTCAGGGCCGCTGGCGCACAAGCCAAGCAGCTCGGCGCGCAGGGAGTCGGGCATGGGGACGTAGTGGGTGGCGACCAATCTGATCGCCGAGGTCTGCTCGATCAGGGCAATGTCCAGCCCGTCGAGACTGGTTCCGGACATTACCCCGATATACAAGGCCATGATTTAACGCTTGCTCGAGGCCAGCATGGTGGCCTTTTCTTGGTCCATGCGTGCCATCAATGGCTGACTCTGAGCCAGGAACCGCGCTCGTTCCGACTTGGCAATCGGGTCCGCCATTGGCAGTTTCTGGCCCAGTGGATCGACGTGCACACCGTTGACCTGGAACTCGTAGTGCAAGTGCGGACCGGTCGACAGGCCCGTGGTGCCGATGTAGCCAATCACCTGACCTTGCTTGACGGTACCGCCGGTTTTCACGCCCTTGGCAAAACCTTGCATGTGACCGTACAGCGTACGGTAGGTGTTGCCATGCTGAATGATCACTGTGTTGCCGTAACCGCCGCGGCGGCCGGCGAGCAGCACTTTACCGTCACCGGCAGCCTTGATTGGCGTACCGCGTGGCGCTGCGTAGTCAACGCCTTTGTGGGCGCGGATCTTGTTGAGGATCGGGTGCTTGCGGCCCATCGAGAACTTGGAGCTGATACGAGCGAAGTCCACCGGAGTGCGAATGAACGCCTTGCGCATGCTGTTGCCATCGGCGGTGTAATAGCTGCTGTTGCCTTGCTTGTTGGTGTAACGCACGGCGGTGTAGGTCTTGCCGCGGTTGGTAAAGCGAGCCGAGAGGATCGGACCGTTGCCGACTGCTTTGCCGTTGACCACTTTCTGCTCGTAGATCACATCGAATTCGTCGCCCTGACGGATGTCTTGGGCGAAGTCGACGTCATAGCCGAAAACACTGGCCATATCCATGGTCAGGCTGTGCGACAAGCCCGCACGAGCTGCGGATTGCGACAGCGAGCTGTTGATCACGCCGTGAACATACGCGGTGCGAACGGTCGGCTTTGCGGTGACGCGACTGAACGCGTAGCCCTTGTCATTTCGGGTCAGGGTGATGGTTTCGACGTCGCTGACCTTGCTGTGCAGGCTGGTCAACTGGCCGTCCGGACTCAATTCGAATTCAAGCTTCTGGCCACGCTTGAGCTGGCTGAATTGTTTGGCTTGTTTGTCGCTGGCCAATACTTCATGCACAGAGGCGCCTGGCAAACCGACCTTTTCGAACAGTGTGGACAGCGTATCGCCCTTGGCTACAACGACTTCGCGATGGCCTGGGGCCTTGGCTTTTTCTTCAACTGCAGGTGCAGGAGCAGGGGCGGCATCCGCGGTTTGTGCGGTGCTGTCGTCAGTGT